>NZ_JBDJKZ010000001.1:0-507370 GCF_039673115.1 Stenotrophomonas sp. TWI1183
GGCGGTGCGGCGTGGTGTTCGGGTGGTGTGTTGGGGGGGGGGGGGGGGGGGGGCCCCCCCCCCGCCCCCCCCCCCCCCCCCCCGCCCTGCCCCGCTCGATCAGAAGCTGTAATCGAGCGACACACCCACCGTGCGCGGCTGCATCATCACCGCATTCCAGCGCCGGTACTCCTGCGCGCCTGCCGCAGGAATCGTCCTGCCTGCCGCCACGTAGATGTCCTTGTTGGTGAGGTTGGTGATGAAGAAGCGCACGGTCGTGTTCTGGCTGCTCACTTCCGCGGTCAGGTCGACCGTGGTGTAGCTGGGCAGATCGAAGGACTGCGTCGACGCCACCGAGGCCGCGCGCTCGCCGTAATAGCGCAGCGCGCCACCGACGCTCCAGCCCCACTCGCCACTCGTCGGGAACTGGTAGTCGGCCTGCAGGCTGCCTGCCCATTCGGGCACCTGCGGCAGCTGTGCACCGGATTCGGCCTGGTTGGGGCCGCCCGGGCGGGCCGGCGGAATCGGCGCGGTCAACTTGGCATCGGTGTAGGTCAGGCTGCTGCTCAGGCGCAGGCCGTCGACCGGCATCAGCGCGCCGGTGAATTCAACGCCCTGGCTGCGCGCTTCGCCACCATTGACGCCATAGGAGATGCCCTGGGGCGTGAGCAGGTTCAGGCGGATGTCATCCCAGTCGATCCGGAACGCCGCCACTTCCACCAGCGCCCGCCGATCCCAGAAGTGGGTCTTGAGGCCGGCTTCGTAGTTGATCAGCGTGTCCGACTTCACCTGCGACGGCACATCGGGGGCGGCCGGCAGGATGGGGTTCGGGCTGCCGGCGCGATAGCCGGTGGCCACGCGCACGTAGGCCATGGTGTCTTCGCCCAGGAACAGCCGCGGACTGGCGCTCCAGGTGGTCACGCTTTCCGAGGATTCGGTGATGCGCTGCACCCCGTCGCCGCCCAGCGGACCGCCGAGCGTCTGGCGGAACTCCTGGTCATTGCGCGCATGGCGCACGCCCAAGGCCAGATCGAAGCGGTCGGTGAATTTCCAGGTGGCGTTGCCGAACAGGGCCTTTTCTTTATAGGTGGTCAACACCGAGGCGGTGAACAGATCGAGCACCGGGATGAACGCCGGGCTCAATGCACTGCCACGCTCGGTGTAGGTGGCATCCTCATCGGTGTAGAACGCGCCGAGCTGCCACTCCAGGCGGCTGTCGCCCTTGGAGGTCAGGCGCAGTTCCTGGGTCCACTTCTTCAGTTCGATATCCGTGTCCAGGCCAGCATAGGCCATCACCGGCCCGACGCCCGGCTTCTGGCCGAGCAACGGGATGTACTCCACCGACTGGTCCTGAAGGCGCCACGAGTTGGATTTCATCCAGCTGCTGGCAGAGGTGAAATCGGCCCAGCCGAGATCCCAGTCCACCGTCAGGCCGTACACGTCGTACTTGATCGTGCTGGGCTGCAGGAACAGGTATTCATTGGCGTAGCCGGGCAGCTTCGGTTTGAAGGTGGCCGGGTCCAGTGCGACCGTCGCGAAATTGTCGCCCTTGTTCTCCTGGCGCATCGCGGTGAGCAGGACATCCACCGTGTCCGACGCCTTCCACAACAGCGAAAGGCGGCCGGCGTTCTGGTACACATCGTTGGTGTCGCGGCGATGCAGGACGCTGTTGTCGATCCAGCCCGGGCTGGTCTGCTCGGCGTAGCTGGCGCGCAGGGCCAGCTGACCCTCCACCAGCGGCACGTTGACGGCGGCACGCTCGGAATGGCCGACCCGGCCGCCATCGTCGACAACGCGCATCGTGGCGCCGACGCGGCCCGAGAAGTCCTCGAGGTCCGGCCGCTTGGTCACGTACTTGACCACGCCGCCCAGGGCACTGGCACCGTACAGCGTGCCCTGCGGCCCGCGCAGCACTTCCACGTTCTGCACGTCGTAAGGCAGCAGATCGAACATGCCGGAGGTGGCACCGGACAGCGAGCCGTTGGCGGTCAGCGGCACATCGTCGACATAGATCGAGGTCGAGGCGGTGTTGCCCATCGGGGTGATGCCGCGGATCGAGATCGTCGAACGGCCCGGCGCGCCGAGGCTGGTGATCTGCAGGCCGGGGACCAGTCCGGCCAGGTCGTTCATGTTGTTGACCTGGAGGCGGTCGAGCTGCTCTTCGCTGATGACGCTGATGGACATCGGGATATCGGTCACCACTTCCACGCGTTTCTGCGCGGTCGCGGTCACGGTGCCCAGGGTATGTACCTCGTCGCGGTTGGGGTTCTCGGCGGCGACCTGTGCCAGTGCCGTGGCGCTGCAGCCCAGGGCCAGGATGCCTGCAGTGCAGGCCAGCGACAACGCGTTCATTCGGAGCGAACAGTGACTCATGTGATGAGACCTCGGTAGCGAAGCTGGACGCCCACGGCAATGGGCACGGAATGCGGCAGTCAGGGCACCCCGTAGTGCTGGGGTGGTGCCGGCCTGGCAATGACGCTCCTGGGATGAATGGCTACTTACAAGCCCATGTAGGACACAATAGTCCTGTTCAGAGAACTGTCAATCCTGCGTCGCAGCATTGACATCATTTCGTGCGCCAGGCGCGCCCCGCGCCTCAGCTCCCGGCGCCCCAGACCGCGTCGTCGCACCAGATCGTGCCGTCGCGATAGACAACTCCCGGGGTACGGTCCTGCTTGAGGAAGGTCGGACCGTCCAGGTCGACGAGATCACAGAGCTGCCCGACCACGAAGCCCGGCGCGGCCCCCAGGCTGCTGCAGACCATGCAACCGACCATCACGCCCAGCTCCGCCTCGCGCGCCGCGGCCGCGATCAACAGGGCTTCGGTCAGGCCGCCGCATTTATCGAGCTTGATGTTGAATACCTTGAAGCGGCCCTTCAGTCCTTCCACGTCCGCGAGGGTGAGCGCGCTCTCGTCCGCGGCGAGCGGGATGGGCGACACGAATCCATCGAGATCGGCTTCGCGCCCGCGCGCCAGTGGCTGTTCGATCAGCGACACATCGGCTGCCAGCATGGCCGTCACCAGGCGGTCGAGATCGCCGATCTGATAGCCCTGGTTGGCGTCCACGCCCAGCCAGACATCCGGGCGCACCGCACGGATGGCGGCGACGCGCGCGATGTCGAGGTCCAGGTCACCGGTCAATTTGACCTTGATGGAGCGCGCCTGCCGATACGCAACCGCGGCCGCCGCCATGGCTGCGGGGTCGTCGGCACCCACCGTGAATGTCGTCGGCAGCGGCCGTGGCGCAGCGAGCCCGGCCAGCGCCCAGACGGGTGTGCCGGTCTGCTTGGATTCCAGTTCCCACAGCGCGGCATCGACCGCGTTGCGTGCGCCGCCGGCGGGCAGGATCGCGCGCAGCTCCTCGCGTGTCGGATGGGCTTCGATCGCGTCGCGCGCCGCTTCCAGCTGCACGCGCATGGTCTCGATGTCTTCGCCCAGGTAGTAGACCCCGGTCGCCTCACCGCGGCCGACGTGCGTGCCGTCATCCAGGGTGACCAGGCACGCCAGCCGGGAGTCGAACACGTGACTGGCGATGCGGAAGGGGGCTGCGAGACGCAGGGCGTCGACCGCGATACCGAGTTTCAGGCGGGCCATCAGACGTTCACCCCGTCGGCGGCACGGTCACGGGTGATCGGGGGCGTCGCCAACAGCTTGATCGAGCACATCTCGTTTCCCTGCCTGAAGGTGAGTAATTCTCACATTGAGACAGTAGTTCTCTATAAAGAGAACTGTCAATGGGCGCCGCTGTGGGCGCCCTCCTTCTTCTCCCCGCTTCCGGCTACTTCGTCGGTGCGACGGCCGGGGCGAGCGCCGCCGCGATCCGCGACAGATGCTTGTTCCAGTCGAACTTCTGCCCTTCCGGGGTCCAGCCCAGACGCACGATCACGGCATCCTGCGAGGGGATCACGGCCACGATCTGGTGGTTGTGGCCCATCGCCATGAACGCATCGGGTGGCACATCCTGCAGCACCTTGCGCCCCGCTTCCGTGGCCTCTGCGCGGTTCAGCCACAGCTGCGCGCCGTAGGAGGGCCGCGGCGATGCAGGGGTGGGCGTCAGCGCGAAGTCGAGCCATTCCTGCGACAGCAGCCGCTTCCCGCCGGCCTGGCCGTGGTTCAGGTGCAGCAGCCCGTAGCGTGCCCAGTCGCGCGCCGTTGCATAGCCGTAGGAACTGCCGACCAGTACACCGGATTCGTCCGGTTCGATCAGCGCGCTGCGCATGCCGGCGGGCTCGAACAGCCGCTGCTGCGCGAAACGGGTCATGCCTTCCAGGGTGCCGCCGGTCGCCTCGAAGACGATCCGCGACAGCAGGTTGGTCGTGCCCGACGAATAGCTCCAGAACGTCCCAGGGGCGTGCTCCAGCGGCGAAGCAGCCGCCAGTGCGCCCATGTCGCCTGCCTCGAAGAGCATCTTGATCGAGTCATTGCCCGGCTTGTAACTTTCGACGAACGCCAGCCCGCTCGACATCGTCAGCAGCTGGCGCAGCGTGATGGCGCCACGCGGATCGCTTGCACCCTTCCACTCCGGCACGGGCGCAGGCTCATCCAGCTTGAGCACGCCATCATCGACCAGCAGGCCGACCAGCGTGCCCATGAAGCTCTTGGTCGCCGACCAGCCCAGCATGCGGGTGTTCTGGTCGAAGCCGGGCGCATAGCGTTCGGCGACGATCGCCCCACCCTGCACGACCAGGATCGCGCGGGTGTCCGGGTAACCGTCCACGTTCTGCTCATCGAAAGCGGCCTGCACCGCTGCATCGAGTGCGGCGCGGTCGAGGTGCGTTTCAGCGGCGGCCTGCAGTGCCGGCACGGGCTGGTCGCCCTGCGGCCACGGGCGTGCAGAGAGCGGCGACAGCGGTTTGAGCCGGGCCGTCTGGGCCTTCAGTGCGGTGAGCGGCACGTCGCCAGTGGTCAGCGTGCAGCCGACCGCCGGGCGATGCAGTGCCGTGCGGGTGGGCGTGCCGGGCGCGGAGGCGGTGACGGTACCCGCCCTGCGGTCCACCGACAGCGTCACCGCCTTGGTGAAGGGCGCCAACGCGTGGATGTCATCACGCAGCACGTCGGCCTCGGCGCGGTTGGCCACGAAAATGCCCGCGCAGGCGATCTGCGCCGAGACGGCCGTGCCCAGGTCATCCGCGCTGGCAATCGGGGGCGCGGCAGCGAATGCCGGCGCAGACGTGGCCAGCGCCAGGGCGAGAAGGCTCCCACCGGTGGAATGTCGGATCATGAGGTGTGTCCTGTGTGTGTTGGGGCGCGCACGTTTTTCAGCGCGTGCGGCATTGATGGCGCAGCGCCGAGCCGGCCCTGGCACCGGTGTGCTTGCCGCCCTCGAAGCTGACCACGCCGTTGACGATCACGGTCTCGATGCCGGTCGGCGCGCCAGCAGGTGCGTCCCAGCTCGCTACATCATCCAGTGTGTCCAGATCGAACAGCACGATGTCCGCGCGCATGCCCTCGCGGATCAACCCGCGATCGCTCAGCCCCATCCGCTGCGCCGGCCAGCTGGTCATCTTGCGCACCGCATCCTCCAACGTCAGCACGTGCTGTCGCTTCACATACTCGGCGAGGATGCGCGGGAAGGTGCCATAGGCGCGCGGGTGCGGCAGGCCGATGGCGCCGTCGCTGCCGTAGTTCACCGCCGCCGCGGCATCACTACCGATGCTGACCCACGGTTGGCGCAGCGCGAGCTGCACGTCCTGTTCGCTGATCATGAAGTACAGCGCAACCGCGCGATTGGGCAACCCTTCGAGCGCGATGTCCCAGGCCGCGTCCGCGGGATCGAGATTCAGTTCCTTGCCGATCTCGGCCAGCGTCTTGCCGTGGAACCGCCGATATTTGTCGCTGAAGCTGTTGGCCAGACGCACATTCTCGAAGCCGCCCGAGGCATGCACCAGATTCGACCAGCCGGGCATCGACCCCGCCGCGACCTCTTTCTTCATCCGCTCGCGCACCTTGGGGTCACGCACGCGTTCAATGCCTTTCTCGAGACCGTCGGCCCAGACCCAGCTGGGCGCGATGATTTCCAGGCCGGTGCCACCGGCGGTGTAGGGATACAGATCGGCGGCGACATCGACGCCGCGGTCGCGTGCGGCATTGATCGTCGCCAGCGCCTGCGGCATCAGCTTGCCCCACTCCGGCGCGTAGGCCGCCTTGAGGTGGAAGATCTCCACCTTGACCCCGCCCTTCTCGCCGATCTCGATGGCTTCCTCGATCGCCTTGACCACGCCCTCGCTCTCGTCACGCATATGCGTTGCATAGAAGCCGTCGCATTGGGCGGCGACCTTGGCCAGCGAGATCAGGTCCGAGGTGCTCTGGAAGCTGCTGGGCGCATAGATCAGCGCACTGGAGATGCCGAACGCGCCGGCCTCCATCGCGATCTTGACCTGCTCGCCCATGGCATCGAGCTGCTTGCGCGTGGGCGCGCCCGCGGCATCACCCATCACATGCACGCGGGCCTGGGTCGAGGAGTAGTAGGTGCCGAAGTTGACGGCAATACCCTGCGTTTCCAGCTGCTTGAAGTAGCCGGGCATCCCGGATGCAGGCACCGGCGGGCCACCCTCGCCGCCGATCAGCGTGGTCACGCCCATGCGCAGTTTGTTTTCCGCGGCGCCGTCCTTGAGCAGCGCCGCACCGGACTGGTCCATCATGTCGATGAAGCCGGGTGAGACATAGCGCCCGGTGGCGTCGATCTCGCGGGTGCCGTGTCCGGGGACCTGGCCGACCTGGACCACCCGGCCGTCCTTGATCGCCACATCGGCGCGGACCCACGGATTGCCGGCGCCGTCGAGCACGCGGCCACCACGGATCACCAGGTCATGGTCGGCGGCCGCCACGTGGGTGGCCAGCAGCATGGACAGGCCCGCCCAGAGCAGGGTGCGCTTCATCATTTCATCTCCTTGTCGGTACGCCCGTCAGCGCGAACGTCATCCACCACCTCGCGGACCGCAGCGACCACGCGATCCGGCTGATCGATCTGGATGTAGTGGCCCGAGTCGCTCACGATCTGTTGCTGCCCGCGGCTGGACAGGGCGGCCTGCTCGGCATGCAGCGTGCGCCATTCCTGCTTGAACCGGGCGCCCTCCTCAGCCGACAGACCCATCTTCTCCAGCTCATCGGGCTTGAACGGTTTCAACGCGGTCAACACGATCACCGGGCGGTCGCCAAACGACGTGACCGCGCGGGCATCGTCCATGGTGCTGTCGAAGCCGTCGAGTTCGGCGGTCGCGCCGGTGACCGAGGCGCTGGAGAAGGCGGTGATCTCCGCGGCCTCATCCTTCGGACGCGGGCCATGATCGGCGCGCGAGAACAGGAAGCGCACCAGGCCCGTCCGCGACAGCGCCGTCGCGGTGTGCATCAACAGCGACACCTTCTTCGGATGTACATCGATGCTCACCACGCTGCCGAGCCGGGCGATCTGGTCGGGGTGGGAGGGGTCGACCATCACCAGGCCGGCCACCTGCCCGCCGTAACGCCCGACATAGGTCCGGATGTACGGCCCGCCGATGGAGTGACCGACCAGTACCAGCGGATCGGTGATGCCGGCGCCTTTCAACAGGGCATGCAGGTCATCGGCCACGGCCGACGCACGCTGCGGGGTGTCCTTGGCATCGCTGCGCATGATGCCGGCGCGATCGTAGGCGCAGGCACGGGTGAAGCCGGCGATCCGGTCGTGTACCCGCGTCCAATCCATCGTGCCGCCGGTGCCGAGGCCGGATTCGAAGATCACGGTCGGCGAGCCGCTGCCGCGGCACTCGATATGCATCTGGCGCCCGCCGATATCCACCATCTGGCCCCGCAGCGGATGGTCGGTCGCCGCGCTGCGGCGCGCCAGCGCCTCGTACACCACCCCGATCAGGGTGAGAAGGATCACGAGCGCGAGCAGACCCAGCAGGAACCACTTCACCCATCGCCAAAACCGCCGCCAACCCTTTACTGCTGTCATGTCGTGCTCTCTTGAATGGCGTACTGAAGCGCGTGCCACACCGCGGTTGTGATCGGCGGAAGGCGTTACGAACGGATGGGCCGCGACGGCAGCGAAGCGTCCCGGATAGGATATAAACGTCCTAATAGGAGAATTGTCAATCTGCAGCGCGCCACGAGCGCCGTTACCGCGGTCACCGTTGTGAAGACCCGCACTTCACGCGACGCACACTACCCTCTTGCCGTCACACCCCACGGAGCTGCCCCCTCGTGAGCCGGCACTGGCCGCCAACGCGCGCTTTAAAAGGACTTACCAGTCTCCCCCTGCTGCTCTGCAGTGCTGTTGCCTTCGCCCAGGTCGCACCGGGCGACGCCGCCATTCCCGCCCTGGACTGGCAGCAATCCCAGCAGCGGCTGGAACAGGTGTCCGATGCCCTCGCCGCGGCGGATGCCTCGGTGCGCAACAAGCAGGACCTGCAGGACGCCACCCGCCTGCTGCGGCTGCCGGAGATCACCGGGGAAGTGCGTCGCCTGCAGTTCCAGAAGACCCTGACCCTGCCCCTCGGCTCGCTGGCCCCCGTCGCCGAGGCCTTCGGTATCGACTCGCCGCTGCAGTTCACCGAGCGCGATTGGCGGACCCGTCCGGTGGTGACCGCGGTGCTGCCGCTGTACACCGGCGGCCTGATCCCGGCCGCGCAGCAGGCTGCGGCCGGTGCCACCGACCAGGCCAGCGCCGAGCGCGAATCGCAACGGCAATCCTTGAGCGTGCAGTTGGCCCAGGCCTATTTCGGCCAGCGCCTGGCGGAACAGGCGGTCGACGTGCGCCGTGACGTGCGCGACGGCCTGCAGCGTCACCTCGACGATGCCCTGAAACTGGAGCGCGAGGGCTTTGCCACCCGCGCCCAGCGCCTGCAGGCCAACGTGGCCCGCGACAAGGCCGAGCGCGAGTACCAGAAATCGCTCAATGATCTCCAGACCCTGAAGGCGGCGCTGGCCACCCTGCTCCGCAGTGGTGGCGAGGTCCGGCCGCTGTCGCCCCTGTTCGTGCACCGGGCGCCGATCGGGGCGCTGCCCACGTTCGAACGCGACGCGCAGGCCCGGCAGCCCCAGATCGCGCGGCTGCGTGCCCTGGTTGCGCAGGCCGAGCAAGGCGTTCGGGTGCAGCAGGCCAAGCTCAAGCCCACCGTCTTCCTGTTCGGCCAGTACGATTTCCGTCGTCGCGATGAAATGCTGACCGATCCGGACTGGGCGTTCGGCATCGGCCTCAAGTACACCTTCCTGTCGCCCAGTTCGCGTCCCGCGCAGATCAGCGCCGCCCGTGCGCAGCAGGAGCAGGCCGAAGCCGGCCTGCGCGAGGCCGAGAACCAGGTGACGCTCGGCGTCCGCAAGGCCTGGTACGAACTGGATACCGCCCGCCAGCAGTACCTGCTGCTGGACAGCAGCATCGAACAGAACCGTGAGAACCTGCGCCTGCAGGAGCTGGCGTTCCGCGAAGGCCAGGCGACCTCGCTGGACGTGATCGATGCACGCCTGGGGCTGGGCGGCGCGCAGGTCGAACGCGCGCAGGCGGCCTATCAGTATGACGTGGCACTGGCACAGCTGCTGGAGATCAGTGGACAGATGGATCGATATGAAGAATTCCGCCGCCGCGGCGACGAGGTGATCGCGCATGAATGACACATTGCAGGCACCGGCCGACGCGCCGCCGCCGAAGAAGCGCAAGCTCGGCATCCTCATCGTGCTGGTGCTGGCGATCGTGGTGGTGGTCGGCCTGTGGCTGGCCTGGCGTACCCCGGCCGAGCAGCTGCAGGGCATGGCCGACGCCGACACCGTCAACGTCGCCGCCAAGATCACCGCGCGGCTGGCCGAACTGAAGGTGCGCGAGGGCGACCGGGTCAAGGCCGGCCAGGTGCTGTTCGTGCTGGACAGCCCGGAAGTCGCCGCCAAGGAAGAACAGGCGCATGGCGCGCTGGACGCGGCGCGCGCCGTGGCCGACAAGGCCGACGAAGGCGCCCGCAGCGAGGACATCCGCGCCGCGCAGGCCAACTGGAAACGCGCCGAGGCCGGTGCCACCCTCGCCGATGCCACCTATCAGCGGGTGCAGAACCTGTTCAACGAAGGGGTGATGACGCGGCAGAAACGTGACGAAGCCCTGGCCCAGGCGCGCAGTTCGCGCGAGCTGTCCAATGCGGCGCGTGCGCAGTACGACCAGGCGCTGGCGGGTGCCCGCGACCAGGACAAGCGCGCCGCGCAGGGCCAGGTGCGCCAGGCACAAGGCGCGGTGGCCGAGGTCAACGCCGCCCGCGACGAGGTCAACGGCCGCGCACCGGTGGCGGGCGAGATCAACAAACGCATGTCCGACATCGGTGAGCTGGTGCCCGCCGGCTACCCGGTGTTCACCCTGGTCGACATCGATCACATGTGGGTCTCGGTGAACCTGCGTGAGTCGCAGATGCGCGGCCTGAAGGTGGGCAGCCGGCTGCGCGGCAGCGTGCCCGCGCTGGATCGCGATGCCGGGTTCGAGGTGTACTTCATCAATCCGGCCGGCGACTACGCCACCTGGCGCGCGACCCGACAATCCTCCGGCTATGACGTGCGCAGCTTCGAGATCCGGCTGCGCCCGGTCGCCCGTATCGAAGGCTTCCGACCGGGGATGAGCGTGCTGTTCGCGTGGCCGCAGGGATGAACCGTCCGGTGTGGGCGGGCATGACCGCCTCGCTGCAGCGGGAACTGCACCACCTGCGTCGGGACCGCGCCGATCTGCTGCTGGTCACCCTGCTCCCGGCGCTGATGCTGGGTGTGATGGCCTGGCTGTTCGCCGCCTCGGTGATGCGTGATATTCCGATCGCGGTGGTCGACCTCGATCGCAGTGCCGAGAGCCGCCAGCTGACGCGGATGCTCGATGCCAGCCCCGGCGTGCGCGTGGCCAGCCAGCCGTCCAGCCTGGCCGATGCGCAATCACAGATACGCCGGCTGGAGGTATTCGCGGTGGTCCTGGTGCCGCGCGATGCGACGCGTAATGCGCTGCGCGGCCGCCAGGGAACGGTGTTTGCGTACTACAACGCCACCTACCTCACCACCGGCCAGTCGGCCGTGCGCGATATCGTTGAAGCGGTCAGCGCCTGGAATGCGCGGCTGCTGGGCGAGCGCATCGCCAAACAGGTGGGCCCGGCCACGCTGCGCGCGCCGCCGATCGCGGTGCAATCGGACATCCTGCACAACCCGGCACGCAGCTATGAGCTGTTCCTGCTGCCGTTGCTGTTCCCTGCGGTCCTGTCGCTGGGGCTCGCGCTTGCCGTGGCGGCCAGCCTCGGCCGTGAAGTCCGTGACGGTCACCTGCGCGACTGGCTGGGCGCCGCGCCGTGGGCGGCCATCGCCGGCAAGATCGCGCCGTATGTCGCGCTGTTCTCGCTCTACGGTGCGCTGGGCGTGCTCTACCTGGCCCTGCTCCGCGGCGACGGCATCGCCGGCAGTGCGCTGCTGCTGATGCTGGCCCAGCCGCTGTTCTATCTGGCCTGTGCGGCGGTGGCGCTGCTGTTTGTCGGGCTCACCCGCGACATGGGCACGTCCCTCTCCGCGATCGGCCTGAGCATCGGCACGGCCCTGGCATTCTCGGGCGCCACCTTCCCGGTGGTGGACGCGCCGTTGTTCACCCGGATCTGGAACGTGCTGCTGCCGCTCACCGCTTACGTCAAGGTGCAGACCCAGCAGCAATTCGTCGGCGCGCCCTGGAGCGTCTCGCTGTGGCCGTTGGGCACCTTGCTGCTGATGGTGCTCGTGGCCGGCGGCATCGGTGGCTGGCGCTTGATCGCCGCCGCCCGCAGCCCCGATCCGCTACCGCCGGCGGCGCAGAACGAGGCCGGCGCATGAACCGTTTCGCCGCCAGCCTGCGCTTGACCCTGCGCACGGTCCTTACCGACCGCTATGCGGTGGTGCTGATGGTGGGCGCGGTGGTGCTCTACTCGTTCTTCTACCCCGCCGCCTACCGTCATCAGGTGGCCAGCAACCTGCCCATCGTGGTGGTCGACCATGACCAGAGCGCCACCAGCCGGGAACTGCTGCGTCGGGTCGATGCCCTGCGCACGGTCCGCATCGTCGACCAGCCGGCCAGCGTCGACCAGGCGCGCGACGCGATGGAGGCCGGCCGGGCCGAGGGCATCCTGCTGATCCCGGCCAACCTCGAACGCGACATCCTGCGCGGTGGCCATGGCTACCTGGTGCTGATGGGCAACGGGGCATACCTGGGCCGCGCCAGCTGGGTGCTCGGCGGCGTGGCCGATGCCCTGACCGCCTTCGCCCGCGAGGCGGCGGTATCGCAGGCGGCGTTCATGGGTGCGCCACAGGCGCCGCCGATCACCCTGGTGCAGCGCCCGCTGTTCAACACCCAGGAGGGCTACGGCAGTGCCATCGTGCCCGGCGTGGCCGAACTGATCGTGCACCAGACCCTGCTCATGGGCATCGGCGTGCTGCTTGGCGCCCGTCGACTGGCGCTGGGGCGCCGCCTGCGCTTCGACCTGCCGACGCTGGCCGGCATGGCGGTGGGCTTCGGTACGATAGGCCTGCTCGGGCTGCTCTACTACGCGGGATTCACCGCCTGGGTGCAGGACTATCCGCGCGGCGGCAATCCCATCGGCCAGTTGCTGGGCGGCACCTTGTTCATCGCCGCCACCGTGGCGTTCGGGCTGTTCGTCGGCAGCTTCTTCGCCACCCGCGAGCGAGCGTTCCAGGTGGTCATCGCCTGCTCGATCCCGCTGTTCTTCCTGGCCAACCTGTCCTGGCCGGCGGTCACCTCGCCGCCTGCGCTGGTCGCGCTGGCCCACCTGCTGCCCACCACGCCGGGCATCAACCTGATGGTGCGCCTGAACCAGATGGATGCGAGCCTGGGCGAAGTCAGCCACGAACTGTGGACGCTGGTGGCGCTGCTGGTCGTGTACGGCGGCCTGGCGGTGTGGCGCCTCGGCGCACGCAGATCAAACTAACGGGGGGGCGCGCCCGGTTCCGCTGCCGGCTAGATCAACACCTGCCGGGTACTGCGCAGGAACTGATGGATCTCCTTCTCGACGGCCTCATCCAGCATGTACACCGGCCGCTGGCCATTGGGGCAGCGAAGCGTCGGCGTGGTGCCGAACATGCGGCAGATCAACGGCCGCTCTTCGTAGACCTCGCAGCCGTTCCTGCCCAGATACGGGCAGCTCAGCTCGGCCAGCGCCGCGGCATGCTCGGCATCGCTCTTGACCGGCAGGCGCGCCACTTCCTCGCTGGAGGCGGTGACCGGGCCACAGCAGTCGTGGCATCCCACCACGCAGCGGAACGAGGGAATCTGCTCGCGCAACCGCTGTATCGCGTCGCGGTTGGTGTAGGGCATCGGGATGGGCCTCGGTGGCATCAACGGGAGGTCATTTTACAACCGTGGCGCCCGGGGCACGCATCGGGCGCCGGCTGGATCCGTGTCAACAAACAGGAAAACGGCCTTGGCCCGTCGTTGACACCCGAAGGCAGACCATACCTGTCACCTTTTCCGCCCCCACCCCCATGAACCGTTCTGCTGTCGTTTCTGCTGGTCGTACCGTACTGGTCGTCGAAGACGAGATGGAGCTCTCCCGGCTGTTCATCGAAGTGCTGAACGAGTCGGGTCATACGGCGATTCCCGCCTATTCCGTGAGCGATGCGCTCAGCATCATCGCCCACCAGCGCTTCGATGCCGCCATTCTGGATGTCGAGCTCCGGGACGGGCCGGTCTTTCCGGTGGCAGACCGCCTTGCGGCCCTGGGAACGCCCTTCCTGTTTGCCTCGGCGGTGTATTACCAGGTCGTGCCACGCGCGCATCAACAGGTGCCGTTCGTGAGCAAGCCGTTCGACGTCAAGGTGCTGCAGCAGCGCGTCGAGGAGGCACTGGCCAGGCGGCCGGCGTCATCGGGTGGTGTAAAGGCAGCCGGCGACTGAGATGGGGGACGGATCGCTCTCGATCCGATCCGCTACCAGCGCGATGACCTCGATGCCATCACCGTGCTCCTCGGGCGCGGAATGGACCACTCGCATCCCGCCCGGCGGCGCTTCTGCCCCCCGGCCCTCCAGTTCCAGCGTCCCGGTGAGTTCCCTGGCAACGTCCGGATCATCGAACGCCGCGACGATGGACATGCGCGACAGGATCAACCGGGTGGTCTCATGTCCGAAGACCCGCACAGGGGCAGGAAGCCGCATTTCCGCGATGACGCCCATCATGCCGCCCGGCGGCATGCCATCGGCCTCACCTTCGGTGACGATCGGTTGCCAGCCCGCCTTCGCTTCCCCGCTGTCTTGAACGTCGCGCATGGTGAACGCGAGCGTCCGGAAGGCTTTGCGATCAGCCTTGCAGTTGACGAGCGCTAGTGATTGATCGATGTCGTTCTGGGTGGGAACGGATCCTTGGACGGTATTTGATGCCAGCACGGCAAGCGGCGCGGCCAGCGCGATTGCTGCCACTAGCGCGCTACGTGTCATGGTTTGAGAGATCAATGAGGGCGAGTCCTTGCTGTGAAATGCGACCCTTGCATGCCGTCAGGGCCGGCAAGATCGGTGCACAGTGTACCGGCGACTACCGGAGGAGAGCAGCGCTCAAGAATCCAATAACGCCAGCATCGCTAATGTGTGGCCACCTTCGGCGCTGAAGCACAAGCAGGGCGTTGAGTTCGCGTTGTGATGTCAGCGCGACTCCAATCTTTTGTTGAACAAAATGGGCTCGTGCTTACCGGACTTGCGTCACGGAAGTGTGGTTTTGACCTTGCCTGGTTGTAAGTCTGAGTGGTATGAAAATGCCTGTACTGGCCGCGCGAACAAATAAAGACCCTTGACTTAGTGCAGTAGCGCCGTAGTGGAATCGAGGCGGAGAAGCGGCAATGGGGGCTTTGGCACCCTCCAGCTTGATGTCTAATAGCCCCGCCATGTTTCTATATTCTCTTGAGCACCCATGGAGTCGTCAAATGAAGCTATTGAAGGCGTTACTTATCACCGGCGGTATTGCCTTGGCCCCAACAGTCGCGGCGACGGATGCTATACCTGCGCCTCACGTCTATGACGTGGACGTGGAGGTTTTTAGTTCAGGCAAACTCATTGGCGAGAACCATGAGAAAGGCCGTTCGGACCGGGAGCCTTTCACAGTCAGGGGGCAGCGCGAGAATGCCTTCTATGAGCTCGAGTTCACTCCATTCCTGCTCTCAAACGGCGCCATTGGTTTCAAGCGTGTGGGTGGCGTTCGAACCACGGTTGCGCATAAGAAGGGAGGAGTTGAGGCGCGAGCAGGTTTGCCGGACAACCAGACCTTCTGCGGCACCACTGAGGGCACAGATCACGTTGCCTCTGTCAAGCCAGGGGTACGCACGTCCATCATCAAGATCGATAACTCAGACACTGGCCCTGGGGCGATTCCAGGCTGCGAAATCATGTTGACCATACACGTCAAAAAGTGAGATTTTGATCGGTCTTTCAGTTGCCTATTTCACGTTATTGCGCCTTGATCAACCGTCCCTTCTGCGCAGGTTGGAAGCTGGCAGGTTTAGCGCTGCTGGACGCCACGTATCCGGCTCTCGGGGCTTTCTCATCAGCTGGAATGATGAGAAAGCTCCGTCGTGGGTTATTGAACTCCGCTTACAGCGTCGCCTGCGCCTGCAGCGTGAACACCCAGCTGTCCGGACGGCTGTCATACGCTCCGGGGCGCGCGACGTACTGCACCGCGGGCCGCAGGATCAGCCACGGCGTGACCTGCACGCCATAGTTCAGTTCAACGAACTGCTCGTTGCTCTGCACGTCCTTGCCGGTGATGCGCTGGTATTGGGCAAGCCGATCGGAAATGTCAAGCCGGGTCCATGCCAGGCTGAGGACATCATCCTCGCGCGATGCCACCACGCCGCGCCAGCTCAGCCCGGCTTCCCACGAGTACCGCATCAGGCCGGTCCTGGCATCCGCACGTGTCGCCACCCCGAACACCGACAGTCCGCGCACCGTGTCACCCTCGGGTTTCAGGACGCGCTGCGCCAGCTGGATGTACGAGCCGCTGCGATGGGACGCGCGCGGTGCGGCCGGATTGCCGATGTCGTCGGCATTGGACGTGTCCAGGTAATACCCGACCTTGTAGGTGCCGCCGTAAAGCTCTCCGGTGTTGCCGTGGCTGTAGCCCACTTCCACGGGCAGGAACAGGCCGGTCTTGCCACGATCGGACACGCGGAACCCACTGTTGGCCTGTTTGCGCATCGGAACGACATCGTAGATGCCGGTCTGCGCGTACCAGCCCGAGGGATCGGCCCACTTCACCCGCAGGCCCCACTGGCCGGTCGGATTGTCCAGCCAGCCGGAGCTGTAGATCGGTCCCAGCGGATGGCCGCATTGGCCGTTGTTGTTGAAATTGCAGGTGTACGGCAAGCCGCCGAAGTCGTTGCCCATCGAGTAGAACCCACCCTTCAGGCTCAGCCGCTTGTCCAGCAGCCAACGCTCGTAGGAGAGCTCGTTGAAGCGCAGGTTCTGCCCCTGGCCATAGAAGGCCTGGTTCTGCACATAGGAGCCGGTCGAACGGTCATTGACCGCATTGCCGAAGCGGTCGGAGAGCACCACGCGCATCGTGCCGTCGAAGCCGAAGGCCTTGCCGGTATCGATCAGGGCGCCAACATCGACGTGCTCGGCGGTGGACCAGTCGGTCCCTTTGTAGCCATCGCTGTTGACGCCCGTGGCGATCACGATGCGCGCGCTCGGCGTCACGCCGCGGTCCTGCAGCCAGATCCGGGCGGCCCAGTCGGCACTGAGCGGCGTCTGGGCAATGGTGTCGACGGGTTTGGCTTTGGGCGCGTCCGGGTCGGCCGCCCACACCGGCACGCTGGCCGCGACTGCCGCCAGCGCGAGGCCGGCCAGGAGAGACGTGCGCTTCATGCCGAGGCCCTCCGCTGCGTGCGTTTTTTCCAGGCGCGTCGCAGCAGCAGGATCACCCCTATGAAGGCCGCAAGCCCCAGGATGAGCAGCGGCAGCCACAGGCGTGCGATCTTGGCCAGCAGTGGCTTCTCGCCGCCGTCGCGGATCAGCGCGACCTGGGCTTCCGTGACCTGGTCGCCGGGGCCGAAGCTCGTCCGCACGTAGCTCGCGACGGCCGCGACGTCGGCATCGCTCAGGGCCTGGACGAACGAGCCTTCCGAGAAATGCGGCATCAGCACGTGCTCGCCATCCACTTCGCGGTCGATGCCGCCGATGATGGTGGCCACGAGATTCTGTGGACGGGCCATGCCCACGGTGCTGTTGTGGATCAGCGACGGGTAGTAGCCGTCCTGGCTGCCCTCGCCTCGCGAACCGTGGCAGCTCGCGCAGAGGCCGGAGTACAGCACCGCACCGGACGCGAGGGGGGCGTCCGTGCCACGCACCGGCTGCTCGCTCGGTGTCCGGGTGGCATCGCCCCAGGCAAAGGCAGCACGGGTGGCGTCCTTGTCCGCCACCGCCGGCACGGTGCGCAGGTAGGTCACGATGGCACGGATGTCCTCATCGCGCAGTTTGGAGAGGCTGTTGGTCACCGCCTCGGCCATGCCGCCGCCCGCCTGTCCCTTGCCGGCCACGCGGCCGGTTTTCAGGTACTGGGCGAGCTCGTCATCGGTCCAGCCGCCGATGCCACTGATCGGGTGCGAGGTGATGTTCGGCGCATACCAGTCGCCCAGCGAGCCACCGGCGAACGCCTTGCCGCCTACTTCCTGCATCATCAATCCGCGCGGACTGTGGCAGCTCGAGCAGTGCGCCAGCCCTTCCACCAGATACGCGCCGCGATTCCACTGCGCGTCTTTTGCGGGATCGGGCTGGAAGGGTTTCTTGTCGAGGAAAAGCAGGTTCCACACCGCCATGGACGAGCGGACGCTGAAGGGGAATGGCAGTTCGGTCGCGTGGGCCTCCTCATCAACTGGCGCCACCGCCTGCATGAAGTACACGTACAGCGCGTGGATGTCCTCGTCGGTCAGCTTGGCATACGAGGTGTACGGCATCGCCGGATACAGATGGGCACCATCCTTGCGCACGCCCTCGCGGACCGCCTTGGCAAAATCGTCTTCGCTGTAAGTGCCGATGCCGTGGCTCTTGGACGGGGTGATGTTGCTGGCCCAGATCTCGCCCAGCGGCGAGGCGATCGCGTAGCCGCCCGCATACGGTTTGCCCTGCTTCGGGCTGGTATGGCAGGCCACGCAATCCGCCGCCACGGACAGGTAGCGCCCGCGCTCCACCGTATCGTCGGCGCGCACGGTCTGGCTGAGGCCACCCAGGAAAGTCATCGTGATGAGCAGGAGGGTCTTCATGCCGCACGCTCGATGGCATCGGCCGCGCGCAGGGCCAGCGCGGCCATGGTCAGGGTACTGTTGACCACGCTGGCCGAGACCATCGCGCTGCCGCCCGGCAGCCACAGGTTCGGGTGATCATGCGCGCGGCAATCGCCGTCGACCACCGAGTCACGCGGATCGGCGCCCATGATGGTCGAGCCCATGATGTGGTTGTTGGCGTTGAGCGCCGTGGTGATCACGAACTCTTCCGCATTGAACAGCGTGCCGATGTGCCGCAGCTGCTCGCAAGATCTGTCGTACCCCTTGCGCGCGTAATCGCCCAGCGAGTAATGGATGTCCGGGCAGGCCAGGCCGTGGCCGTCGACCCGGGTCTTGGACAGCGTCAGCCGGTTGGTCGGGTCGGGCAGCGGCTCGAGGCTGATCGACAGGTCCACCCCGTAGATCGCGCGGCGGCGGATTTCGGCGTCCAGCGCCTCACCGGCCAGCCCCATCTTCAGCGCCTGGTCGGTGGCGATCGCCACGCGGCTGATGTTGTTGAGGATGATCTTGGTGGCCGAGTACTCCGAGCGGAACGCGCCGTCGCGCGGCCCGACCATGCAGCTGGACTGCGCCGGCCCGCGCCCCAGCCAGATCGGCCGATCGGCAATGAACGAGCAGTGGAAGCCGGAGTGGTCCAGCATGTTGCGCCCGACCTGGTCGGACGAATTGGCGATGCCGTTCGGGTTCTGTTCGTTGGCCGCGAGCAGCAGCAGGCGCGGCGTCTCCAGCGCATTGCAGGCAATCACGAAACTGCGGCCGGTGGCCTTGTGGCTGACCTTGTCGCTGTCATACCAGTGGATGGCGGTGACCCGGTTCTGTGCGTCGGTGTCGATTCTGTACGCCACGGCTTCGGCCAGCACCTTGGCGCCCAGTGCCTCGGCGGCCTCGACGGTATGGACGCCGTTGTACATCGCCCCGATCGGGCAGATCGGCTGGCAGTTGTTGTTGCCACAGCACGCGGGGCGATCGTTCCAGGGCTTGATCATGCGCCCCTGCGGGATCGGCACCAGGTTGTAGCCGTGCGGATTGACCACCTCGGCGAATACCTTGTCACCGTTGCCCCAGGGAATCATGTCGGCCAGGTAGGGCTTGGAGCGTTCCGATGGGCTCTGCTGCGCCGGATCGTTCGGCCCGGAGACACCCATGGCCTCTTCGGCGCGGCAGTAATACGGCTCGATGTCCTCGTAGCTGATCGGCCAATCCCGCCCGACGCCGTAGGCGGACTGCATTTTGAAGTCGACGGGCAGATGGCGCCAGCAGGAGGCCGCCCAGTGCCAGGTGGTGCCACCGACGGCCTTGATGAAGCCCTGGTGGAAGCTGCTGGCATCGGGGCCGGTCAGGCCGACGTAATCGTTGGCGGGAAAATACAGGGGTGCCGTCGCGAACTTCGATTGCGGATACGGCCCCTGGAAGTCGCTGCCGATGCGCCGTTCGAAGCTGGCGTTGCGCCAGTTCTCGACCACATCGGAACGGTTCAAGCGCGGGCCGGCCTCCAGGACCAGGACGGATTTGCCGGCACGCACCAGCTGATGGGCGATCAACGCACCGACGACGCCCGAACCGACGATCACGACGTCGGCATCGGCGTCGCCATCACGGAAAACCGGAGCTTTCATGAGAGGGATTCCAGAGCTACGAAAGGTGTAAGAGGACCGCGCAGGCTTATGCGTGGGTTCGAATCGGGGCCGGCGGCGCGGCGATCCACCAGGCGGGTCCGCCCTGGACGTAGGTCGGCGGGGAGAGACCGTCGTCCACGCAGCGCTGCATCAGCGCATCGCGATAGGAGACGGTCACGGCATGCACGCCCTTGCCCACGGTGCCGGTGTACCACGCGGTAATGATCGCCAGCGCCGCGGGCCTGGCCTCGCCGGCGGCGGCGACGAGCGCCGTGGCACCGCTCACCTGCCCCGCCAACGTAACCAGGGCGGGGAACTGCGCATGCAGCTCGGGCTGAAGTTGGGCGAACGCCTTTTCGATCCGGTCGGCCGTGGCCGGATCCAGATCGGTCTTGCCGGTCAGGGCATGGGAGAGGCCGAGAAAGGCGGTATCGGCCTTGGCCGCAGGGGTCGTCGCAGCAGGGGTTGCCGCCGGGGGCGCTCTGTCACCGCAGGCCGCGAGCAGGGAAGCCGAACCGACCGCAAGCAGGAAGCCTCTTCGTGTGAGGCCGTGCGCCCGCCGATTCTCGTCCAATCCCTCGGGAATACTCATGATGTGAACTCTGCTCCGTAACACGCCGGCTCCCCGCCCGTAGACCACGGAACGGCTAAGCGTCGACGGCGGCAAGGGTACTCCATGCGGTTGTCATCACAGAGTGATCATCGGGGTGATCACGCATCGCCAACGGGGTCGGCGCTACAACCCGGGTTCGTCATCACTGCCGGAGAATCGTCATGCGAATCGTGTTGTTGAGTGCCGTCGCGACGCTCGCGCTGTCGGCCTGCAGCCAGGGCGAGCATACCGAGCAGGGCAAGCATGCCGATGCGATCGAGCAGCCTGCAGCGGCTACCGCGCCTGCGGACGACGCGTCCGCCCGCAACGTGCCCGGGGGCGGCAGTGGCACGGCCGCCTCCGAAGAGCAGGACTCCGGCCATGGCACTGAGACCTCCGCGGAGCCGAAGCACGCGACCCCGCCGAAGCCCTGACCCGTCATGAGAGCCTGAGTTTCAGGCCGCTGAACATCCGATCCGGCATCAAATCCCAGGATCAGGGACAATACCGCCCACCGTCTGCCCCGGCCTGCCGGCGAATGCCCGCCCAGGCGGCCATTGCGCGGCCGTCCATGCCTGCCTTCCTGCTGCTTTTCCGGATCCGAATTGAATACCACCGCCCTGCCCCTTGCCGATGACGACCTGCCCCTGACCGACCGCCTGCGCACCGCGCTGGACCTGCTGGAGGCCATCGAAGCCGACCGCAGCGTGCTCGATACGCTGCCGGAAGCCGACCGCGTGCGCCTGCACCAGGTCGTCGCCAAGGTCTACCACCCCGAGCCCAAGGCCCGCCGGGCAAAGCTGAAGCAGCAGGCCAAGGCGCGTCATCAGGAGAAGGTGGCCAAGGCCGAGGCGCTGCTGGAGCAGACCGGCATCCGCGCCCTGCGCCGCAAGCCGGTGTTCAGCACCCCGAACTATTTCCCGCCGCACGCCGCCGGCCTGCACGATGCCTCCAACGGTGAGCATGCCGACGCCACGCCTGAGCCGGTGCATTCGCCGGAGCTGCGCCACTGCTATGTCTGCAAGCAGAAGTTCACCCAGCTGCATCACTTCTACGACCAGATGTGCCCGGCCTGCGCCGAGCTGAACTTCTTCAAGCGCACCGAGACCGCCGACCTCACCGGTCGCGTCGCGCTGCTGACCGGCGGGCGGGTCAAGATCGGCTACCAGGCCGGCCTGAAGCTGCTGCGTGCCGGTGCGGAACTGATCGTGACCACGCGCTTCCCGCGTGACTCGGCCGCGCGGTACGCCGAAGAGCCGGATTTCGCCGAATGGGGCCACCGCCTGCAGGTCTACGGCTTGGACCTGCGCCACACGCCGAGCGTGGAAGCCTTCTGCAACGAGCTGCTGGCCACGCGGTCGCACCTGGATTTCATCATCAACAACGCCTGCCAGACCGTGCGTCGCCCGCCGCAGTTCTACGCGCACATGATGGCCGGTGAAACCGCTCCGCTGCAGGAGGTGCCCGATACGCTGCGCAGGTTGATCGGCGATTACGAGGGCCTGCGCAGCGCCGAGCTGCTCGGTACCACCGGCTCGGCCGCGCTGCCGGTGGTCCAGGGCCGCGACTTCAACGCCGCCAATGGCCTGACCCGTGCGGCCGAGCTGTCCCAGGTGCCGCTGCTGGACGATGAGCTGGTGGCCCAGCAGCACCTGTTCCCGGACGGTCGCCTGGATCAGGACCTGCAGCAGGTCGATCTGCGCGGCCGAAACTCCTGGCGCATGCTGATGGCCGAAGTGCCGTCGGTGGAACTGCTGGAAACCCAGCTGGTCAACGCCATTGCGCCGTTCATCATCAATGCGCGCCTGAAGCCGCTGATGCTGCGCACGCCGGGACGCGACAAGCACATCGTCAACGTCTCGGCGATGGAGGGGCAGTTCTACCGCAACTTCAAGACCACCCGCCACCCGCATACCAACATGGCCAAGGCCGCGCTGAACATGATGACGCGCACCTCGGCGGCCGATTACCAGAACGACGGCATCCACATGAACAGCGTCGACACCGGCTGGGTGACCGACGAGGATCCGGCGGATATCGCGGCCAAGAAGGTCAAGGAAGAGCGCTTCCACCCGCCGCTGGATATCGTCGATGGCGCCGCGCGCATCGTCGATCCGATCATCCACGGCATCAACACCGGCGAGCCTGTCTGGGGTCAGTTCCTGAAGGATTACGCGCCCACGGACTGGTAACTGCATCCGGAACGGCGTTTGGCGCGTATGGAGTGGACAGAAGGCCGCTGGCCCCCGCCCCCCTCCGATACGACATGAGTCCCCCACCCTCCCCCCTGGATGAAAGACGCGCGGTGCTGAGCGCCATGCAGGTCGACAGCGTGGCGTCGCTGCCTGCGCTGGACCGGCTCACCGCGCTTGTTGGTTATACCTTCAACGCGCCGGTGGCGTTCGTCTCGGTCCTGGGGGATGTGAAGCAGCGCTTCCTTTCCCGGATCGGTCTGCCCATGGCGCAGACCGATATCCGTTCGTCGATCTGCGCCCACGCCGTCACCGCCGACGGTGTCCTGGTCGTCCCGGATCTCGAGCAGGACGCTCGTTTCCGGGACAACCCGCTGGTGACCCACAGTCCCCACCTGCGTTTCTATGCGGGCGCGCCGCTGGTAGCCAAGAATGGCGTCGCCATCGGTGCGCTGTGCGTCATGGACACTCGTCCGCGCACCTTTGACCCGCGCGATCAGGAACAGTTGGCCACCTTGGCGGAGCTGGTGATCGCACAACTGGAGCTGCGCAACCTCTCCGGCAACCTCGATCCGGTCAGTGGCCTGCCCAGCCGGCACCAGTTTCATGCGGATCTGCCGGGCATTCTCTCGCGCTGTGCGGATGGAAGGGCTTACGCCGTGGCGGTGGACGTGCTGGATATTCCGCGCGCCAACCAGGTGGGCCAAGTGCTGGGGCTGCGCCCGTTGGAAGCACTGATCCGGCGTGCCGGCGTCCGTCTGCGCACCGCGCTGGAGGACGTCGCAACGGTGTACCACGTTGGGGTAACCCGGTTCGCGTTCGTGGTCGACATGCCGACAGCAGGCCATGTCGAGAGCCTGGTCCTGGAGCTGAGGACGCGAATGCTGCGCCCGTTGATGGCTGCCGCGGTACCGATGTCCCCCCGCTTCCATGCCGGCATCTGTGCCGTCGATGCGGATGAGCAGGACAGTCACGACGTGCTGCGACGACTGCTGGTCAGCATGCAGGGCGCGTTCGACGCTCGCCAGGCGCTTTGCTGGTACTCCGAACAACGCGACGAACGGATGCACCGCGCCTACCGGCTGGCCTCGGATGCCGAGCGCGGGCTGCAGAACGGTGACTTCCATCTCGACTACCAGCCCCGTTTCACCCTCGACGGTCGGCGCCCGGTCTCGGCAGAAGCCTTGATCCGCTGGAGCCACCCCACCCTGGGGCCGATCAACCCGGGTGAGTTCATTCCGGTCTTCGAGCGGACCGCACTGATGGACGAGGTGACCACCTGGGTGCTGGACACGGCGCTGGATCAGGTCCAAGCGTGGCGCGCCCAGGGACAGGACATTCCGGTCTCGATCAATCTGTCCAGCAGTTATCTGTCCAACGCCTCGGCATGGCATGACATCCGCAGCAAGCTCGAGCACAGGGCGCTGCCGTTCTCGATGATCGAACTGGAGATCACCGAGGGCGAATGGCTGCGTCCGGGGTCACCGGCGATCGACCACATCGCGGCGATGGCGGAGGCTGGCATCAAGGTGGCGATTGATGACTTTGGCAGTGGCTACAGCAACTTCAGCTACCTGTCAGACCTCCCTATCCACACCGTAAAGCTGGACAAGTCGCTGATCGATGGCATCGCCGACAATCGGCGCGCACGCGCCAAGGTGTCCGCCATCCATCATCTGGCCCATGAGCTTGGCTATCTGACGGTGGCCGAAGGGGTCGAGCAGGAAGCGCAGATGGACGTTCTGGCCGACATGGGGATCGACGAAGTCCAAGGCTATCTGCTTGCGCGGCCCACGTCCCCGGCCGCGGTGAGGCAGGTGTTCGAAGAGGGCGCGGGCATTTTCAGAGTTTGAACACCTGCTGCAGCTTGCGGGCGAACCAGCCACTGAAGACCAGCGGCGCATCCAGCGCTGAAACGCAGATGCACGCCACGCCTGGCGTGGTCACCGGCTGATGCTCGACCTCACTGTCCAGATCGGCCACATCGCCTGGTGCGAAATGCCCCAGCGAATCGTCATAGGCACCGCGGAGGATCTGGGTCAGCTCGCTGTTGCCATGGCTGTGCATGGGCAGGCATTTACCGGGCGCGATCTTCAGCATGATCAGCGACGGCAGGTCCGGGGCGCGGATGCAGTGCACGCCCGGCGCCATCCACCGCCATTTGAGCGAGCGGTAGGAGGTCCCGAAATGCGGTGCAAGCGCGGAGGGCAGCCGATCCGGATCGTGCGTGCCCACCCGGCTGCGCTCGACCTCGACCCGCGCCACCGCGGGCGCGGCCGCTGCATCCAGCCTGCCCAGCATTGCCTCCCGCAGCGCCGCCTGCCGATCTTCTTCCGCTGGCGGCGACCCTTGCTGCTCGAGCAGCATCCCGCCCAGGCGCTCGGCCGAGCGTAGCTGCTCCCGGCACTGGGGGCAGGACTCCAGGTGCGCGGCAGCAACCACGGACATCTCCGCTGCCAGCGTGCCGGTCGCAAACGCGAGCACGGTGGCCGGATCCAGGTGGTGGCGAGGATTCACCGCTTCTCTCCCATCAGCGACTGCAGTTGAAGGAACGCTCGCCGGATGTGCGATTTGACTGTTCCCAGGGGCATGTTCAATTCTTCCGCGATCTCGGCATGGGTCTTTGCTTCGAAGTACGACATCCGGATCAGCCGTGCCTGTGTGGCGGAAAGCTCGTCCAGCCGTTGCTTGAGCCGGACCTGCTCGGTGTGCAGCTCGGCCAGGGAGCCCCGCCCGTCATCCTGCTCGGCAGCCTGCTCGACCACCTCGTGGGCATGCACCCAGATGTGTTCCCGCCGCACGCGGTCGATATGCAGATTGCGGGCGATCCGGTACAGCCAGGTGCCCAGCCCGCTTCGGGACGGGTCGTAGAGATCGGCGCGGTTCCACAGTTTCAGCAGCACCTCCTGGGCGAGATCCTCCGCCACTGCCTGAGGCGCTCCCAGTCCACTGAGGTACCGGCACAGGCGCGGCATGAAGTGGTCGTAGATGCGCATGAAACACTCACGGTCACGCGCGCCCGCCACCGCGGCCACATCCGCAGCCCAGGTCTTCAGCTCCGCAGTATGTTGCGCGGGAATGGCACTCATCCGGGCCGCCTCGAAAGGCGTCAACCTTGCAGCAGAGGGGTCGGCGTCCATCGTAGGCCAGTTCCGGGCGATCGGCGACTTGGGGTTCATGGCTGCTTCTACGGACAACGGGGCGGATTGGATGCAAGCGCCTCCTGCCGCCCCCCTGGCTGCTGATATAGTCAGCCGAGCATGGCGGGCACGGTGTCCGGCCACGAATCACAGGGAGCGGGTCATGGGTCTTCGTCAGGCAGTGGCAGGGGCAGTCGGTGGCGTTCTGGCCGACCAGTGGAAGGACTTCTACACCGTGCCGACGGGCCTGCCCTCCACGGCAGCGCTGTTCGCGGCCGTGCCGCGCGGCACCAATGCCGGCCGCGGGTCGAACACCAGCGCCTCCTCGAACATCATCACCAACGGCTCGAAGATCGTGGTGCCTGAGGGTTACGGCCTGCTGCTGTTCCAGGACGGTGCGATCACCGGCTTCGTCGCAGAACCGGGCGGCTACGAGTGGCGCTCGGACGATGCCAATTCGCAGTCGATCTTCGCCGGCGACGGCTTCGTCAGCCCGTTGATCAAGCAGAGCTGGGAACGCTTCAAGTTCGGCGGCCAGCCGGGGTCGCAGCAGGCGGCCTTCTTCGTTTCTCTGAAGGAACTGCCGGACAACCGCTTCGGTACGCAGTCCGAGATCTACTGGGACGACGGCTTCCTCGGCACCCAGGTCGGCGCGGTCACGCGCGGCTCGTACACGCTGAAGATCGTCGATCCGATCCTGTTCGTGAAGAATTTCGTGCCGGCCAGCTACCTGCAGCCGGGCCAGGTGTTCGATTTCACCGATCTGGACAACGCCGCCGCCAGCCAGCTGTTCAATGAAGTGGTCGGCTCGCTGGCCCCGGCCTTCAGCCTGTATACGAACGATCCCGGCAAGGGCAACCGCATCACCAAGCTGCAGCAGGATTCGCTGGGCTTCGCGCAGAGCCTGTCCGCTGCCGTCGAGCAGGGCTACCAGTGGAAGTCCGATCGTGGCCTGGCCATCGTCAAGACCGCCATCGTCTCGATCGAGTACGACGCCAACACCCGCGAGCTGCTCAAGACCGTGCAGCGCGCCGATGCCCTGGCCGGCGCGCGCGGCAATTCCAATCTGCAGGCCAGCGTCGCCCAAGGCATCCAGTCGGCCGGTGAGAACGGCGGCGCGGCGGGCCTGGTCGGCGTGGGCATGGCCTCGGGCATGCTCGGGGTCGGTGGCATGCAGCAGCCGGTCGCTCCGGCAGCGGACGATCCGGTCGCCAAGCTGAAGAAGGCCAAGGAGATGCTCGACCTCGGCCTGATCACCCAGGACGATTACGACACGCTCAAGGCCAAGGCGCTGGGGCTGTAAGACACCGAGCGCACCGACACCATGTCCGACCCCAAGATCCCACCGCCGATCCCGGCGGTTCCGCCGCCGTTGCCGCCTTCCCCGGCAGCACCGGTCACCGGCCCGGGCTCGCCCCGGGACGTGCCGCCCCTGCCCGGCAGTTTTCCGCTGGACCCGGAGACCCTGCCCCAGCCCATCCGCGATGAGGTGCAGGCGCCCGACCCGGTCGCGCTGGACACCTCGGCGGCCGAGCTCAAGGACGGCCTCAACCGCTGCCCGAAATGCGGCTCCAGCGATATCCGCCTCAAGCTGGGCAGCGACGTGCTGGTCTGCCAGTTCTGCCGTCACGAATGGCATGGCGACCGCGTGGAGGAGGCCTTCGGGTTCGGCGAAGGCATCGGCGAGCTGCGCGGCACGGTCGTCGCCTCGGGTGCGCGCGACATCGAGGCCGATACCGCCAGCCTGATGAGCTTCAAATGCACCGGCTGCGGTGCCGAAGTCACCATCAACACCGAGAGCACGATGACGGCACGCTGCCACTGGTGCCGCCATGTGTTCGGGGTCAACGAGCAGATTTCCAATGGCGCGGTGCCCGATGCGGTGCTGCCGTTCCATATCAGCAAGGACGATGCGGTCGCCCGCATCCGCCAGTTCGTGGACAAGCGCCGCCTGTTCGCGCTCAAGGCGTTCAAGGACCAGTTCACGCCGGAGAACGTCACCGGCGTCTATCTGCCCTACATGATCGTGGACAGCAACGTCAGCGCCAGCGTGTCCGGCAAGGGCGAAATCCAGACCCGGCAGTACACGCGCGGCACCGAGAAGAACAAGCAGACCTACTACGACGCCGATGTCTACCAGGTGGATCGCCAGGTGGATTTCACCGTGGACGATCTCACCATGGAATCCTCGTCCGAACGCGGCAACCTGGATACGCAGGCCAACACCAACAACATCATCAACGCGATCCTGCCGTTCGATACCAAGAACGCGCTGAAGTGGAACGCCTCCTATCTGGCGGGCTTCACCTCGGAAAAGCGCAATCTCGACGTGGAGAAGCTGCGGCCGCGCCTGGAAGATCAGCTGCTGTCGATCGCCCGCGCGCAGGTCGAGGGCTCTGTGCGCCGCTACGACCGCGGTGTGCGCTGGGAGCGCGAGCGCGTGGATGTGCACGGCACCCGTTGGGTATCGATGTACCTGCCCGTGTGGCTTTACTCATATCACCAGCCTGGCCGCAACGGCGGCATGCTGCACTACATCGCGGTGAATGGCCGCACCGGTGAAACCATGGGCAGCGTGCCCGTGCAGCAGTGGAAGCTGCTGCTGGCGGCGCTCACCACCGGCACGATCATTGAAGCCCTCGTTCTCTTCTTCCTGGTAGCTGCCTCATGAGCGATGACAGTGGACTCTGGCTGCTTGCCGCCGGCCCGGCCGGTGCGACGGCGTTGTACTGGGCGTTGTACCGGTACTACCGCAACACGGACAAGTCGCATGCCTTCGAGCATGAAACGACCATCGACGCCAAGCCGGTGACGGGCGCGGACCGCAAGGTCGATACCGTGACGGGTACGCAGGAACGGCGGATCCGAGGGGACAATGTGCACGCCTACCGGCAGAGGGTGTCACGCGACGGCGGGTGATGTGGGTGCCGCCTCCTGCCTCCAGGCCATCATCCACGATGACCTGCGCTGCGTAGCTGAAGGTCAGGGATCGGGACGAAGAATGCCTGCCAGCTTGCAGTTTTCCGGGACCCAGTCCCGCACCCTAATATAGGCGTAGCACGCCCACCCATCCGTGGTGGTGTACCACAACTGGACTTCCCCGAATTGCGAAACGCAGTTCAGCGTGGCCATCGGATCATCGGGCCAGGCCACCGCCTTCACTCTGGTGCACAACTCGGTTGAAGGCTTGAGGCCCACCTCTGCAGGAGGGATAACCCGGTTGAGCGGCCCGTCCAAAAGCAAGGTTTCCATCCCAACCTTGCCGGCGGAGATTTCGGACACCATCGCAGTGAGCCGGGCGCGGTCGACGCGTTCCCGATACTCGGGGTAGGCGATCGCAGCGAGGGAGGCCAGGATGACCACCGTGATCATCAGTTCGATCAAGGTGAAACCGGCGGCGTGCGTATGCGGTCGTACGCGGGGAGTGGTGCGTTTGTTCATGGTCTGCTCGCTTGTGGTCTGCGCCCGGGCGCATCTGGCCGGGTGCGCCAAGAAAACCACTGCGTCACGCACTGCACCATGCAAGAACTGCTAAAACGCGGGATTCGCCGCACTTTTACGATTTGTTGCAAGACCAGCCTGGTGGATTTCAAATCCCCCGCTGCGGTGCCGACGTGACCATCGGTGCGCTTCGCGCCGCCAGGTCATGGATCGGGGCGGAAGTAACCCCATGATTCGCAGCCTGTCGGGGCCCAGTCCCGTATCCTGATGTAGGCATGGCAGGCCCACCCATCCGTGGTCGAGTACCACAGCTGTACCTCGCCGTGCTCCGAAACACACGTCAGCCTTGCCACGGGATTGTCCAGCCACGCCACGGCCTTCACTGTGGTGCACAGCTCGGTTGAAGGCTGAAGGCCCACCTCTGCGGGCGGGATGATCGCGCTGAGCGGGCCGTCCATCAGCAGCATTTCCATCCCAACCTTGCCGGCGGAGATTTCGGACACCATCGCAGTGAGGCGGGCGCGATCCACGTGATCGTGGTACTTGGTCAGCGCGATCGCAGCAAGAATGGCCATGATCGCGAGCGTGATCATCAGTTCGATGACAGTGAAACCTGAGGCATGTGCGTGCTGCCGTATGCGTGCGGTCGTGCGGTTGCTCATGGTCTACTCGCTTTGGGTCTACGCCCGGGCGCATCTGGCCGGGTGCGCCAAGAAGACCACCGCGTCACGCACTGCACCATGCAAGAATTGCTAAAACGCCGGATTCGCCGCATTTTTAGGATTTGTTGCAAAGCCCCCCAGATCGTTCGCACGCGCTGTCGTAACGACGACCAGGCATGACGGAAACGGCCGCGATGGCTATCCTGAGCCCAACTGCCGCCGAGATCCGCACCATGCGCACCCTGTACCCGCCTATCACGCCCTACGCACAGCACCGCGTCGCAGTCGATGCGCTGCATACGCTGCATGTGGAGGAATGTGGCAACGCAGAGGGCATTCCGGTCGTGTTCCTGCACGGTGGCCCGGGTGCAGGCGTGTCGCCGCTCCACCGACGCTTCTTTGACCCGGCGCGCTACCGGATCGTCCTGATCGACCAGCGCGGCAGCGGCCGCTCCACGCCGTTCGGTGAGCTGCGCGACAACACCACCCAACATCTGGTGGCCGATGTCGAGATCATCCGCAGCCTGCTCGGCATCGAGCGCTGGCTGGTGTTCGGTGGCTCGTGGGGATCCACGTTGGCGCTGGCTTATGCGCAGGCCCATCCGGACTGCGCTACGGGCGTGATCGTGCGTGGCGTGTATCTCGGCCGTGCCGAGGAAAACCGCTGGTTCGCCGAGGCCGATGGCGGTGCGCGCTGGGTGTTCCCGGAGCGCTGGGCGCGCTACGAGACGCATATCCCCGAGGCGGAACGTGGCGACATGATCGAGGCCTACTGGCGCCGGCTGGACAGCCCCGACCAAGCGACCCGCATCGCCGCGGCGCAGGCCTGGCTCGGCTGGGAAGACCACGCCGCCACCCTGGTGCATGACGTCGATGCAGTGTCCGGTGATGATCCGCTGCACACGCTGGCCAAGGCGCGCATCGAGGCCCACTACTTCCGCAACCGTGCCTTCCTCGATCATGGGCAGCTGCTGCGTGATATCGACCGCATCCGGCATCTGCCGGGCGTGATCGTGCAGGGTCGCTACGACATCATCTGCCCGGCCCGCAGTGCTTGGGACCTGGCCTGCGCCTGGCCCGAGGCCTCGCTGCAGATGGTGCTGTCCGGTCACAGCGCGATGGAGCCGGCCACCGCCGACGCCCTGGTGCGCGCGACGGATGCCTTCGCCGACCGTCAGTAAGGAAACGTCGTGGATTCGATCTACCTGGTGGTGGCGCTGGGCGCCATCGTGGCGGGATTTGTGCAGGGGCTCTCGGGCTTCGCCTTTGGGCTGGTGGCGCTCTCCTTCTGGGCGTGGGTGCTGGATCCCAAGCTCGCGGCTACCCTCTCGGTGTTCGGTGCCCTGACCGGCCAACTGCTGGCGGCGTTCACCGTGCGCCGCGGTTTCAATCTGAAGACCCTGCTGCCCTTCGTTCTGGGTGGACTGGTAGGGATTCCGCTGGGCGTCTACCTGCTGCCAATGCTCGACATGAACTGGCTCAAGGCGATCCTGGGCACCCTGCTGGTGCTGTGGTGTCCCGCCATGCTGCTGTCACGCCAGCTGCCGCGGGTCACCGCGGGCGGGCGCGCGGCGGATGGCGTGGTCGGGTTTGCCGGCGGCATCATGGGCGGGCTCGGTGGCTTCACCGGCACCCTGCCGACGCTGTGGCGCACGCTGCGCGGCTACGAGCGCGATGTGCAGCGCTCCATCGTGCAGAACTTCAACCTGTCGATGCTGCTGGTGACCATGGGCACCTACGTGGGCACCGGCATCGTCACCCGCGAGATGCTGCCGATGTTCGCCATCGTCGCACCGGCCATGTTGATTCCGACCCTGCTGGGCACGCGCCTGTACATCGGCATCAGCGACCTGCGGTTCCGGCAGATCGTGCTCAGCCTGCTGACGGTCTCCGGGATTGCGTTGCTGGCGTCGTCGCTGCCGGTGCTGCTGGGCTGGCGCTGAGCCGGCCGCGTTACAGCGGCAGACGATTGCCGACGAAGTTGACCACGTTCTCCATCGCATCCGGATCGACATTGCTCAATCCGATCACTACGTAGCCCTGGCTGGGCAGCACGATGAGTGCGGCATTCGCGCCGGGCGCCCCGCCCTCGTGGCCGTACTGGCGTTGCCCGCCCTCGCCGCTCACCATGAATCCATAGCCGTACCAGCCTTTGGTGTTCTGCGGCGAAGTGGCAGCCTGCAATGCCGCGGGCGGGATTAGCCGGCCACTGCGCAGTGCCTCGGCGAACCGGAGCAGATCGCCGGCCGTGCTGTAACCCCCGCCTGCCGAGGTGCCACGCAACGGCAGCGTCTTGGTCTCCCGCACCCACTGGCCGTCGCTCAGCGTGTAGGGTACCGCGCGGCCTGGAACCAAGGTCGCCTCGGCCGCCGATCCCGTCGATGTCATGCCCGCTGGATCAAGGATGTGCTGTTCAACATAGGCGTCGTACGACTGCCCCGATGCAGCCTCGATGATCGAGCCGAGCAGGATGTAGCCGTAGTTGGAGTACTGGTCCTGCGTTCCGGGCGTGAAGGCCGGTGCCGCGGTGCCATAGACGCCCCAATAATCGGACAGCGTCTTGAGCGACGCTTTCCGTGTTTCGAAGGCCTCGTCGAAAATCTCGCCCAGGCCACTGGTGTGGTTGAGCAACTGCCTGATGGTGACGGCAGTGGCAACAGCCTGATTGGGGTAGCCCTTGAGGTGCCGTGCGATGGTGTCGTCCAGCGAGAGTTTGCCCGCCTCCGCCAGCTGCAGGATCGCCACCGCGGTGAACATCTTGTTCAACGAGGCCAATCTGAGTTTCGTGGCGGCATCGACCGATACACCCTGCTCGCGATCGGCCAGGCCGCCCTGCCATGCCATCAGCACCTTGCCGTCCTTCGCCAGCAGGAAACTGCCGGACAGCTTGCCCTGTGCCTGCAGGGCGACCAGTCGCGCGCGGCTCTGCGCGAGAAGCGCAGGCATCTCAAGCCGGGCGGGCTTGAAGGCGTCGGGTATATCAACTCCCTCCAGCTGCAGCGTCTTCAGGCGCGGCCTGTTCGCCGGATCGACGGCCACGGTGATCAGCACCCCGCGATCGCTCGATGCTCCGCGCACGATGGCCGCAATGGCATCGGGCGTGTCCACGGTTCTGGTCAGCACATCGAACGGGCCGAAAGTCTCGCGAATGTCCAGATACCGCTGCGCGGTGTGGTCGATCCCGTAGGTCGACAACACCGCCTGCAATTCTTGGCTGTCACCTGCGTTGTAAGCGGCCAGCCAGCGGGTGAATATCTGTTCGGCCTGCACGGGCTCGGCAGGCACTTTCGCCCAGGTGGTGCCGCTGAAGAGCAGCAGCGCCACGGTGAGCATTCTGATCGGCAACATCCTTTCCTGCCTCCTGCGAACGAGCGAGCCACCTCCGGCACCAGCCTCGATTATGCATGGGAGCGGGGGCGTTGCCGCGACCCAAGGTCATGTCCTAAACGCGACGACATCCGCCCATATCGCGAGAGACGGGATACTACGCCCGTCCTACGCTTGGCGTCCTGTTTTCGCGCCACGGTGCCAGCTGCCCGGCCCAACACCGTGGGTATCCTCCGTTCCAGATCGTGCCCCCATGACCCCTGAAACCACTGCCCCACCCCTCGTCCCCACCGAGCCGACAGCCCCCGCGCCGAACCAGGGCTTCGCGATCCGCATCGTCGGCGCCGCTGCCTTCGCGCACCTGCTCAACGACATGATCCAGGCAGTGTTGCCGGCGGTCTATCCGATGTTCAAGGCCCAGTTCTCGCTGACCTTCGGGCAGATCGGCATCATCGCGCTGGTCTACCAGGTCACCGCCTCGCTGCTGCAGCCCTGGGTGGGCATGTACACCGACAAACGGCCGCTGCCCTATCTGCTGCCGTCCGGCATGATCGCGACCTTCGTCGGCATCGCCCTGATGGCGACGGCGACCCGTTACGAAATGCTCCTTGTCGCCGCGGCCGTGGTCGGCATCGGGTCGGCCACCTTCCATCCGGAGGCCTCGCGCGTGGCGCGGATGGCCTCGGGCGGTCGCTTCGGTACCGCGCAGTCCACCTTCCAGGTCGGCGGCAACACCGGCTCGGCGATCGGCCCGCTGCTGGCGGCGGCGATCGTGATTCCGCACGGGCAGCGGGCGATCGCCTGGTTCATGCTCGCCGCGGCACTGGCCATCACCGTGCTGTTCCGCCTGACGGGTTGGACCATCCAGCACGGCCAGGCCAAGATGAAGGGCTTGGCCAAAAGCCACGGCATCGGGTTGAGCCGGGGCAAGGTGATCCAAGCGATCGCGGTCATCGCGGTGCTGATGTTCGCGAAGTTCGTCTACATCGCCTCGTTCACCAACTACTTCACCTTCTACCTGATCGAGCGCTTCGGCCTGAGCGTGCAGCAGAGCCAGATCTACCTCTTCATCTTCCTGGCCTCGGTCGCGCTGGGCACCTTCATCGGGGGCCCGGTCGGGGACCGGATCGGGCGGAAAGCGGTGATCTGGATTTCCTTCCTGGGCGTCGCCCCGTTCGCGATCGCCCTGCCCTATGCCAACCTGATGGGCACGGCGGTGCTGGCGGTGGTGATCGGGCTGGTGATGTCCTCGGCGTTCGCTGCGCTGGTGGTGTATGCGCAGGAAGCGGTGCCGGGGCGCGTGGGCATGGTCTCGGGGCTGATGTTCGGCCTGATGTTCGGCATCGGCGGTATCGGCGCGGCCGGACTGGGCAATCTGGCCGACGTGCACGGCCTGGTGTGGGTCTACCACTTCACCTCTTACCTGCCGCTGCTCGGGCTGGCGACCGCGTTCCTGCCGAAGACCAGAATGCCGTGACCCCTGTCGAACTGCACTACACCCTCACCCCGGCGATGACCCGGCTGCGCGTGGCCGAGGCCTTGGCGCATGAGGCCCGAAAGGACGCGGCGTTGCTGGATGCTGTCGCGCGCGGGCAGCCCGGTGCACTCAAGCTTCTGCTGTTGCTGCCGTTTCCTGTGGCCAGCGCGCATCTGCTGCTGCAACGCGATGCGACACCCACCACGATGGTCACCGCGATCGTGCTTGCACTGCTCGCGCTGCCGCTGTGGCGTCTTGCCGATCGCCTCCTCGCGCCCCTCCACCGGCGCATCGAGATGCGTGCAGGCACGCGCGCCGGCCGTCTGGGTGCGCTCAGCCTGCGCTTGGCCGAGATCACCTTGCGCACACGTCTGGCGTCGCAGGAAGGCAACTACGTGCTCCGCTTCGATGACCACGGCTTCCGCCTGGGCCGCGACCCCCAGCACCCGGTGACGTTGGCCTGGACCGGGATCGTGCACGCGGCCGAAACCGAGCACTTCCATCGCATCGCCTGCGCCGCGCTGCATCGCCGCGGCAAGGCCCACTGGATTCCAAAGCGGTCCGAGGCGATGGAGCCCGCCGCCTTCCAGCAAGGTCTCCAGCTGTTCCTGGAGAGGATTCCTGAGGCCGCCTTCAGTGAAAAAACTGACTCGGCAGCTGCCCGAAGCGCTTCTTGAACATCGCAGTAAACGCGCTCGGACTGGCATAGCCCAGCGAGAGCGCCACGTCGATCACCTTGTCACCGTGCGCCAACTGCTCCAGCGCACGCAGCAGGCGCGCCTGTTGGCGCCATTGCCCGAAGGTCATGCCCAGTTCGCGCGCGCACAGGCGCTGGATGGTTTTCACGTCCACGCCCAGCCGGGTGGCCCAGTCCTGCAGCGTGGACGGATCCTCCGGGGTGGATTCCAGTTGCTGTCCGATCACCCGCAGGCGCGGGTCGGTCGGCTGCGGCAGGTGCAGCGGCAGCACCGGCAGCATCCGCAGCTCATCCAGGATCAACTGCATCAGCCGCCCGTCGCGTGACTCGGCCTGATACGGAGACGGTACGTCCATCGCGGCGTGGATCAGTGCGGCCAGCAACGGCGTCACCGAGACCGTCGATGCGCCGGCCGGCGGCTGGGCAATCGCCTGCGGCAGGATGTACAGGCTGCGCATGCCGACCGCGCCGATGCAGCTGACCTTGTGTCCCATGCCGGCCGGAATCCAGATCGCGCGCGTGCTGGGCACCACCCAGCGCCCCGCCCCGGCCTGCACCACCAGCACGCCGGATTCGGCGTAGACCAGTTGGTGGCGGTCCGGGTGGTGATGCAGCGCGATGATCGTGCCGGCCGGATACTCGCGCGCACGGCAGAACACCGGTGTCTCCGGGCCGGCCGGCAGTCGCTTGCCCTCGCCGACGCCCGGGGCGATGTCCCTTCTTCGATATGGCATGGCAATACCCTTCAAAACAGCCTGCCAGACGACTGTACCGTCTCAGGCGCGTTTTCGGTATGGGCGCCGGGCCGCTATCGGGGTTTTGTGGGCGCCAGCACCTCGATCCAGGTGGGCGCGTGGTCGCTGGGCTTTTCAAGGGCGCGCACCCAGCTGTCCACGCCCGCGTCTTTCAGGTTGGGCGCGAGTACGGGATTGAGCAGCAGGTGGTCGATCCGCAGGCCGCGGTCGCGGGTGAAGTGCTCGCGGAAGTAGTCCCAGAAAGTGAAGATCTCTGCGTCACCGTGGACCGCGCGCAGGCTGTCGGTCCAGCCCTGCCCGAGCAGCGCCTGGTACGCCTCGCGCACCTCGGGCTGCAGCAGCGCATCCTTGCGCCACGACTTGGGATCGTAGATGTCCGCATCGGTGGGCACGACGTTGAAATCGCCGATCAGTGCGGCGGGATGCGGCAGCGCGACCAGGCTCTTGGCGTGCTTGTGCAGGCGCTGCATCCACTTCAGCTTGTAGTCGAACTTCGGACCGGGCTGCGGATTGCCATTGGGCAGGTACAGGCCGCCCACGATCACGCCGTGCGCGGCGGCTTCCAGATAGCGGCTCTGGTCGTCCTTTGGATCGCCGGGCAGGCCACGCCGGCTTTCGATCGGGTCCTGGCCGCGCGCCAGCAGCGCAACCCCGTTCCAGGCGCGCTGGCCCTGCCAGATACATCCGTAGCCTGCATCGCGGATGGCGGCCTCCGGGAATGCCTCCTGGGTGGCCTTGAGTTCCTGCAGGGCGACGATATCCGGTTGTTCGCGCTCCAGCCACGCGAGCAGATGCGGCAGCCGGGTCAGCACGCCATTGACGTTGAAGGTCGCGATCTTCAGGCGTTTTCTGGCGGGCATGGCGCGTGCTTCGTGGCGGCGGATACGAAGCCGAGGATTGCCCCGCGACGATCAACCTGCTGCGAATGCCGGGCGAGCATCGCGTGACGATGATGGCGCGTTGATCGCGTATTGACCCGCGGCGCGTCACAGTAAGGAATCGTTTCGGACTGGCAAAGGTGTATCCATTGCGCGGATTGGCATGAAGAAGTGGACCGTTCTGCCGCGACGCTTCTACCAGCGGCACCCCACCGACGTGGCGCCCGAGCTGCTGAACAAGCTGCTGGTGCGCGATGACGGTCGGGCCGGGCGCATCGTCGAGGTGGAGGCGTACGCCGGTGACCAGGATCCTGCGGCGCATTCGTACCGCGGGATGACCGCGCGCACCGCCACGATGTTCGGTGAGGCCGGACACCTCTACGTCTATTTCAGCTACGGCATGCACTGGGGGTCGAATGCGGTCTGCGGTGAGGTCGGCCAGGGCTGGGGCGTGCTGCTGCGGGCACTCGAGCCGGTGGCGGGGCTGGAGCTGATCCGCGAAGCGCGTCCGGCCATCCAGCGCGATCGCGATCTGGCCAGTGGCCCGGGGCGGTTGTCGCAGGCGATGGGCATCACCAAGGCGCTGGATGGTGCGGATCTGGTGCGCAATGACCGTGGCATCCGCATTGTGTCCGATGGAATGGCGCCGCCAGAGGCGCCGGTGGTCGGGCCTCGGATCGGCATCAGCAAGGCGATCGAGTTTCCGTGGCGCTGGCATGTGCCGGAGCATCTGCATGTGTCGGGACGCATGGCTGCGAAAAAGTCGCGGGAGCCCGTCTCGTGAGTCCCGCGACGCCGCCCGTGCGCTCTTCGCCTGCACGCCGACTGCGGCGCTGGCTGCTCCGCTTGCTCGTCCTCGTCGTGTGCATCGTGGTGGCCGGCGTGCTCTGGAACAGCCCGATCGCGGAATCGCCCCGCGCGCTCTGGCGCCTGTCGCAGATGCCAGCCCCAACCGCCCTGCCCGTGCCCGTGGCCGGTGTTTCGGCACGCCAGGTGGCCGATACCTTCGGCGCACCGCGCGGACGCGATCGTACGCATGCCGGTGTGGACATCTTCGCCAAACGTGGCACCGAAGTGCGCAGCGCGACACCCGGCATCGTCGCGGATATCCGTGAGAGTGGCCTGGGTGGGCGCCAGGTGTGGGTGATGGGCCCGGCGCGCGAGCGCTATTACTACGCACACCTGGACGACTGGCGCGAGGGCCTGGCGCGCGGCGATGTCATCGAACAAGGCGCCGTGCTGGGCTACGTCGGCGATACCGGCAACGCGAAGGGCACGCCACCGCATCTGCACTGGGGCATCTACGGTGCCGACGGCGCTTACGATCCGCTGCCCCTGCTCAAGGCATGGCCGGACGCGCCCTGAGCGCGCGTGCAGGCCCCCTTCACAACAAAGCGCACCGGCCTAACACCCACGCGCCTAGCGTCGGTGACTCGACACCCACCGGCAGTACCTCCCATGGCGATCAAGACCGCAGAAGACCTGTTCATCCACGAGCTCTCGGATATCTACAGCGCAGAAAAGCAGCTGACCAAGGCGTTGCCCAGGCTGGCGCGCGCCGCCTCCAATCCCGACCTGGCCGCCGCGTTCACCACGCATCTGGAGGAAACCCAGGGCCAGATCGAGCGCATCGACCAGGTGGTGGAACTGCTGGGCATCCGGCTCAAGCGCATCAAGTGCGCCGCGATGGAAGGGTTGGTCGAAGAAGGCAAGGACGCGATCGACAGCATCGAGGAAGGCCCGGTGCGCGACGCAGCGCTGATCGGTGGCGCGCAGAAGGTGGAGCATTACGAAATCGCCTCCTACGGCACCATCGCCGCGCTGGCCAAACAGCTGGGCTATAAGGCGGCCGTACCGCTGCTACTGGAAACGCTCAAGGAAGAGAAAGACACGGACGAGAAGCTGACCCTGCTGGCCTTGTCCGGTGGTGGCAATGCCAAGGCCGCTGCGGCCTGAATCCAGCAAGTGTCCCGTTGCGCGGGGAGCCTGTCTCCCCGCGCAGCACGTTCCCCTCTTCGATGTCCACCTTGATCACACAGGAGCCTCCATGACGCTGCGCCCACCCGTCCTTTATCACGCCTCGCTTGAGCACGCCGATGCGGACGAGGCCACCCACATCCGTGAGCTGACCGAAGTGTTCGCACGCATGGCACTGACGGTGGCCGAACAGGAAGGCCACGCGCACCGCGCGGTGCACGCCAAGGGTCAAGGCCTGCTACGGGGCCGGCTGCGCGTGCTGGATGAACTGCCTGCGGAGCTGCGCCACGGCCTGTTTGCGCGGCCCGGCAGCTACGACGCGCGGGTGCGGCTGTCCTCGCCGCCGGCCGAGCAGCTCCCCGATTCGGTCTCCACCCCGCGCGCGATGGCGCTCAAAGTGATCGGCGTGGAGGGCGCGCGTGCGGAGGGCGCCGAGGAGCAGCACACGCAGGACTTCCTCATGGTCAACGGCCCCGCGTTCAATACGCCCGGGGTGGCCGGCTTCCTGCGTTCGGCCAAGCTGCTTGCCGCGACCACCGAGCGGATGCCGCGCACCAAGCGGATGATCTCGGCCACGCTGCGGGGTGCGGAAGCGGCACTCGAGGCAGTCGGTGGCCAGAGCGCCCTGCTCAAGGGCATGGGCGGCGAGCCGCAGCACCATCCGCTGGGGGAGACCTTCTTCAGCCAGGTGCCGTTTCTCTACGGTCCGTACATGGCCAAGTTTTCGTTGGCGCCGGTCTCACCTGCCCTGCTCGCACTGACCGGCGACAGAATCGGTTCGGACGAAGACGCGCAGCGCGACGCGGTGGTGGCCTTCTTCACCGACCTGCCCAATCCAGTCGAATGGGAGCTACGCGTGCAGCTGTGCCGCGATGTGGAGCGCATGCCGATCGAAGATGCGTCGGTTGTCTGGCCCGAGGCGGACAGCCCGTTCCTGCCGGTCGCACGCCTGAGCGTGGCACAGCAGGAGGCCTGGCAGCCTGACAGCTCGCCTGGCGTCGAGGATGCGCTCGCGTTCGCGCCGTGGCACGCGCTGGCCGAGCATCGTCCGCTCGGTGGCCTGAACCGGGCGCGCCGCGTGGTGATGGCTGCCTCGCGTCAGTTCCGCTCGCGTTTCAATGGCTGCCCGATCCACGAGCCGGTGGGCTGAGACAGGTCGGCCGCATTACGGATCGCGAAGTACTTTGCTTGCCGCGTCTCGCATCGCAGCCGTGATGCGCTGTAGCGTGGTCGAGCGGATCGCCGCGTGCTGCCAGTACAGTGGCACGTCGATCCAGCGCGCTGGATCAAGCTCGACCACCGCGTTTCTCTGCAGCGCAGTGGAGGCGAGTGATTCGGGCACCAGGCACCAGCCCAGCCCAAGTGCCGCAGCCTCGACAAAGCCCGTCGACGTAGGCAGGTAGTGCACCGGCGGGGACAGCGTCGCGCGCGTGACGGTGCGGAGATACCGCGCCTGCAGCCGGTCCTTGCGGTTGAAGACGATCATCGGGGCGGAGGTCAGGGAGGCCGCGCTCACGCCTGCACCGAAATACGTCGCTTTGAATGCCGGCGCCGCGATCGCCAGATAGCGCATCGTGCCCAGCGGGTGGACATTGCACCCCTGCAGGGCCTTGGCATCCGCCGTCACCGCGCCCAGTGCCGAGCCGTCCCGGAGCAGATCCAGCGTGTGGTCCTGATCGTCCACGCGCAGGTCGAAGGTGTAGCCATGTGCAGCATGCAACGCGGCCAACGCGGGTAGAAACCACGTTTCCAGCGAGTCGTCGTTGACCGCCAGGCAGACGTTGCGATGCTGCACCTCCGCATCCGGCAGGAAGTCGGCGAGCACCTCTTCTTCCAGCGTCTGCATCGGACGCACGCGGCGCAGCAGCTGTTCCCCGGCGGGTGTGGGGCGGCACGGTGCCTGGCGCACGATCAGTACCTGGCCGAGACGGTCCTCCAGCGCCTTGATCCGCTGGGAGATCGCGGACTGGGTGAGGTTGAGCCGCCGCGCGGCGGCCTCGAAGCTGCCCTCCTCCAGGACGGCCGAGAACGCGGCGAGTTGGGGATGGAGCAGGCTCATGGCGGTCTCGGCATCAGGAATGCTTATCGTGCCACAGGAAATGTAGCTGGGCTTATCCCCCTCCTGCGGCCACCCTGCACGCCCCTTCCGTGGATTTCCCCATGCAGCCAGCTGCCGCCCTCGCCGGCTTTTTCACCGGTGCCGGTCTCATCATCGCCATCGGCGCCCAGAACGCCTTCGTGCTCCGCCAGGGCCTGAAACAGCAGCACGTCGCGCTGGTCGTCGCGGTCTGTGCGGCCGGCGACATCGTGCTGATCCTGCTGGGGGTGGCCGGCATCGGCGCAGCCGTGGCGCGTTTCCCATTGCTGCTCGAGGTCCTGCGCTTCGGTGGGGCGGCCTTTCTCGCGGTATACGGCCTGATGGCAGCGCGCCGGGCCTGGTCCGGCGGTGGCGGGCTTGATGCAGCGGCTGACATGCAGGCGGGATGGCAGCGCACGCTGCTGGTCTGCCTGGCATTCACCTTCCTCAATCCGCACGTGTACCTGGACACGATGGTGCTGCTCGGCAGCCTCTCGACCCGCTACCCGGGCGATGCCCGGTGGTTGTTCGCGGCAGGCGCGTGCCTGGCCAGCGTGTCGTGGTTCACCCTGCTCGGCGTCGGGGCGCGCTGGCTGCAACCGTGGTTCGCGCATGCCAGGGGGTGGCGCTGGCTGGACGCGGGCATCGCGGTCTTTATGCTTACGCTGAGCGTGCTGTTGCTGCTCAGGCCCCTGCAGTAACACTTACGCAGGGGTATGCAGCTCCATGGCCCGCATCACGATGGGCTTCGCCCAGTCCGGGGTCTGCAGCAGCTCGATCGCCGAGGCCGGATAGTGCAGCCCGTTGCGATCCAGCTGCAGCACCGGCAGCGGTTCGGCGCCATCGGCGTCGGCCGGGGCGCTGTTGTCGTAGACGTGCAGTTCCGCCAGATGCGGCAACAGGGCCAGCAGGTTCTCGCGGGAGGAGTCGTAGCGGGCGCGGATCTTGTCGGCGGGAATATCGTGCCCACCGCGACTGACCCGCGCGGCGACGCGTTCCATGTGCAGCTCCACGCTCTGCAGGCCGCAGAACCAGATCGCCACGTCGTGCTGTTCGCACGCCTCACGCAGCAGGCGCGGGATGGTGTTGCCGCCCAGCGTGGTTTCGAACGCGAAGTCGGTGCCCTCGTCGATCGCCTGCCGCAGCCGGCGCGCGCCTTCATTCCAGGCCGCAGCGTTGGCCTCGCCCAGCGACCACCCCGTCTCCACCAGGCGGCGGGTGAACGTATCCGGGTTGAACCAGGTCAGGCCTTCTTCTTCCAGCCACATGCCCAGCAGCGAACTCTTGCCGGCGCCATTGACGCCAGCCAGTACCAGAATGCGCCCCATCGGTCAGAGGGGGCTGCCGAGGGCGACCTTGCGGCCACGGCGGATCGGCTGACCCAGCACCTTGCCCAGCCCGCCATCGCGGCCCAGGTTCGCCAGCGTGGTATCGAACGCGGCGCGCAGGCGTTCCAGCTCGCCCAGCCGCTCATCGGCATCGCCACCGGCGGCCTTGGCCAGCAGCTCCTGGTAGGTCTTGATGTCCACGATCACCGCTTCGGGGTGATTGTGGTTGGTGATCACCAGGGCCTGTTTCTCGCGGACGGTCCGCATCAGGCTGGGCCAGCCGCGGGTTTTCACCGACGACGCCGTAGCCTTTTCAAGGCCGGGCAGATCCAGTGGCAGGGTCATGGCACGCTCCAGGACGGGATGGCCCTACTATACCCCTTCTGGCCAAATTGGACATAAATCCCATTTTGGCCAGAAGGGCGCCCCGGCAGCCGGTCAGCGGGACATCGAGTACGGCTGCTCCGCGCCCTGCCCCGGCCAGGCCTTGTTTGGCTCGGCCTGGAGGGTGAAGCGCAGCTCGCCACCGGCCAGGATTTCCTCGTGGCGCAGGAAGGTGCGCTGCAGCGGCTGGCCATTGAGCGTCACCGAGCCGACGTAGTCGTGGCCCTTGCCCAGCCCGTCGGTGACGATGGTGAAGGTCTTGCCGTTCGGCAGGTGCAGCGCCGCCTTGGGCAGGAACGGGCGGCCGATGATGTATTCGCCACTGCCCGGTGCCACCGGGTAGAAGCCCAGCGCGGTGAACACGTACCACGCCGACATCTGGCCCAGGTCGTCATTGCCGGCCAGGCCGTCGGGGCGGTCGGCGTACTGGGTGTCCATGATCTGTTTCAGGCGGGCCTGGGTGCGCCACGGCTGGCCGGCATGGGCATACAGGTAGGCCACGTGGTGGCTGGGCTCGTTGCCGTGCGCGTACCAGCCGATTAGGCCGGTGATGTCTTCCATGTGCTCGAAGATCGCGGGGTCGACCTTGGCCTCGAACACCTGGTCCAGACGGGCCAGCAGAGCGTCGCTGCCCCCGTGCGCGGCGGCCAGGCCGGCCACGTCGTGCGGCACATACCAGGAGTACTGCCAGGCGTTGCCTTCGGTGTAATCCGTGCCGTAGCCGCTGGCGCTCGGATCGAACGGCGTGCGGAAGCTGCCATCGCGCTTGCGCGCCCGCATGAAACCGGTGTCCTTGTCATAGGCATTGCGCCAGTTCGTGGCGCGCTTCTCGAACTCACCGGCGACCTGGGTGTTGCCCATCGCCTTGGCCATGCGCGCGATGGTCCAGTCGTCGAAGGCATATTCCAGCGTCTTGCTGGCGGCCTCGCCTTCTTCATCGATCGGCACCCAGCCCAGCTCGCGGTACTGCGCGATGCCGTCGTACGGGCCGTAATTCGCGGTGGCCACCATCGCCGCCAACGCCTTGTTCTCATCGAACCCGCGGATGCCCTTGAGGTAGGCATCGGCGATCACCGGCACGGCGTGGTAGCCGATCATGCACCAGGTTTCCTGGCCGTGGAACGCCCATACCGGCAGCATCCCGTAGGCGCTGTTGTGCTGGTGCGCGAGCAGCGAATTGATGAAATCGCTGTTGCGCTTCTCCGGCTGCACCAGGGTCAGCAGCGGATGCAGGGCGCGGTAGGTGTCCCACAGCGAGAACGTCGAGTAGTTGGTATAGCCCTCGGCGCGGTGCACGGCATTGTCCGAGCCGCGGTACTGGCCATCGCTGTCCATGAACACGGTCGGCCCGAGCAGGCTGTGGTACAGCGCGGTGTAGGCGCTGCGACGGTCGTGCTCGGGGCCGTCGATATCCAGCACCGACAGTGCCTGCGTCCACTGCGTCTTTGCCTCGGCACGGACACGGTCGAAATCGAAGCCCGGCACTTCACTCTCCAGGTTGGCGATCGCACCGGCCTCGCTGACCGACGAAATCGCCACCGTCACCACCAGCGGCGTGTCCAGCGTGCCGAAATCGAAGGTGCCGACCAGCTGGCGCCCTTCAATCTGCGCACGCTGGGCCGGGCTCTGGTGACCCGGCGGCGGGAAGCCCTTGTAGGCGATGTCGGTCTCGGTGTTGTGGAATGCGTGACCGGTCAGCGGCCGCGAGAAGCGCATCGCGAAATACAGCTGCCGGCCCGGTGCCCAGCCGCGGGTCTCGCGGAAGCCGGTGATGGTGCCGTCCTCGCGGGCGCGCAGGCGCGACCACATGATCTTGCCCGGGTAGTCGTAGAGGCTGGTGCGCAGGTCCAGCAGCACGCGTGCGGGCTGGTTGGTCGGATAGGTATAGCGATGCACGCCGACGCGGGTGCTGGTGGTCAGCTCGGCGCGCACCTTCGGATCATCCAGGGTGACGGCGTAGTAGCCTGGTTCGGCGCGCTCGTCGTCGTGGCGGAAGCGCGAGGTATAGCCGCTGCCGGGTTTGTCCGGATCGCCCCGCTCCAGGCTGGCATCGGTACGCACCGGCATCAGCAGCACATCGCCCAGATCGGAATGGCCGCTGCCGGAGAAGTGCGTGTGCGAGAAGCCGACGATGCTGGTGTCGTCATGCCGGTAGCCCGCCGCCCAGCCATACGCCTTCTCGCGCGGCTGGATGCGGGTGTCCGGGCTGAGCTGCACCATCCCGAACGGGACGGTCGCGCCGGGATAGGTGTGCCCCTCCCCGGCCGTGCCGATGAACGGATCGACCGCCGCATAGGCACGTTCGCCGAGCTTCGACGGTGCCGCCGTGGCCGTGCCGGCCACCAACATCGCCCCTACCGCGAGCCCCAACCACCGCACCGTCCCCGTTTTTGTCATGGCGTTGAATTTAGATCGATTCAGGTGAGGTTGATCCTAGCACTGGCCGATCGGGCTGACATGTTGCGGTGCGGGTGTCGCCGGCGCCGGGCCGATCGGCCGGCGCCATTGCCGTTCCGTCGATGACGGACGCAGACCGGCGTCACGCCGGACGCGCGTCCTCCGGCACGGCGGCCACCGGCAGCGTCGGCTGGGTCGCATCCACCGTGACCGGCTCGTCGCTCCGCATCAGCGCACGGGCTTCGGCTTCGCTGGCCACCGCCGGCGGCGAACCACGCAGCGGCATCCCGGCCGTCTCACGCACGAACAGCATGGTGATCACGCCGATCACCGCCGCGCCCATCAGGTAGTACGCCGGCACCAGCGGATCGCCGGTGCGCTCCACCAGCCAGGCGGTCACCAACGGCGTGGTGCCACCGAACAGCGACACCGAGACATTGAAGGCGATCGACAGCGCGCTGTAGCGCACCGGCGTATAGAACAGCGCCGGCAGCGTGGACGGCATCGAACTGGTGAAACACACCAGCGCCACGCCGAGCAGCATCAGCCCGAGGAAGATCAGCCAGTCATTGCCACTGCCAACCAGCTTCAGGCACGGGATCGCCAGCAGGAACAGCGCGATGCAGGCACCGATGATCATCGGGCGGCGGCCCAGGCGATCGCTGAACAACCCGCCCAGCACATTGAGCGGCATCATCACCAGCATCACGATGATGATCAACAGCAGGCCCTTGCTCTCGGCATAACCCATCGTGACGCTGAGATAGCTTGGCATGTAGGTGAGCAGCATGTAATCGGTGACGTTGAACACGAGCACCAGGCCGACGCAGATCAGCAGCTGCGCCCAATGCACGCGGAACAATGCGCCCAGGCCGGGACGTTCGTGGTCGCGCTTTTCGGCTTCTTCGGCATAGGCGCGGAAGGCCGGGGTTTCTTCCAGCTTCATGCGCATGTACAGGCCGAGCAGGCCCAGCGGGCCGGCCACCAGGAACGGAATGCGCCAGCCCCAGTCCAGCATCTGGGTGCCGCTCAGGGCCATGTGCAGCGCGGTGACGGTGCCGGCACCGGCGATGTAGCCGCCCAGCGTGCCGAACTCCAGCCAGCTGCCCATCAGGCCGCGATTGCGGTCGGTCGAATACTCGGCAATGAAGGTGGCCGCGCCGCCGTACTCGCCACCGGTGGAGAAGCCCTGCACGATGCGGGCGAGCAGCAGCAGTGCCGGCGCCCATATTCCGATGCGGTCATAGGAGGGGATCAGGCCGATGCTGAAGGTGCCGGCGGCCATCAGGATCATGGTGAAGGCAAGCACTTTCTGGCGGCCGTACTTGTCGCCCAGCGGCCCGAATACCAGGCCGCCCAGCGGGCGCACCAGGAAGGCGACGGTGAAGGTCGCGAAGGTCGCGATCAGCTGCGCGGTCGGGCTGCTGTCGGGGAAGAACACCTGGCCGAGGGTCACGGCGAGGTAACCGTAGACACCGAAATCGAACCATTCCATCGCGTTGCCGAGCGCGGCGGCGCCGACGGCCTTCTTCAACATCGGACGGTCAACGACGGTGACTTCGTCGACGTGCATCTGGCGGCGGCGTTTGAACCAGCCGAAATGGGCATGTGCGGCATGCAGGTCCTGCATCTGCTTTCTCCTGGAAGCAGGCCATCGCGGCGCCCGAGGTCCCGCGCACGGCACAGGAAATACCGCCTCTGATGACACAGCGCGATGCGCGACGAGGGGTTGCAACAGACGATCCCGGACGGCCGCGTGGACTCAGCGACGCTGCGGGATGGATGACCAGGAAGCGGGCAATGGCCCGGGGGTGATCAAGCGGGCCATGTTACTACAAACGGCGCTATCGATCCTCCCACCCTGCCTGCGGACGGCATGGAACAGCGTGTTTCAAGCTGTTTCAATGCATGCAATGACTTACGGATCGCGCTCCAGCGCATCGATCAAGGGTGCAAGATCTTCCCTCTCCTGCGGCCGTACGGCCCGCGCGATTTCCTGGCCGTCCCGTAGCAGGATCACGGTCGGCCACAGCTTCACCGCGAAGGAGCGGCCGAGTGGCCGCCCCTTCCCGTCTTCCACCTTCAGATGCGTGGTGTCATAGCCACCGAGGAACTTCTGCAGCAGCGGTTGCGCGGCGCTGCAGTGGCCACACCAGCCCGTGCCGAATTCCAGCAGCACCCAGCCGCTGCCTGCATCGAGCTCGCTGCGGGTGATCTCGGCAGGGCTGTACTCACGAACGAAGGCCATGGGCGCTTCCCTCAGGAGGAAAGAGCGCGCTGGATATCCTCCAGCGGCGCGTTGGTGTAGTCCTTGGCCAGATCCTTGATCAGGCGCTCTTGGGTTTCCTTGTGCAGCAGCGGACGGATACGGCCCAGGGTCTGCGGATCGGCGATCAGGATCAGGTGTGCGTAGCGGTTCTTCAGCGCATCTTCGTTCAACTGCGCGGCCACCTGCTTGGCGAAGGTCGCCTCGTTGAGCTGGGAGATGCTCATATCCTGCGGCACCGAGCCGGACGGCCCCTGCCCGGACGCGCCGGTATCGCTGACGGCCTGCAGCTGCAGTTCCCCCTCCTGCTTGAGTTGCAGCTTGTGCGCGGTGCCGACGTTGGTGAACACGCGGGCCGAGCCGCCATCGGCTACAACGACCAGGGTACCTTCGGGAATCTGCTGACTCATCATCTACTCCTTATGGGGAAAACCGAGCGCGGGTGCACTCGGGTTCCACCGTAGGCAACGGCATGTAAGCACCGTGCATACGGATGTATGCACAGCGTATGCAGGCCCTGTGCGCCCTACTCCCCCGGGGATGCCGGCAGCGGCATCTGCAGGTGCCTGGCGAAGAAACGCGCCATCACCCGGTAGGCCTGCTGGCTTTCCGGCAAGCGCGCGTCCAGGTGGAAGGCGTGGCCCAGGCCGTCCCAGACGTGCAGGTCCGACGCGCGGCCAAGGTCCACCAGCCGGGAATGGGTGTAGGCGACGTTGCTCATTTCCGCCGCGCGGGTGGCGGTGATGAACAGCGTGGGCGGAAACCGGGCCAACACCGCATCGGAAAACACCGGCGACACCAGCGGATCCCGGAAATCGACCTTGCCGTAGTACAGGTCTTCCATGATCGGCAGCGTGCCATCGGCATGCGGCAGCAGGGCATCGGTGACCGCCGCGGCGACATAGCGCGAGTCGCCGCCGTAACGGGCATCGCCGCCGGCGCAGAACAACCCGGCCGCAGCCGGCATCGGCAGCTTTTCCTTGTCGAACCACGCCAGCGATTCGCCGGTCAGCACGCCACCGGCCGAGCAGCCGAACAGGCCGATGTGCTGCGCGGGCATTTTCTCCAGCGCGGCACGATATACCGCCGCGACATCTTCGCTGGCGGCCGGGAACTGGTGCTCGGGCCCCTGCCGATATTCCACCGCCACCACCGTGGCACCGGTCATCGCCGCCACCGGGATCGCCTCGAGCAGGCCGAGACTGTCGGCACGCCCGAACACGAAGGCGCCGCCATGCAGCTCGATCAGCAGGCGCCGCTGCGCCGGGTCGGCGGGTGCACTGCGTGGCTCGACCCGCACCACCGGCACGCCGTTCCAGCGCTCGTGGTGCAGCTCCACCGGATAGCGCTCGCGCAGCGCCTGGATTTCTCCGTAGGCCCATGCGTCCGCGCCCTGGCGGATCGCCGCTAATTCTTTGAGCACGGTGGCGTTGTCCATCTTTGCGACGGGATCGCCGTTGACCACGGCGCTGCGCATCGCCGCCTGTGCTTCAAGGCTTAGATAGGGCGAGAGCGGTAAGGCAAATCCGGGGACGTTCCGCACGCCCTCCGTGGCTGAAGGTGCGGGCGTGGCCGCCATGACGGTCCCGTTGGCGGCCAACCACAGCGCCATCGGCGCGATCTTCCCGGTCCACCCCATCTTCTGCACTCCCCTGTGAGATCGGGTCACAGAATAATCGTTGCCTCGCCGCAGACGCTATGCAGCCGGGCTGGAATCCTATCGACTCATCCGGTTCGCCATGCGCCCCGGCCAGGGGGCGCATGGCCGAGACTGAACCCGGTTCCCCGGCGACAGGCGGTCATTACGGTGTAAAATTCATCGTTTTAACCGGAACAATGGCCAAAACCGCGCAACGGACGCCTGTCCTGGGCCCGGCCTTCATCCGGCTGCTGGCCCGCCTCGCCGAAAGCAACCTGTCCTCGACGGGCCCTGCCCTGTCCGACCGGCTCAGCGAGTGGGTGGACTGGACGCGGGCGGTTACGTTGTCCAAGGCACTCGATGGCCGGCTCCCGCCGGCGGTGGAAGGCCCGGATTTCGACGCCGACGAGGACGCCGAGGTCCAGCGGATCCGCGCGACGCTGGAGGCCAGCATTGTTCAGGAACCTGAGCCTGCCAGGCCGCCTCGCCGGGTGGTCGACGCCGGCGGTGTCGAAGCGTCCAGCGATTACACCGTGTTCCGCGAGCGCTACATCACCCTGCAGCGCTCGATGCTCGGTGCCACCAGCCGTCTGCGTGGCCGTCTGCGCGACATGTTGACCCGCGCCTCGCCCGAGATGGCCAGGCTCGCCGAAGTCGATGCGCTGATGGAGCAGACCCTGAGCGCGCGCGAGCACAGCCTGCTGGCCAAGGTGCCGGTGCTGCTCGGGGTGCATTTCGAACGCCTGCGCGATGCCGGCAGCGATGATGCCTGGCGCGAGGTGTTCCGCCGCGACATGCAGAGCCTGCTGCTGGCCGAGCTGGATATCCGTTTTCAACCGATCGAAGGCCTGCTTGCAGCGCTTCGCACCCACTAACCGGGACGTCATGTTCAGAACCAGTCTTCACTACGTTGTTTTCCTGCTTGGCCTTGTGGCGGTGTGCTGGATCGGGGCAGGGTATGCCAGCACCAATCCGGTCGGCTTCGCGGTCGCCCTGCTGATCGCTGTCTGCTACCTCGCAGGTGGCCTCGAGCTGGATCGCTACCGGCAGGCGACCGCCTCGCTTGCGTCGGCCAGCGCCAGTGCGGGTACGGCAGGCGCAGGGCTCGCCGCCTGGCTCGGCCAGCTGCATCCCAGCCTGCGCAACGCGGTGCGGCTGCGCGTGGAAGGCGAACGGGTCGCCCTGCCGGGTCCGGTGCTGACGCCGTACCTGGTCGGCCTGCTGGTGCTGCTGGGCATGCTCGGCACCCTGCTCGGCATGATGGCCACCCTGCGCGGCACCGGCCTGGCACTGGAGAGCGCGACCGACCTGCAGGCCATCCGTGGTTCGCTGGGCGCGCCGGTGGAAGGCCTCGCGGTAGCGTTCGGCACATCGATCGCCGGTGTCGCCACCTCCGCCATGCTCGGCCTGCTCTCGGCCCTGTGCCGGCGTGAGCGCCTGGAGGCGGTGCAGCGGCTCGACGTGGAGATCGCGACCACCCTGCACACCCACTCGCAGTCCTGGCAGCGCAATGAAGCCTTCCGGCTGCTGCAGCAGCAGGCCGAGCTCATGCCCGCGCTGGTGGATCGGCTGCAGGCCATGACGGCCGCGATCGAGCAGCAGAGCAGCGCCTCGGGCGAGCGGCTGCTGACCAACCAGCAGAACTTCCATGCCAAGGCCGACGAAGAATACGCGCGCCTGACCGCCGCGATCGAGCAGTCACTCAAGGACAGCGTCGCCGAAAGCGCACGCGCGGTTGGCGCGGCCTTGCAACCGGTGATGGACACCACCCTGGCCGGCATCGCCCGCGCCAACGCCGCCATGCACGAGACGGTGACCGAGGCAGTGCAGCGCCAGCTGGCCGGTCTGACCGAAGGTTTCGACGCCAGCCGCGTCGCCACCGCCGCCTCCTGGCAGGCCGCGCTCGACAGCCAGCAGCAGACCAACACCGCATTGACCGCCGACCTGCGCGCCGCGCTGGACGGATTCGCCGCGCAGCACGATCAACGCGCGCTGGGCCTGCTCGACGCGGTCTCCGCGAAGCTGGTCAGCACCGCTGACGGTTGGCAGGCGGCCCAGTCCGCACAGCAGCAGACGAATGAAGCCATGGCGACCGAGCTGCGCAACGCGCTGGCCAAGTTCGCCGAACAGCATGGCGAGCGCTCCAGCGCCTTGCTTGAGGCGGTCTCGGCCGAACTCAACACGACCGCGACGCGCTGGCAGGATGCCCAGGCCGCGCAGCAGCAGACCCATGCCGCGCTGACCGCCGACCTGCGCAGCGCGCTGTCCAGCTTCACCGAAACGCACGACGCCCGCGCCACCGGCCTGATCGACTCGGTCGGCAGCCGCCTGGACGCCACCACCGCCCAGATCGCCGAGGCATGGCAGCACGCGCTGGCGCGCCAGGATGCGGCCGCAACGGCACTGAGCGAGCGTCATCAACAGGCCCTGGATGCCGCCGCGGCGACGCTGCAGGCGCAGGCCGCTTCGCTGGGCGACGCGATGCAGCAGTCCCATGCCCAGCTCCAGGACGCCCTGGAAACGCGCGATCAGCAGCGTCTGAGCGCGTGGACCGAGGCCTTCACCGGCATGAGCGCCAGCCTCGGCGAGCGCTGGCAGCAGACCGGCGACAGCGTGGCCCGTCGTCAGCAAGAGATCTGCGACACCCTCGCCCGCACCGCCAACGACATCACCCAGCAGGCCCAGGCGCACGCCAGCGAGACGATCAGCGAGATCGCGCGCCTGGTCCAAGCCGCTTCGGAGGCGCCCAAGGCCGCGGCCGATGTCGTGGCCGAGCTGCGCAGCAAACTGTCCGACAGCCTGGTCCGCGACACCGCCACCCTGGAAGAACGCAGCCGCCTGCTGGCGACCGTGGAGACTCTGCTGGATGCGGTCAACCACGCCGCCAACGAACAGCGCGTCGCCGTCGATGCACTGGTATCGACCTCGGCCGAGCTGCTGGACCGGGTCGGCACGCGCTTCACCGATCACATCGAAGCCGAGACCGGCAAGCTGGGCAGCGTAGCCGCGCAGGTCACCGGCAGCGCGGTGGAAGTCGCGAGTCTGGCCGATGCGCTCGGCAGCGCCGTGCAGTCCTTCGGGACGGCCAGCGACGGTCTCAACGAGCGCCTGGCCCAGATCGCCGCCTCGCTGGACGGCTCGCTGGCCCGCAGTGACGAGCAGCTTGCCTATTACGTGGCCCAGGCGCGCGAGGTCATCGACCTCAGCGTGCTCTCGCAGAAGCAGATCATCGATGAGCTGCAGCAGCTGGCCGGCCGCCGCAGCAGCAAGGCCGGAGCCGGCTCGGCATGAGCGACGAGATCGAAGTCGAGGCCGACGGAGGCGCGCCGATCTGGGCCGCCTTCGGCGACCTGATGTCGGTGCTGCTCGGTGCGTTCGTACTGATCCTGGTCGGCGTCGTCGCGCTGCAGTTGGAGCTGACCAACCGGCTGGATGAGGAGGTCAAGCAGCGCCGGGCCGAAGTGCAGCGTCGCCAGACGCTGGAGCAGGCACTCGCCGGCCCGCTCGCGGCCGGGCGCGTGACGCTGGTGGATGGCCGCATCGGCATCCGCGGCAATGTGCTGTTCGCCCTGAACTCCGACACGCTGCAGCCCGAGGGCGTCGACGTCCTCAAGAGCCTGGCCGGGCCGCTGAAGGGCTACCTGGCCTCGCGCGAGGAAATCCTCATGGTCAGCGGCTTCACCGACGACCAGCAGGTGCGTGACGGCAACTGGCGCTTCGCCGACAACTGGGAGCTTTCCGCAGAGCGTGCGTTGACCGTGACCCGCACCCTGATCGCCGAGGGCGTGCCGTCGGATGCGGTGTTTGCCGCGGCGTTTGGCTCGGAGCAGCCTGTGAGTTCCAACGCCGACGAGGATGGCCGCGCCAGGAACCGCCGCGTCGAAATCGCCCCGATCCCGAAACCCAAGGCGAGCAAGGCCGCGGATGCCCCGTAACCCTGTCGCAACCGCTGAGATTCTCCAGCGTTGGCGAGCGGACAAGCTCGACGACCTGGACCGCACGCGCTTTGCGGTGATCGAGGCGTTGCATGCCCGCGCACAGAGGCATGAAGGTGAGGTGCGGGCGCTGTTGCAACGGAAGCTGGACGCGTTGGTCGCAGGTTACGCTGAGCGGGTTGCCGAGGCGTCGGCATCGCTGACATCTGCGCCGGGCCTGTCATCGGGTCGCACCGGTCTGCAGGCGCTGGTCAAGGAATTGACCGGGCAGCACAGTGCTGCGTATCCGGAATTGCCGGTGCTGGGCGAGGTCCGTGCGACGTGGGCCAGCCTTCGCAATGCCAGCCAGCTCAAGCAATCACTGGCCCAGATGCCCACCAATGGGGGGCCGTTGAACTCCGGTGTACTGGTCCATCGCGCCCTGACGCTGATGAAAGAGACCTCACCCGGCTACCTGACGCATTTCATGGCGTACCTGGATGCGCTGTCGGGCATGGAGCACCTGCACCAGTGGGGCGTGCTGGTGGCGACGCCGAAGGTTGTGCCGCGGGGGGCGAAGCCGCGGCGGCCGCGTTTGGGCAAGGCAGCAAACTGAGGTTTCTCATCAACCTGTGAGCGCAGAATCCAGGGATGAGGGATCAAAACCAGCGCCGATCAAGTGCAAGCTCAGGTCATAAGGCGACGAGGGACTGAAGAGCTCTCTCGCAAGGAGTGACTCGCCCACCTGCGCACCCTCCAGCCACGCCTGAATATGGTCGGCGAGACTCATCAGATCGCTCAGGGGGCCTGCGATCCAATGGCTATCGATGACTGGTGATGTCCATGTGCCAATCTCAAGATAGTCATACGGACCCAGATTGCAGTGGCATGAAATCCAGTCATTGCCTGGATCGGAAGCATAGAGGCGAACAGCGGCAACAAAGGCCTCCAGCCCGCCCCCTTCCCCCGTGATTGTCCACTGCTTGGCGGCATGGTCGACCTCATAGTAGAAGCGGAGCTTTCTCCATTCGGACCGAAACCACTCATCCGAAAAATGGTCCATCAGACCTCACTCCTTGGGTTCATGATCGCGGAGCATGCTTAGGAGCGGGCACTGCATCGTCAAATGTCATGGTTCAAATGAACCTCCGCTTCGGCGCGCCGTGGACCACGTCGAACAAACACGCCAACGCATGCGCCTGCCATGCCACTCAGGACGGAGGCCACGATGTTCGGCGCATTGATGCGGAAGATTGGCAGGAAGCCTGCCTGGGTTCCCGCGTTGACGAAGTAAGTCGCCATTCCCCAGAGACAGACGTACAGCACGCCGACGATGATCGCGAACCGGTACTGCCTTGCGATCAGCCCGCCAAACAGCGCGAACCACATGCCGGCAGCCGAGGACAGCACGTCGCTCGTGTCGAATGCAAAATTACTTCGAGCCACCACTGAGATGCCCAGGAAGTACGCGGCCCCGAATACCAATGCCAGCACCAGAAGCAAAGCCCCAAGTTGTCGCCACATGGATTGAAACCCCCGTTCATCCCGTTCTCGCGCCACTCTACCTGAATACGTCTGCCCAGCATTGCGCTCCACGCCCCCCTCTTGCCGACCAGAATCCACGGTGGTAGCGTGTAATTACAGCGTAATTATGAAGAGGCGGCAGATGGCTCGAGACTGGAACACGCTGGCGAACCGCCGCCAGGCAAGGCTGCAGCGGGCCACAGATGCCGGGCTTGGGCGCTTGGTGCCGCATGCCGAGGTGCCCCGGCTCCTGCATACCGTGCTCGAACCCGGCGACCGGGTCTGCCTGGAAGGCAACAACCAGAAGCAGGCCGATTTCCTCGCCGAGTGCCTGGCCCAGCTCGATCCCGCGCAGGTCCACGGCCTGCACATGGTCCAATCCGTGCTCTCCCTGCCCTCACACCTGGACGTCTTCGAGCGCGGCATCGCCCAGCGCCTGGACTTCTCCTTCTCGGGTCCGCAGAGCGGCCGGCTGGCCAATCTGGTCGCCGAGGGTCGAATCGAGATCGGGGCCATCCACACGTACCTCGAGCTGTTCGGCCGCTACTTCATCGATCTCACCCCGCAGGTTGCCCTGATCGCCGCCCAGGCCGCCGACCGCCACGGCAATCTCTATACCGGCCCCAATACCGAAGACACCCCCGTGATCGTCGAAGCCACCGCGTTCCGTGGCGGCATCGTGATCGCCCAGGTCAACGAGATCGTCGACACCCTCCCCCGCGTGGATATTCCGGCCGATTGGGTCAACTTCGTCACCGAGGCGCCGCGCCCGAACTACATCGAGCCGTTGTTCACCCGCGACCCGGCCCAGATCTCTGAGATCCAGGTGTTGATGGCGATGATGGCCATCAAGGGCATTTACGCCGAATACGGGGTGCAGCGCCTCAACCACGGCATCGGCTTCGATACCGCGGCGATCGAGCTGCTGCTGCCTACCTATGCCGAGTCGCTGGGTCTCAAAGGCAAGATCGGGACGCATTGGGCGCTCAATCCGCATCCGGCGCTGATCCCGGCAATCGAGTCCGGCTTCGTGCAGTCCGTGCATTCGTTCGGCTCCGAGCTGGGCATGGAGCGGTACATCGAGGCGCGCTCCGATGTCTTCTTCACCGGCAGCGACGGCAGCATGCGCTCCAACCGCGCGTTCTCGCAGACCGCCGGTCTCTATGCGTGCGACATGTTCATTGGCTCCACGCTGCAGATCGATCTGCAGGGCAACAGTTCCACCGCCACCCGCGACCGCATCGCCGGCTTCGGCGGCGCGCCGAACATGGGCTCGGATGCACGCGGCCGTCGCCACGCCAGCCCGGCCTGGCTTAAAGCAGGCCAGGAGGCTGCCCTGCCCGGGCAGATGCCGCGCGGACGCAAGCTGGTCGTGCAGATGGTGGAAACCTTCCGCGAACACATGGCGCCGGCCTTCGTGGATCGCCTCGATGCCTGGGACCTGGCCGAGCGCGCCAAGATGCCGCTGCCGCCGGTGATGATCTACGGCGATGACGTCACCCACGTGCTGACCGAAGAAGGCATCGCGAATCTGCTGCTGTGCCGCAGCCCGGAGGAGCGCGAACAGGCGATCCGCGGCGTGGCCGGCTACACCGCCGTCGGCCTGGGCCGCGACCGCGCGATGGTGGAGAACCTGCGCGACCGCGGCATCATCCGCCGCCCCGACGACCTCGGCATCCGCACCCGCGATGCCAGCCGCGACCTGCTCGCCGCGCGCTCGGTCAAGGATCTCGTGCGTTGGTCCGGCGGGTTGTACAACCCGCCCAAACGCTTCCGCAACTGGTAAGGGGCACGCCATGGAAACCCTGCGTTATCGCTTTCCCGGGCAGCACGATCTCACCGAGCGCGATCACCACGCGCTGGTCGGCGTGGTCGCCTCGGGCAATCTGGAAGTCCTGATCGAACCCACGCCGCTGGATGGCGCGATGGAGATTGAGGTGATCACCTCGGCCACCGGCTTCGACACGATCTGGCAGGCCGTGCTGGCCGACTTCGCCGCGCGTTACCCGCTGCGCAACGTGCGGCTGTCGATCAACGATGCCGGTGCCACGCCGGCGGTGGTCAGCCTCCGCCTGCAGCAGGCACTGGAAACGCTGCAGGAAGGAGACGCGCCGTGAGCAGTCACAGCTTTTACGAAGCCGACGCGCGGGAACGCATCCGGGGTCTGCTTGATGGCGGCCCCTTCCGCGAATTCGTCGGCCCCGGCCGGCGCATCATCAGCCCGCACCTGGCCCAGCTCGATCAGCCCGGCGCGTTCGACGACGGCATCGTGGTCGGTGCCGGGACCCTGGATGGCCGCACCGTCCTGATCGCCGCGCAGCAGGGACAGTTCATAGGCGGCGGCGTCGGCGAAGTACACGGTGCCAAGCTTACCGGCCTGCTGGAACGTGCCGCCGAGGTACGTCCGGAGGCGGTATTGCTGCTGCTCGACAGTGGCGGCGTGCGTCTGCATGAAGCCAATGCCGGCCTGATCGCGATCTCCGAGATCATGCGCGCCGTGTTGGCCACGCGCGCCGCCGGCGTGCCCGTTTTCGCGCTGATCGGCAGTGGCAACGGCGCGTTTGGCGGCATGGGCATCGTGGCCCGCTGCTGTACCGCAGTGGTGATGTCCGAGGAGGGGCGGCTCTCGCTGTCCGGCCCGGAAGTGATCGAGACCGTGCGCGGCGTGGAAGAGTTCGACTCGCGCGACCGCGCCCTGGTGTGGCGCGTCACCGGCGGCAAGCACCGCTATCTGATCGGCGATGCCGTGCAGTTGGTGCCCGACCGCATCGACGCGTTTGCCGAGGCAGCACTGTCACTCATCGACGCCCACACAGAGACCGAAGACCCGTTGCAGGCACTCGATCAGGCACACGCCCAGCTGGGCGCGCGGCTGCAGGCCTATGGCGGCTGCCGCGACGGCCTGCAGGTCTGGACGCTGCAGGGCATCGCCGATGCCGGGCAGCTGCCCCTGCTGGACACCGCTGACTTCCTTGACGCCGTCAAGGATCGGAGCCTGCCATGGAACTGACCCCGCTGCTGGATGCCCTGTTCCCGCTCGGCCATGCGGTCACCCGCGATGACGATGTGCTGGGCGGTACGGCCACCACCGCTGCCGGCGAAGTCACCATCATCGGCACCGCCAACAAGCTGGAGGTGGGCGTCGACCACGCACTCGCGCTGGCAGCCACGGTGCTCGCCAGCACCCGCGCGCACCCGCAGCGGCCGATCGTGATGCTGGTGGACACGGCCGGCCAGCGTCTGGCGCGGCGCGATGAGATGCTCGGCATCAACAGCTACTTCGCGCACCTGGCCCGCACGCTGGATCTGGCCCGCCGCCGCGGTGCGCCGCTGGTCAGCCTGGTCTACGGTGAATCCGTGAGCGGCGGCTTCCTGTCGTTCGGGCTGATGGCCGATCGCATCTTCGCCCTGCCTGAAGCGCAGGTGCGGGTGATGGATCTGCGCGCCATGGCCCGCGTCACTAAACAACCGCTGGAGAAACTGCAGGCCCTGAGCCAGCGCTCGCCGGTGTTCGCGCCGGGCGTGGAGAACTACGTCCGCATGGGCGCCGTGGAGGCCGTCTGGGAGGGCGACCTCGCGCAGGCACTGGTCGATGCGCTCCACGCTCCGGTCACCGGCGACCCACGTCGCGCGCGTGGCGCCGAGCGTGGTGGCCGCCTGTTGGCGCGCGATGTCGCCGCTGCCGTGGCCGCAGGCGAGGCCTGAAGCATGCGCCGTCACGACCTGGTCTGGCTCGCTCCGCAGGCACCGTGGCAGGTGCTGACCCCGGGCGCGGATGCGCGCCTGCGGGCGTGGGCCCAAGCGCGCCTGCCCTTTGTCGTGGCGCGACGCGACCCGGTCACTGACGGCGATCAGCTGCGGCTGGGCGTGCCCTTGCCCTTGGCCGAGCAGCGCCAGCGGCTGTCCCTGCGGATCGAACGTGCCCACGTGCAGCGCACCGCACCGCCGCCGTTGCTGGCCGAGGTCGCCGAAGCACTGGCCGCCCCCTGGCGGGATGCGCTGCGACCGTTGCTGGCCGACCTGTCCGAGCACATCCCACCGCCCCGCGTGTTCGGGAGCTTCGCCTGGCAGAGCCTGACCGGCCTGCCGTATCTGCACGCCGGCTCCGATCTGGACCTGCTCTGGGAGATCACCGATCACGCGCACGCCGCGACGCTCACCGAGCGCATGCGCCGCTGGGAACGCGAGCAGGGTCTGCGTATCGATGGCGAGCTGCGCTTCCCCGGCGGGCGTTGCGTGAGCTGGCGCGAGTACGCCGGCGATGCCGCCCGCCTCCTCGTCAAATCGGACGACGCCTGCGGGTTGTCCACGCGCGACGCCCTGCACACGCAGCCGGTGGCCGCGTGAACGCCGTGCCGCGCCCCGCCCCGTTGCCACCGCCCTCCCCCACCGCGGCTGCGCATCGGCTGGCGCGGAGGGCGATCACCAGCCTGCATGCCGAGCTCGCCTGCGCCCCCAAACCGGGGTTGGTCACACCGTGGAGCCGCGGCAGCCACGATGACATGGACGCGGCCACCTTCCTGCGCAGCCTGTTCGCGCTGCGTGGCTACTTCGTGGCGGTCGCCGCCGCCGGTGCGCACAACGCGCCGTTCGACCATCTGCGCATGCTCGGCATCGAGGCGGAAACCGCCATGCTGCGGGCGACGGGTGGCATCAACACCCATCGCGGCGCGATCTTCAGTCTCGGCCTGCTGGTCGCCGCGTCCGCGCGTCTGCGTCATGTCGAGCAGGCTGCGCCCCGGGGTGCAGCGGTCTGCCACGCGGTACGCAGGTACTGGGCCTCCGAGCTGCTCACCGCACCGTTGAACAGCGCCAGCCCCGGCCAGCGCGCCCGCCAGCGGCATGGCGTGCCCGGCGTGCGCGAACAGGCGGCGCAGGGATTCCCGCTGCTGGGCGATGTTGCCCTGCCCACCCTGCAGGCCGCCTTGCGCGCCACCGCTGACCGGCAGGCCGCAATGGTGCAGACGCTGATGTCGCTCGTTGCGGTCACCACCGACCTCAACCTCCTGCATCGCGGCGGCGAACGCGGGCTGGCCTTTGCCCAGCAGCAGGCACGCCGCTTCCTCGCCGAGGGCGGCGCGCTGGAACCCGGCTGGCGGGCACGCCTCGGCCGGGTATGCGACGCGTTCGAAGCACGTCGGCTCAGCCCGGGCGGCAGCGCCGATCTGCTGGCCTGCGCATGGTTCCTGCACCTGCAGGAGCGCGCATGAGCCTGGTCCTGCTCTGCCCCGGTCAAGGCGGCCAGCATCCGGATATGTTCAAGCGGGTGCGCGGGAACGCCCAGGCGCAGCCGGTGCTCGATCTGGCCAGCACGCTGCTCGGCGCACCGGTCGAACAGAGGGCAGCCGACCCATCGCGTTTCCACAACGCAGTGGCCCAGCCGCTGGTATGCGCCGCAGCGCTCGCACATTGGGCGGCATTGCAGGCGCAGCTGCCGCCCATCACCGCCGTGGCCGGCTACAGCGCCGGCGAGTTGGCCGCGCACGCGGTGGCGGGCAGTTTCGACACGGCGACCTGTCTGGCGTTGTCGCGCGAGCGCGCCCGGTTGATGGACGCCGCAGCGCCGGCCGATGCCGGCCTGCTGGCGGTGATCGGGCTGGACGAGCCTCGCATCGCCCGCGTGTGCGCGACCCACGGTGTATTCCTCGCCATCGTCAATGGGCCCGACCACGTGGTCCTCGGCGGCCTGCGCCCTGCGCTGGAGGCCGTCGCCGCCGACGTGGCGGCCCACGGCGCACGGACCGTCCCGCTGCCGGTGGACGTGCCCGCGCATACCCCGTTGCTGGCCGCAGCGGCGCAGGGCTTTGAGAAGCCCTTGCGCGCACTCCCACTGCACGCACCCCGGCTGCGCCTGCTGGCCGGCATCGATGGCCGCCTGGTCAGCGACGTAAGCCGTGTCGTGGCGACGTTGTCGGCGCAGATCGCCCAGCCGGTGCAATGGCAGGCGGTAGTGCAGCAGGCCGTCGAGCGCGGTGGGCGCGTCTTCCTGGAGCTGGGCCCGGGCGCGGCGCTCAGCCGGCGGGTCCGCGAACTGCATCCGCAGCTGGAAGCGCGTTCCGTCGAGGATTTCCAGACGCTGGAGGGCGTCCTGGAGTGGGTGGACCGCGCATGCGCACGCGCATGAGGGGCCACCGGTAACCGCTGCACCCCGTAACCCTCGATGGCGGGTCGCCATCATGCTGCACGCGTATCAAGTGTCTCGGGAGGGCGCATGAGTCCGCAAATCGCAACGATCATCGGCTTGGTGATCATGTTCATCGTGGCCACCGCGCTGCCCATCAACATGGGTGCCGTGGCCTTCGCGCTGGCCTTCATCATCGGCGGCCTGTTCGTCGGCATGGAGGGCAAGGAGGTGTTGGCCGGTTTCCCGGGCGACCTGTTCCTGACCCTGGTCGGCATCACCTACCTGTTCGCCATCGCGCAGAAGAACGGCACCATCGATCTGCTCGTGCATTGGGCGGTCAAGGCCGTGCGCGGTCACATCGTGGCCATTCCATGGGTGATGTTCGTGGTCACCGCGGTGCTCACCGCGTTCGGCGCGCTCGGCCCGGCCGCGGTGGCGATCATCGGTCCGGTCGCGCTGCGCTTCGCCAAGCAGTACAAGATCAATCCGTTGATGATGGGCCTGCTGGTGATCCATGGCGCGCAGGCCGGCGGCTTCTCGCCGATCAGCGTCTATGGCGGCATCACCAACCAGGTCGTGCAGAAAGCCGGGCTGGAAGTCACGGAAATGGCCGTGTTCCTGACCAGCCTGGGCTTCAACCTGCTGATGGGCATCATCTGCTTCTTCGCCTTTGGTGGGCTGGCCCTGATGCGCCGCGCGCCGACCGCGACCGAGCCACTGGTGGCCGGCAGCCAGGCGTCCTCGCGCCAGTTCGCGATCGAAGGCCATGGCGCCCTGGTCTCGGCCGGTGGCGGCACGCTCTCCAATGATCCGGATGCGCTGGACGACGTGCGCATCAACCGCGAGCGCGTGTTCACCCTGATCGGCCTGCTGGGCCTGGGTATCGCCGCACTGGTCTACAACCTCAACGTCGGCCTGGTCTCGATCACCGTCGCGGTGGTGCTCGCCCTGCTCTCGCCGAACTCGCAGAAGGGTGCGGTGGATGGCATCAGCTGGTCGACCGTGCTGCTGATCAGCGGCGTGGTCACCTACGTGGCCGTGCTGCAGCAGGCCGGCGCGGTGGATTACATCGGGCATGGCGTGGGGGCGATCGGCATTCCGCTGCTGGGCGCGCTGCTGGTCTGCTATGTCGGTGGCATCGTCTCGGCGTTCGCATCCTCCGCCGCGGTACTGGGCGCCACCATTCCGCTGGCCGTGCCGTTCCTGATGCAGGGGCACCTGAGCGCGGCCGGCGTGATCTGCGCGCTGGCGATCTCCTCCACCGTGGTGGACGTGAGCCCGTTCTCGACCAACGGTGCGCTGGTCGTGGCCTCGGCCGCGAAGGAAGAGCGCGAGGCGCTGTTCCGCCGCTTCCTGGTCTACAGCGGCCTGGTGGTGGCCTTTGGCCCGCTGCTGGCGTGGCTGCTGTTCGTGGTGCCGGGCTGGATGTGAGCCGATGGCGGGCCTGCACCGGCAGGCCCGCCATGAGCCGGTAGAATGCTCTACATCTGCCCATGAAGCCCTGCCATGCCCCTGGCCCCTGGTCCCCGCCTGTCGAAGAAACGCGTACCGCTCTACGAAGAAGTGGCCGAGCGGCTGCGCCAGAAGATCTACGACTACGAGCTGCCACCGGGCGAATGGATCGACGAGCCGATGCTTGCCGAAGAGCTGGGGATCAGCCGTACCCCGCTGCGCGAGAGCCTGAAGCTGCTGGCGGCCGAGGGGCTGGTCCAGTTGGACGCCGGCCGTGGCAGCCGCGTCACCCGCCTCACCCTGGAAGACCTCAACCAGCTGTTCCCGGTGATGGCGATGCTGGAAGGCCGCTGCGTGCATGAGGCGGTCAAGCGCATCGACGATGAGGGCGTGGTGCAGCTGCAGGCCCTGCACGATGCGATGGAAGCGGCCGCCGCCGCGGGCGATCTGGCCGAGTACTACCGCAACAACTACCTGATCCACGAGAGCCTGCAGACGCACGCCGGCAACCCATGGCTGATCCGCGTCACCCACGATCTGCACCGCATCCTGAAGATGCATCGCGGCCGTCAGCTGCTGACCCCGGGCCGCATGGCGCAGTCACTGGCCGAGCATCGTGCCCTGATGGAGTGCATCCGCAACCGCGATGCCGAAGCCGCCGAGCAGATGATGAACCGGCATCTGCTCAGCCAGGGCGAAGCCTTGGCGGCCTATGTGGCGGCGGGCGGGCAGTTGAACGTGCCTGCGCCGCTGCCGCGGCATGGTGGTATCTGAGCTGACCGCTACGCAAGCTCCACCGTCAGCCGGGTCAACGATTGCCCCAGCAGATGCAGCCGGATCTGATCCAGGCTGGTGAAGTAGCACACCGTATCCGCTCCGGCCAGGCGATAGATGCCGCGCTTGCCACCGAGCAGGACGAACTTTTCCTGGTCCACCAGGTACTGGGCGACCGGAGGCACGCCCTGTGCTTTCAGTCCCTCGATATCGATGGGCTCGAGTGCGTCGAGGTCATGCAGTGCTGTGGTCATGGGCAGGCGAACTTCGCGACGGGAGCTCCAGCTTAGGGATCGCCCAGGCAGCAAGGCGTGGAATCATCGTGACGATGGTGAGAGTGCGTCACGTCCGCAGCGCGACCCATGGCACGCCGTCGTCTCGCCTGTTTGCGGGACAAAAGATGTTCTGTGCCTCAGTTCTCGCCTGCCACGATAGATTTCGTACTTGTTGCATACCCGCATTGCGTTGCCGCGTGTACTTCTAGCGCGCATGTATCTATCGATCCTCGACCGAAAACATGTACGGCGGGTGGCGTGGCTGGCAACCGCGCTCGCCCTCGGCAGCACCCTCCTGTGGCTGGCCCTGTGGCCCACCACAACGCAGCGCGTGCCCTACCTTCTGGCGATCGGACCCCAACTGGCCAGTCAGCACGGGCTCTCGGGCGACTCCGCCAACGGCGGCGCCAGCGCCTACCTGGAAGCGGTGCAGGCGCTGTCCGGGCTCAAGCTGAAGCTGGTGCGCGCGCCGTCCATCGAGCGCGCGGCGCTGCTGCTTGAGCACGCACAGGTCGATGGGCTGGCCTTTTCACTGCCGTCCACGGCAGCGATGCTGCCCGCCTCGGTGGCATTGTCGCCTTCGTTCTACACCGGCAGCACCGTCATGGTCACCCGCCGGTCCGCGGCACCGCGGGCGCTCTGGTCGATGAGCGGGATGCGGGTCGGGGTGATCGGCAACGGCGAGTACCGGGCCTTTCTGGCCCAGAACTTTCCCGACATCGACATCTACCAGATGGCCAACGTGGACGAAATGCTCGACGCCGTGGATCGGGGCGCCATCGATGCCGCGCTGGGGGTGGACGCGGTCCTGGCCCCGCTGACCCGAAAACGGTTCGACGATCGCCTGGCCGTGCAGGCAGTACCCGACGCGCCGCCGGTGGAGATGCGCGTGGCATCGCTGCCGCATCGCGCGGGCGAAATGGACATGGCCCATCAGACCTTCCTCTCGCTGCCGCTGGATACCCGGCAGGACATCCTGGAGCGCTGGTTGAACGCGCTGTACCGCTCTCCACCTACGCTGCGCGCGGTACTGTCCCACTACCGCGTGCACGTGACCGTGCTTTGCCTTGCCCTCCTCGCTTTCCTGCTGGCGGTGGCCCGAGCCCAGCGCAACGCCCGGGCACTGGCGGCTCGGCAGGCCAGCGCGGCGAGGATTCTCACCCTGGTCAATCACGAAATGCGCAATGGTGCGGCCTCCGTCATTTCCGCCATCGACCTGCTGGAGGCCGAAGCCGACGCCGATGAGCGCGACCGGCTGCTGCGCTCGGCCCGCTCGGCCGCCGATGCGCTCAAGCACACCCTGACCAATGCACTGGAGTTCATGTTCCGCAACAAGCCCGAGCGCGCGGATGCCGCCTTTCTGAAGAACGCCAATGAGGTGGTGGAAGAATGCCTCTCCGCGATGTGTCCGCTGGCGCGCTGCAAGGGCTTGCGCCTCATCCTGCAGATGGAAGGCACGGACACCCGACAGGCGTTGTGTGATGCGCGCGCACTGCATCATATCGCCAGCAATCTCATCTCCAACGCGATCAAGTTCAGCGATCACGGCGATGTGACGATCCAGTTGCGTTTCCTCGGCGGCGTCGGCCAGGCCGGTGCCATTCGGCTGAGCGTGACGGATGTCGGTCCAGGCATTCCCACGGAAGACCTTGCCCACATCTTCGAGCCCTTCAGTGCGACGCGGATCGGCCGCCTGAAGCACGGCGCCGGCATCGGGCTGTCACTGTGCCGGCGGATCGCGCGCGCACACGGAGGGGATGTCGTTGTCTGCAGCGAGCCGCGTATGGGGGCCACGTTCGTGGCCATCCTGCGGGCCCAACTCGGCGCAGAGGAGGCCTTCATCGCGGCACCGGTCGAGCCGGTCGCGGCCCCGGCCATCGCCCGTGCGCTGGTCATCGAGGATCAGCCTGCCATCGCCAGGATCATGGTCCGTCGTCTCTGCGGCCTTGGCCTGGACGCTTTAATCGCCAGTTCGGGCGCCGCCGCGTTCCGGACCATGAAACAGCAGGGCCCGTTCGGCATCATCACCGTGGACGGTGACCTTCTGGATGCCGACGGCGGCGACGTCGCGCTGGAGATCCGGGCCATCGAGCGATGCCAGGATTGGCCTCCCGCGCGCATCCTGTCCATCTCGGCCTCCCCGGAGGCGATCGATCGGACCGCGTATGCGCATGCCGGGGTGGAGGTCTATCTCGGCAAGCCGATCGACTGGAGTGCCTTTGACGCGGCAACCGGGTGTCCTGCGCCCGCGGCCAGAGCCGCCATCGCGCCGGTCGAGGAAGGCGCAAGCATGATGGACATCTATCACAAACAGATGCGCACCGACCGCAGCGGGCTGGAAGTTTCGCTGCGCGTCCAGAACTGGCGTGGCGCGCTGGCGATGGCGCATCGCATGCAGGGCGCCGCTTCCATGGTGGCCGACGTCGAGGCAGTGGCGGCACTGTGCGAGCTGCAGCAGTGCCTGAAAGTGCATGCCATCAATGGCCACCCTGCCGACGCGAAGATCTGGGCATTGGTGGCTTCGCTGAGCCGGAGCCCGGCCGATGATGGGGAGGAGCATGGCGAACAGAGGGGCTAGAGATGATCCCCAATCCTCTCCATCCGCCCCAGCCCAAGATGCGCACGCAACGCAGGTACCAACGTCCCGCGATGCTTGAAGCCACAGATCACGGCGACCTGATCAAGGGTCATCCCTCCCTCCCGCAGCTGCCGCACAGCGTGGTCCAGCCGCACACGCCCTGCAAACGACAGCGGCGACACGCCATACACGGTCTGAAACACACGGGAAAAGTAACGCGCGGGCAGTCCAGCGAACCCGGCCGGGTCGTCGACGCTGTGGTCGACCTGCGGATGACCTTCCAGGTAGAGCCGGGCGCGCTGCAGGCTCGCCATCAACCCGGCCCGTTGCGCGTGTGATCGCCCCGGGCAGCGATCCGCGCCGTCGGTGATGCAGCGCTGGAGATCGGCCATCAGGAGCAACAGTGGGTGCAGATCATCACGCACAGCAACTCTGCCGTCCGGCATCACGCCCGTACGGCGCCACAGGCGCACAGCGATCTGCATCTCCGCCCGGCACATCCGCCCACGGCCGGGATAGAGGGGATTTGCCCCCTCCCCGAGCGCGGCAAGGCTATCCGATGCGAGGTGCAGGCCCATGCAGATGCCCCGCCGATCGTTCTCCACGCGTGGCTCTGACTGGCGATCGAGCAGAATCCAGTCGCCTCGTCCGAGCAGGAAGGTTCCTTCCCGGCACCGCACCGTCGCGCTGCCACGCAACTGCATCCAGGCACTGGTGATGCCTTTGGGCGCGCCGCCCGAGCCGGCACCAGGAAGGCGCACGCACCCCGTCGCGCCAGAGGTAAGCAAGCGTGTTGGATCATCCATGATGGGCGGCCATCCTCAACCGAAGACGGGGCTGCAGCCCTCAGGCGCCCAGCGGTTGCGAGGACGGTCGTTGTAGGAAAGCGTCTTGCAGGTCCAGCCAGTTTCAGCGTCGTAGACCAGTTGGATATGCTCCCAGAACCCGGCCTCACAGAAGATCGTCGCCCGTCCGGACGATGCGGTGACGGTCACCCTGAGCGTCGGGCAGAGATGGGTGGGGCCAGAAAGACCGATCGCGGCCGGATCCTGGATGGTCGGCCCGTGCACGCCCTCCATCACCAGCAGTTCCGCAGCGGGTTTTGCAGTGGACACTTCGGCGAGCATCGCGGTGATGCGTGCCCGCGTTGCATAGTTCTGATAGTACGGAATTGCGATGGCCAGGAGGGTGGCCAGGATGCCGACGCCGATGATCAGCTCGATCAGGGTGACGCCTGCACTGGCGTGGAGGCGGACGCCCGGTTTACGTCGTGATCTGGTGCGATGTGTCATGTTCCGCTTCTCCTGTCAGTTCCACGCGTCGGGCAGCAAAACGCCGTGCCCGCCCTTCCCCGGCGAACACGGCTACCCCATCCCCAGGCGTTGCAGGGCGCGTACGCCCCGGTGTTACAGCGAGAGCGCGCCTTCCACATCCAGCACCATGCGGCGGGCCAGGGCCAGGTTGGCCTTCTGGCGATCGAGCACGACGTAGAAGAACAGGCCCTTGCGCGCGGCCACCGGGCGCAGCACGTGGTAGGCGCGGCCCAGCGTGATCAGGACATCCTCGATGGTGTCATTGAGCTTCAGCGTCTCGGCCGTCTTCATCTTGGCGCGCAGGACCTCGGTGTTGCCGGCCGCGGCCAGCTCCATGTCCACGCCGGAACCGGCTTCGCCGAGCAGCATGCCGCTCTCGTAGTCGACCAGGGCCACGGCTTGGGCGCCGTTGATCTGCATCAGGGCCGCGAGCGATGTTTCGATTGAATTGTTCATTGTCGTGTCTTCAGAAAGTCAGTCATTGGTTTCGGGACGCGCGGCGCGCAGGCCGGTCGTCATGGGGTGTCCATCGCGGCAGCGATGGCGCGTACGCATTGCTTGGCATGCCAGAGGATCTGGCCCATCACACAGTCCTGGTTGCAGGCCGTCATCAGCAGCCGCGTGGGTTGCGCGGGGATGGTGAGCATCAGCACCTTGCCGTGTTCGGCATCGAGCAGGAGGGTGTCCAGCACGCCGATATCCAGCTCACGGCCGAGCGCATTGGCCAGCCCCAGCATCGAGCTGGTCATGGCGGCCAGGCGTTCGGCGGTACCATCGGCACGCCCGACCTGGGCCAGCGCGAAGCCGTCCAGGCTGGCCACCACCACGCCGGACACGCCATCCACCGCAGCCACCAGGCCGGACAGATGCGGATCCAACAGCGGGTTGGCCGCGCAACGCAGCGGAGTCACGTCGGCGCTATGCATCGTCTTCCACCAAGGTCAGGCATTCGATCTGGCTCATCAGTACATCCATGACGGTCAGCACCTGCTGTGGATCGCGCGGATCCAGTGGCAGTGCCGGGAGGGGTTCGGGATAGGCGTGCAACCACACCTCGCATGCCGCAACCTGCGCGGACGAGGCCGAGTCCAACCGGGTCAGGCAGATCACCACCGGCAGGTGCGCGCTGTACTGCTCCAGCGCGTCCAGATGCGCACGGACCTGTGCCGCCGGGTCACCCGCGCTGGCGTCGACCAGCAGGATCGCCCCGCTCGCCCCCTCCAGCAGAATCGGCCACAGGAAGGCAAAGCGGATCTGTCCCGGTGTGCCATACAGACGCAGCCGGTTGCCGCCGGGCAGGTCGATGTCGCCGTAATCCATGGCGACCGTGGTCAGCGGCTTGTCGATGCTCGGATCGGTATTGCACACCTCGGTGCTGACCGCGCGGCCCTGGGCCAGGGCCTGCACCAGGGTCGACTTGCCTGCGCCCATCGGCCCCAGCACCACAATCTTGTACTCACGCATCATCAAGCGCTCCAGCGGGCGCGAACGTCCCGCCACAGTTGGACCAGGCCGCGACCGTTGCTCTGGCGCAGCACCGGCTGGGTCTGGGTCTGCACCAGGTAGGCATAGCCGCTGAGATAGGCGGCATTGAAGAACGACTGCACTTCGGCGCGCGGCACGCTCAACGCCGCGGCGCAGGCGTCCACGTCCATCGCGCGCTTGATCAGCAGGGCGCAGATGCGGAAGTCGCCGTGACGGTGCGCGAGCACCCGGAAGTCCGGCCAGCGACGCAGCTGCAGGCTGCTCTGTGCGGTCAGCGGCGGCAGCGGCGCGTTGGCCGTGCAGGCACTCAATCCTGCCTGCCACAGCGTTGGCCGCAGCGCTGCGGCGCGGGTGTACTGCGCCTGCCGCTCGAATGCGTCCGCATCCAGCGGCGACAGTGACAGGCCGGACAAGGGGCCGGAGATCGCGACCTGCAGCCGCACGGTCATCTGCTCTGCCGGCTCGGCCATGAGCACGCGACCGTTGCGCAGGTCCAGCCAGCACAGCGTTTCTCCGCGCAGGGTGACGGACGCGAACTGCAGGCGTTCGTGCAGCAGCGCCCCTACACTCAGGCGGTGATTCAACTGCTCGACGAAACCCACGGGCGCCGATACAGGCGCAGCAGGCTCAGCGAGGCTGAAAGGAAGGCGACGAAAGCGGGTCATGGTGGCCTGGTGGGGTCGATGCGGCACCGCGTGGCGGTGCAGGATGGCGCGCGGGCCGCGACGGCCCTCCGTGCGCGCCAGAGGTTCCCCGGGCGCGCAACACCCGCTCGGTCAGGAGGTGCTGGCGGGACGACAGATGGACGGCAACAGATTTTTCTCAGTCATGGTGCTGCTGCATGTCCAGACGCCATCGGAATTACGGGCCAGTACCAGGTCGCCGGACACTTTACTGCCGCCCTTCAGCGTGCAGGTCAGCGACGCAGCGCCGGCGGCAGCCATCTCCACGGCGACCTTGCTGCAGCGTGAGGTGACGCTCTGCAGGCCGAGATCGGCCGGCGAAGCGCTCTTCGCGCCTTCGGCCATCAGGGTCTCCACGCCGACTTTGCCCGGGGTGATTTCCGCCAGGGCCGCCGCGGTCTGCGCCTTGGCCACGTAATCCTGGTACTGCGGCATCGCGACGGCGGCCAGGATGGCGATGATCGCCACGACGATCATCAGTTCAATGAGGGTGAAGCCGCCCTGGCGGGCCGAAGCCCTGGGCATCTGGGTAGTGCGTTTCATGGAAATCCTTCATGTTCGGAAATGTGGCGACGCGGAGCGTTGGGGGCTGCCCTTCGTCAGGGGCTGTCCACGTGCCGAACATGAGACCACCGCGGCCTGCCCAAGGCCATGCAAGAACTTTTAAAAGCGCTTTACATTCAATACTTTGCAATTCATTGCAACGGAAACTGAATATCTTGCAACCGCTCAAGCCCGCGTCGTGCTGCACTGCGGCGTAATTCTCGCTGCAGCTGAACGGGAGGCAAACATGGAGGCCAAAAGCGTGTCCGGCGCGCGTACGAACCCAACGCCTGGATCGAGAGGCCGCAATCTCGGCAGCGCTCGTTGCCTGCTGCACTGCGCTGGATGATGTCTGACGGAAGCTGATGCGCTGCATGCAAGCTCGCTCCCTGGCGCTGGTCGCGCTGGTCGCCGCGACCAGCCTCTCATTGCATGCGGGCAACCGAACACAGCCCGGTACCGCGGCGGAGCCGCCTTCCCTGCTCCAGCATATCGCCGAGCTGAGTGTGCGCCAGTACATGCTGGCCGACGCGGACAGTTCCGCGCAGCTCGCCAGATATCACAAGCAGTCAAAGCGTGAAGCGAGGGATGGACTGGACGAGATCCAATCGATCATCCTCCAGCGCCAGGAACTGCGGCGCATGGACGTTCACCGGACGCCGGATGCACCTTCCCTCGAGGCGCTGCGGCGGACGTTCATCGAGCGGCTGGACGCCGTGCGGCGCAACGGCCGCTGCGGGGCTGCCAGCCCCCTGCCGTCAGCTGATGACCCCGGGGACAGGACGCCGCGCGATGTGGCTGTGTACTGTGAACTCGCAGACGTCGTACTTCCACCGGACGCATTTCATCCCGGGCTGTCGCGCCACGAAAGAATGGAGATGCAGATCCGCGCAGCGGAGGCGGCGTTGGCTTCGCAGCCGACGAGGCGCATGGAGGGCACCGTGACCCTGGAATGGGATGCGCGCGGCGGGGTCTGGCGCGCAGATCCGTTGTCAATGTTCACATTCACGCGCGGTGTCATGCGCAAGATGTTCACCGACACCGAGCGGGACGCGCTGAAGCTCACTCGATACAGCTACCACGCCGATGACATGCGCGGCGTGGCTGCGCAGGACATGGCGCAACTGGTGCTGGACAGCGCAGTTCACCGTGACAAGGCCCGATTCCTTGAGCTCGCCACGTACCGCACTGTCGAGATCGACGAGGCGCGACTGGCACCATCGATTACCTGGGAAGCGCTGCCCGACGTTCAACGTCGGCGTATGCACTCCAACGCAGAGGCGCTGCCCTGGGAAGGTTATGGGCCTGAGGAGCTGCTCAGAACACTTGCGCCGATTGCTTTGGCCGCCCGCTGCAAAGCACTTGCAAAGCAGTGGGTCTCCCTGAATTCATACGGGCACCCCACCGTCAAGGTCGCAGCCGTGTGCGCAGTACGTCTTCCTGCGGTACTGAGCAGCCACGACCTGGTGGCACTGCGCGCGCTTCCGCCAGATCAGCGGATGCAGACGCTGATCGAACGGTACGCGCAGGCCCCCACGCATGGCAGGGATTTCAACGTCCTGACATCCCTGTTGCTGGTGCCGATGGAAGATCGATGGACGCTTCCGGAGCCCTTGGAGAACCACGCCGTCGCGCTGGCGCTGCTGCTCGCCGAGCGCGCCAGGGAGGATGTGGAACGTCTCTTCGGCTCCTACAGCCCGTGCGACAGCCACTGCCATCCTCAGCCGCGCAGCGTGGCGCCCCCGTCCACGTAGAGATCGCTCATCGCGATGTGGCCGGCCTGGTCGGAGAGCAGGAACATCACGGCGTTGGCAATATCCTCCGGGCTCGCCAGCTTCTGCAGCGGTATGCCGGCCTTGTACGTCTCCGGACTGCCCTGGATCACCCGCTGCGCGCCCTGCCCGTCCGCCCACATGCCGGTCTGCATGGGGGTCAGGGTCGAGCCCGGGGCCACGATGTTGCAGCGGATGCCCAGCGGCGCCAGCTCCAGGCCGAGGCAGCGGGTGAACATGGTGGACGCGGCCTTGGAGGCGGCGTAGGCGGCCATCCCGTGGCGCGGGACGCCTGCCGCGTTGGAGCTGACCGTGACGATCGCGCCCCTGCGCCGCGGCGACATCACCCGCGCCAGCGCACGGGAGACGTGGAAGACGCCGTCCGCGTTGACCGCGAACACCCGGCGCCATTCCGTGTCGTCGGTGTCGACAACGGTACCGGTCTGCACCACGCCGGCGACGTTGATGCCGAACCCAATCGGCCCGATCTGGGTTTCCACCTCGGCCACCAGTGCATCCACCGCGGCCGGGTCGGTCACGTCCAGTGCTCTGGCGTGCACGGTCGACTGCCCTGCCCCGGCCACAGGCTCGGGCGCTACCACGTCGGTCGCGATCACGATGCAGCCGCTGTCGTGCAGCTGCTCGACCAGTGCCGCCCCGATGCCGCCGCCCGCCCCGGTGACCAGTGCGATGGTGCCGTCGAATCCGGTCAGTTTCATGCTGATGTCCTGTGTAGGTCGTGCCGCCGAAGATGCGCATCCAGCCAGGGCGCGATCTGCGCCACGGCATCGCGGCCGGTGAGTTCGGCGTGCAGGTAGGGAAGGTCGATCGCCTCCACGCGGGCGGCATGGGTCTGCCACAAGGCGGACTGCAGCTGCGGGCGGGCAACATGGTCACGGCCGGCGCGCACGTGCAGCAGCAGGCCGTCGTAGTGCGTGTGGTGATGGGCACGGATCAGGCGGTTGGTGCCGGTGACGGCGCGGACCACGCCATCGAGGACGATATCCGGCAGGTTGCCCAGTGCGCTGTCGCCACGGCGCAGGAACGCCAGGATGCGGGCGCGGCTGTCCAGCTCGGGATGCGCCTCCGGATCATGCCCGGCGATGGCGAGCAGGGCGCGCAGCGCGGCAATCGGGTCCGGCTCGGGTTCGGCCCGCCAGCACTCGCTGGGATAGGCATCGAGCAGCGCCAGCACGCCGACCTCGTGGCCGCGCCCACGCAGATGCACCGCCATGGCCTGGGCGAGGATGCCGCCCACCGACCATCCGAGCAGATGCACCGGCCCGGGCCGGCCCAATGCCAGGATGCGCTCCGCGTAATCGGCCGCCAGCTCTTCGATGCTCGCCGGCAGCGGCCGGCTCGGATCGAGCACCGGCGACTGCAGGCCCTGCACCTCGCGCGCGGGTGAGAGTGCGCGGGCCAGGTCGCGGTAGTTCCAGGCGATGCCGCCGGCAGGATGGATCACATACAGCGGGGCGAGCGCGGCATCTCCGCTGGCCAGCCGGATCATCGGGGCGAGCCCATGGTCGGTGGCGGCCGGGGGTGCGTCGATACGGGCCGCGAGTGCGGCGACCGTCGGTGCCGCGAAGACCGCGCCCAGGCCCAGCTCGCAGCGCCACCGCTGCTGGATCGCCAGCAGCAGATGTACGGCGCTGAGGGAGTCGCCGCCCAGGGCGAAGAAATCGGCATCGGCACTGACCGGTGTGCTCAACCCCAGCGTCTCAGCGAACAGCGCGGCCAGCGCCTGCTCGGTCTCGGTGCGCGGCGCAACGCCCGAGACGGACGCCTGCGCCGGTGCGGGCAATGCGGCGCGATCCAGTTTGCCGTTGGACGTGACCGGCCAGTGGTCCAGTTCCACGAAGGCAGCGGGCACCATGTAGTCCGGCAGCCGACTGGCCAGATGCCCCCGCAGCGTCTCCAGCGCAGGGCCACCCGCGTTGAGGTAGGCCACCAGCCGCGGCTCGCCGGGGCGGTCTTCGCGCAGCAGCACTTCCGCCCGGGTGACGCCCGGTGCCGAACGCAGTGCAGCGTCGATTTCGCCTAGCTCGATGCGCAGTCCGCGCAGCTTGACCTGGTGATCGCTGCGGCCGAGATACTCCACTGCCCCGTCTTCGCGCCAGCGCGCCACGTCGCCGGTGCGATACAGGCGTCCCCCGGCAACGAACGGATCGGGCAGGAAGCGCTCGGCGGTCAGATCGTCGCGCCCCAGATAGCCGCGTGCCAGCTGCACACCGCCGAGATACAGATCGCCGGCGACGCCGGGCGGCAGCGGTTGCATGCCGGCATCGAGCACGTACAGGCGGGTATTCCAGACCGGATGGCCGATCGGCACCGGCGCGGAAGTGTCGTCCTGGCTGGCCGGCCAGAAGCTGACATCCACGGCTGCCTCGGTGGGGCCATAGAGATTGTGCAGCTCGGCCTGGACCGTGGCATGGAAGCGGTCACGCAGTGCGGCATCCAGTGCTTCGCCGCTGGTGAACACGCGGCGCAGCTGCAGCCCGCGCGCAGCCGGGGCGGCCAGGAACGCGGCCAGCATGGACGGCACGAAATGCAGGGTGGTGATCGCGTGCTGGCGGATCAGTGCGGCCAGCGCCAGCGGATCGCGATGCGCCTCGGGCGGGGCCACCACCAGGGTGGCGCCGCTGATCAGCGGCAGGAAGAACTCCCACACCGAGACATCGAAGGTGGCCGGAGTTTTCTGCAGGATGCGGTCGTCCGGCTGGATCGCGTAATGCTCGCGCATCCACTCCAGCCGGTTGACGATGGCGCGGTGCTCGATCAGCACGCCCTTGGGCTCGCCGGTGGAGCCGGAGGTATAGATGACATAGGCCGCATCGTCCGGCTGCGGCACGATGGTCAGTGTGGCGTCGTTGTGGCGCTGCCACTGGGCCGGGTCCAGCACGGGTGTGCCCGGGAACCGCGCGCGATCATCTGCCAGCGCCAGCACGCAGACCGGCTGCGCCGAGCGCAGGATCCGGGCCAGGCGCTCGTCCGGATGGGCCAGGTCCACCGGCAGGTAGGCGCCACCGGCACGCAGCACGGCGACCAGGGCGATGATCAGCTCCAGCGAGCGCGGCAGCGCCACCACCACCCTCGCCTCGCGGCCCACGCCCTGCGCCTGCAGCTGCAGGGCCAACGCACGACTGCGCTGCTCCAGCTCGGCGAAGCTCAGCTGATGCGCGCCGAAGACGACCGCGGTGGCCGTCGGCGTCGCTGCCATCCGTGCGCTGATCAGCGCGGCCAGGCTGAGCTCGGGCACCGGATGCGCCGTGGCGTTGATGTCATGCAGATAGCGCTGCGCTTCGGCGGGCGTGCGCAGCGGCACCGAGGTGATCGCGCCGCCGCTGGCCTGTACGTCCAGCGCGGCCGACACGAAATGCAGCAGGCGCGCGGCATGCGCCTGCGCCTGTGTGGGGGTGTACAGCGTGGGATTGGCCTCGATCTCCAGATCGAGCACGGCCACGCCATCCCCGCGGAAGCCGAGCGTCACGTCATCGACTGGACCGGTGGAGAGCACCTCGAGCGCCGCAGTGACGCCGGCCAGCTGCAGCGGCCGATAGAACGGCTGCACATTGACCAGCGGACCATGCAGGCGACGCTGGCCGCCGATCAGGCCGAGGTCGCGCCGCAGCTGCTCACCCCGGTAGCGACCATGGCGCCGGCCCCGCATCAGGCGCATCGCGATGTCGCGCACATACGCATCCACGCTGTCGTGCGTGGCCGCGACCCGCAGCGGCAGGACGTTCATCACCATCGCGGGGACGCGGGCGGAGACGCTGCCGAGGCGGCCCATGAAGGGCACGCCGATCACCGCCTCCGCTTCACCACTGATCCGGCGGCAGTACTCCGCACCAAGCGCGGTCAGCAGGTCCGGCCAGGGCTGGCCGATCGCGGCGGCCGCCGTGTGCAGGCGCTCGCGCAGGGTGGTATCGATCGGCTGCACATGGCGCAGCGCATCCGCTGCGGCCGGCGCCACGCCCGCCTGCAGGCCGGTGGCGGCCGCCGCGTCGGCCATGGCCTCGCGCCAGTAAGCGGCATCGCGGGTGCGGCGCTCGCTGTCACGGTACTGTGCGTCTTCATCCAGCACGGGCAGCAACGGCGCCAGCGCAGCCTGCTGCGGATGACCTGCATACAGCGCGCAGACGCGCTCGGTGAGCAGGCCCATGCCGTAGCCATCGGTGGCCAGGTGATGCACGCGCAGGTACCAGACGCTGCGCGCCGGACCGAGCAGGAACAGGCGCTGTTGGCTGAGCCGATCGCGGGCGGGATCGACCGGGCTGAGGCGGTCGCGCTGCATGGCCTCGCGTGCGGCGGCGGCGGGGTCCGGCTGATCGGACAGATCCAGCACCTGCAACCTTGGCGTGTGCTGCGGTTCGATCCACTGGCCGGGCGCGCCCTGCGCGTCTTCGACGATGCGTAGTGCCAGCGCCTCCGCTTCCTGCGCGGCCTGATCGGCGGCACGCACGAAAGCCGCGACATCCAGGGCACCCTCGATCCAGACGGCGTGGGCGGTGTTGAACGCGGCATTGTCCGGCGCCAGTCGCTGGGCATACCACAGGCCCGCCTGGGCCTCGCTCAGCCCGCGGACGATGGGCCCGGCCGCGCCTGGCACCGCACGGGCATTCATGCGCTGGTCGCCGCCTCGGCCTGCAGACGCTGCACCACGGTCCACCAGCCACCCAGCGTGGCGTGTTCGGCCAGATGACTGAATTCCAGCGGGATGCCGGTGTTGCCCCAGGCCAGTACCAGGCCGAGCACGCGCATCGAATCCAGCCCCAGGTCCATCAGGTTCTCGTCGTCCTGGATGTCCTCGGGGGCTTCGCCGAGCATCCCGGCGACATCGGCGCGCATGCGCTCCAGGGTCAGTGCGGTCATGCCAGCATCTCCAGCAGGTGATCGGTGGTCATCGGCACGCCACAGGTGCGGGCGATCCAGTGCAGGGCCAGGTCATGGTCGGCCCGCGAGAAATCGGCGACCGCATCGGCGGCGATGAAACTCTCGATGTCGCGCTGGAAGCCTTCGGCGACCGTGGCGGTACAGCCGATATGCGCGTACACGCCGGTGACCAGCAACTGGTCGCGGTTGCGGGCGCGCATCATCGTCTCCAGATTGCTGCGCTGGAACGCGCTGTAACGGTGTTTGACCAGGACATGGTCGCCCTCCACCGGGGCCACGGCCTCGATGATGGCTTCGTGTTCTTCGGTGGCGGACATGCCCGGGCCCCACAGATCGGCCTGCAGGCCACGATCACGCCGGTCCTGGTTGCCGCGCTGGGCGGTGTAGAACACCGGGATGCCACGCGCACGGCAGTGCGTGAGCAGGCGCGCGATGTTGGCGACAGCCGGGGCCAGCGGTGCCGCATCCGGCGCGAAGGCGGCCAGGAAGTAGCGCTGCATGTCATGCACCAGCAGCGCCACGCGCGCGGTGTCCGGTTGCCAGGCGCCACGCGGGGTCGGCAGCTCGGCCTGGGTGGGCAGCGGATACGGTTGGATCTTGGGCAGCGCCATCAGCGCGTTTCTCCTGTCTGTTGCATGAAACGTTCGCGCAGCTGGGCACGCAGTTCGCGACGGCTGATCTTGCCGACCGCGGTGGTGCCGAAGGCATCGACGAACACGATCTGGTCCGGCACTTTGAACGCAGCCAGGCCGCGGCTGCGGACCCAGGCCTTGAGGCTGGCGGCCCTGGTCGGCTCGCCCTGGGCAATGATGAAGGCGCAGCTGCGCTCACCCAGGTAATCATCGGGGATCGAGACCACGGCGGCATCGAACACACTCGGGTGCGCCAGCAGATGGTCTTCGATTTCCTCGGCGGAGATTTTTTCACCGGCGCGGTTGATGTGGTCGCTGGCCCTGCCCTGCACCACCAGATAGCCGCCCGGCAGCCGCTGGACCATGTCGCCGGTGCGGTAGAAGCCATCTTCGGTGAAGGCACGCGCATTGGCGGCCGGATCGTTGTGGTAGCCGCGGATGGTGTACGGGCCGCGGGTGAGCAGATGCCCGGTTTCGCCCTCTGCGACCGGGTTGCCCTGGTCATCAACCACCAGCACCTCGTCGTCTTCGCTGATCGGGCGACCCTGGGTGGAGACGATGAGGTCCTCGCTGTCGTGCAGGCGCGTGTAGTTGACCAGGCCCTCGGCCATGCCGAACACCTGCTGCAGGGTGCAGCCCAGCCCGGCGATGACGCGGCGCGCAGCTTCCGGCACCAGCTTGGCGCCGCCGACCTGCACCACCTGCAGGCTGGAGAGATCGTGGGCTGTGGTCGCGGCGGCCTGGGCCCACAGCAGCGCCAGCGGCGGCACCAGGCCGACACAGGTGACCCGCTCGCGCGCGATCAAGGGAAACGCGGCGTCCGGGCCCGCACCGGGGCTGAGCACCACGCGTCCCCCGGCGTACAGCGTGCCGAAGAACCCCGGCGAGCTCATCGGGAAGTTGTGCGCGGCCGGCAGCGCGACCAGATACACGCTGTCCCGGGTGATGCCGCAGATCGCGTTGCTGGCGCGGAACGAATACAGATAGTCGTCATGCGTGCGCGGGATCAGCTTGGAGAGGCCGGTGCTGCCGCCGGAAATCTGCAGGAACGCGACCGACTGCGGGTCCGGATCGGGAGGCAGCTGTTCGAGGTCACCGGCCAGCGTGTCGAGCGCGGTGAACCCGGCCGCATCACCGGCGATGACGACGTGCTGCACGTCCGGCACCTGCGACTGCAGCTCGCGCGCCAGGGTGCGGTAGTCGAAGCCGTCATGGCTCGCGGCCGCGATGTACGCACTGGCTTCGGCCTTGCGCGCGAAATGCGTGACTTCGGTGATGCGGTGCGCGGGCAGCGCATACACGGGAATCAGGCCGGCACGGAACAGGCCGCAGACCACGGTGACGAACTCGGGCACGTTGCCGAGCTGGACCACCACCCGGTCACCCGGTGCCAGTCCCTGGGCCAGCAGGCCGGCGCCGATCCGGCCGGCCTCCTGCCACAGCTGCGCATAGGTCAGGCGCGTATCACCACCGACCACGGCGATGTCACCGGCGAAGCGCTCGGCGCGCTCGCGCAGGAAACCCGGGAAGGTCTCGCCACGCCAGTGCCCGGCAGCACGGTAGCGCGCGACCAGGGCCGGTGGCCAGACCTGGCGCAACGGCACCCGGGAGGAAGAGAAGGATGCGTTCATGGACAGCTCCCGCACATCAGAAAGAACGAACGTCATGGACGCCGAGCGCGGTCAGCAGGGCCATGAACTTGGCAGCCGTTTCGGCGACCTCGAGATCGGGGTGTGAGTCCGCGACGATGCCGGCACCGGCATACAGGCGCACTTCGGTGCCCTGCACCCGTGCGCAGCGGATCGCCACGTACCAGTCGCCATCGCCCTGGGCGTCGGTCCAGCCGACGGCGCCGGCATAGAAGCCACGCGCCACCGGCTCGGCCTGGCGGATCAGCGCCAGCGCCTGCTGGCGCGGCGTACCGCACACCGCCGGAGTGGGATGCAGCAAGGCGACCAGGGCGGCCGAGGACACTGACGCGTCCTTCAACGTGCCATGGATGCGGGTACCGAGGTGCCACATGGTCGCGGTGGCATGCAACGTCGGGCGCGGCTGCGCTTCGACGTGGTGGCACAACGGGGCGAGCGCGGCGACGATGGCCTCGACCACGTGGCGGTGTTCGTCATGATCCTTGGCCGAGGCCAGCAGCGTTTCGGCGGCGCGCGCATCTTCGGCGGGATCGGCCGAACGACGGGCCGAACCTGCGAGGGGGTGCGACAGCACGCGGTCACCGCGCTTGGAGACCAGCAGCTCCGGGGTGGCACCGACCAGCCAGGCCGGGTCGGCCGCGCCCGCGACAGGCACCGGCACCACATAGGTGGCCACGCTGGGATCCTTGCCCAGGCGCGCGGCCAGCACGCGCGGATGCAGCGGCTGTGCGGTGGTGACACGCAGGCTGCGCGCCAGCACGACTTTTTCCAGCGGACTGTCGCTGCGCTGCAATTCGGTGACGGCCGTTGCCACTGCCTGCGCGTACGCATCCGCAGACGGCTCAGCGACCACATCACCGACCAGCGTTGGCGTTTCCACACGGACCACCACGGGTTGGCCGGAGACGTGATCCGGCTGATACAGCGCATCGCCCTGCTCGGGATCGAACGGCACCGCGCCCACCAGCAAGCGCGGGCCGGAGCGCGGCGCGGCGAAGAACGCGGCGACGCGCCCGGCCAGCGTGGCGGTGGCGCCGGATGGCAGCCGCGCGCGCACACCCTGCGCTTCCATCGCCTGCTGCGGGCTGCGCAGCAGGAAGTACGGCGCATCGGCGGCGTCGATGGTGGTGGTGTCGGTCATCTCCTCGGTCACACCGGTGGCGAGCATCCCGTTCATGCCGCACCCCGCTCGCGGTGCGCCGCTGCGGAGATGGCCAGGATCAGCAGCACCACGCCGACCAGCAGGTACGGCGCGCTCGGCGACCAGCGGTACAGCAGCGTGCCGATCATCGGCCCGACCACCATGCCCATGCCCTGCACCGACGCGACCGTGCCCGCGGCAGCGCCCTGCTCGTGCGCCTCCACCGAATCGGCGGCCAGCGCCTGGAAATTGGGGAACACGAAGCCCATGCCGAACGCAGCGATCGCATAGCTGGCCAGCAGCTGCCACGGCACGCTGACCAGCGCGACGGACGCAAAGCCCAATCCGGAGATCAGTGCGCCGACCAGGATCCAGCGCGTCGGGCGGATGTCCTTGAGCTTCATCACCAGCCCCTGCGCGAAGATCAGGCCCACGCCGACGGCGGTCAGGGCCAGCCCGGCCATACGCGCACCGTCTGCCGGCGACAGGCGCAGGCGGTCGATCGCGAAGAAGCCGACCGTCACCTGCGCGATGGTCACCGAGATCATCGCGGCGAACACCGCCAGCAGCGGCAGGCGCAGGCGTGCATCGCCCAGCCCGAGGGTCGGCTTGGGGCCGGTATGCCTCGGCGCGACGGGGGGCGTATTCGGCAACCGCCACCAGATCATCAGCAGCGACAGCAACGGCAACAACGCGGCCACATACAGCGTGAGCGAGAGATTCTGGTAGGCGATCCACCCCGCGGCGGCCGGACCGAGCACCATGCCCAGCGCGTTGGCGGTGCCGAGCTTGGCCATCACGCTGCCGCGCTGCCCCGGGGCAGCCTGATCGGCAATGATCGCCGCGGCGGTCGGCGGCACGGCGGCGTAGAACAGCCCGACCAAGGCACGCGTGCCGACCAGGACCAGCACGGAGAGCCAGATCGCCGGCGGTGAGGTCAGCGCCATATCGACGAACACCGCCAGCGCCACGTAGATCACGGCATAGGCCGCCAGTGCGATCAGCAGCACGCGCTTGCGGCCGATGCGATCGCTGAGTGCGCCCCAGCGGCGTGCCGACAGCATCCACAACACACCCGCCGCGGTGACCGACAGGCCGGCGTGCCACTCCGCCAGGCCCAGCACCCGCACCACCGGGCCGATCACCGACACGAACGCCATCATCGCCATGGTGCCGAGCAAGGCAGCGGAGACGAGGGCGGGCAAACCGGAAACGACAGGACGTGAAGACATTGAACACCACAGCCAATAAGAAGTTGAACCACAACGCATCACCGCCCTGTGATCGATTAAATGATAACGGCTCGCATTTGCGTTTGATAGGGCGGGCCTTATGAGATGTTCATGTCCACCTTGGTGCCCTGCGACAAAAAAGCACTACATCTTCGGTTGACGATCTACCCTTACCCCACTATGTTGTGTCCATCGGCTCCCCGCTTCCGCCAGGCCCGGTGCACCGTCTCGACGCCGCGTTGCTCTTCAACGCCCCGTCGTACCACCTGACCGGCGCCTGGAAGCAAGGCCCGTCGCCACCGATGTGAGCCTCTGGCGACGTATTCCTGCACACGCAGGGCCTGCCCACCCAACACGCCTTCTGTCCGGCTGCCGCTCGGCTCTGCCGCGCCGCCTGCTGGGCACTGCGCCATGCAAGGAGATCGCATGAACATCGACGACACCGTCGCCTCGACCCTCACCCCGCCCACCGATACCGCCTTTGATGCGGCCACCGTCAATGAAACGCTGTGGATCACCAAGGAAGGCGGCAACCGGCGCATGCCGTTCGACCAGGGGCGGCTGGAGCGGACCGTGCACAGCGTGCACGCCGAGTTCCCGCAGCTGGACGTGGCGGACTACCTGCGCAGCGTGCTCGGGCAGATCGCGCGCCGGCAGCAGCTCAGCGCCGATGAGATGGTGGACCTGCTGATCCGCGAGGCGGAATCGCGGATCGATCTCACCGCGCCGGACTGGGAACACTTCGCCGCCCGCCTCTACCTGCGCCGCCTGTACAAGCGCGCCAGCAAGAACCGCTTCTACGACGCCACGCTGAAGTACGGCTCCTACGTGGGCCTGCAGGAGAGCCTGGCCGACCGCAACGTGTACTCGATCGACATCCTCAAGGCCTATTCCAAGGACGAACTGGAGGAAGCCGGGCAGATGATCGAGCCCGAGCGCGACACCCTGTTCGCCTACAACGGCCTGTATCTGCTCGCCACCCGCTATCTCGCCACCGACCACTCGCGTGCGGTGTACGAGCTGCCGCAGGAACGCTGGCTGACCATCGCGCTGTACCTGATGCAGCACGAGCACGAGCACGGCGAGCGCTCACGGCGGCGGCGCATGCTGCTGGTGCGCGAGGCGTACTGGGCGTTGTCCAACCTGTACATGACGGTGGCGACGCCGACGCTTGCCAATGCCGGCAAGGTGGGCGGCCAGCTGTCGTCGTGCTTCATCGATACGGTGGACGACAGCCTGCAGGGCATCTACGACTCCAATACCGACGTGGCGCGCGTCTCCAAGCATGGCGGTGGCGTGGGCGCCTACCTGGGCTATGTGCGCTCGGCCGGTTCTTCGATCCGCGGCGTGGCCAATTCCTCCGGCGGCGTGGTGCCGTGGATCAAGCAGCTCAACAACACCGCGGTGAGCGTGGATCAGCTGGGCCAGCGCAAGGGCGCGATCGCGGTGTACCTGGATGTCTGGCACCGCGACATCGAAGCCTTCCTCGATCTGCGCCTGAACAACGGCGACCAGCGCCTGCGCGCGCACGATGTGTTCACCTCGGTGTGCCTGCCGGACCTGTTCATGGAGGCGGTCGAGCGCCGGGGTGACTGGTATCTGTTCGATCCGTATGAGGTGAAGCGGATCAAGGGCTGGTACCTGCAGGACTTCCACGATGAGCAGCGCGGCCAAGGCAGCTTCCGCGAGAAGTACGAGGAGGTGGTCGCCGACGAGCGCATCAGCCGGCGCACGATCAAGGCCATCGACCTGTTCAAGCGGATCATGGTCAGCCAGCTGGAGACCGGCAATCCCTTCATGTTCTACCGGGATGAAGTGAACCGGATGAACCCGAACAAGCATGCCGGCAGCATCTACTCCAGCAATCTGTGCACGGAGATCCTGCAGAACATGAGCCCCACCCGCATGATCCAGGAGATGATCAGCGGCGACCAGATCGTGACGACCAAGCAGGCCGGCGACTTCGTGGTGTGCAACCTGTCCTCGATCAACCTGGGCCGCGCGGTCACGGCCGCCCCGGACCTGCTGAGCAGCGACGTGCTGGAGCGACTGGTGCCGATCCAGGTGCGGATGCTGGACAACGTGATCGACCTCAACCAGCTGCCGGTGCCGCAGGCGACCATCACCAACCGCAAGTACCGCGCGATCGGCCTGGGCACGTTCGGCTGGCATCACCTGCTGGCCCTGCAGCAGATCGAGTGGAACTCGACCCAGGCCGAGGACTATGCGGACAGCCTGTACGAGCGCATCAACTATCTGACCATCCAGGCCAGCATGACGTTGGCCAAGGAAAAGGGCCGCTACAGCGCCTTCGTCGGCAGCGACTGGCAGAACGGCGAGTACTTCCGCGCCCGTGGCTACGACAGCCCGGCCTGGCGCGAACTGGCGGCGCAGGTGGGGGTCAACGGCCTGCGCAATGGCTGGCTGATGGCGGTTGCTCCGAACATGAGCACCGCCCAGATCGCCGGCTCCACGGCCTCGATCGACCCGGTCTACGGCGCGTTCTACTACGAAGAAAAGAAGGACTTCCGACGCCCGGTCGCCGCACCGGGGCTGTCGCTGGACACCTACCCGTACTACGAGAAAGGCGCGTACCGGGTGGACCAGTTCGCCAGCATCCGCCAGAACGCCCGCCGCCAGCGCCACGTGGACCAGTCGATCAGCTTCAACCTCTACGTGCCTAGCACCATCCGCGCCAGCACCCTGCTCGCGCTGCACATGAGCGCCTGGCGCGAAGGCCTGAAGACGACCTACTACGTGCGCTCGAACGACATCGATATCGCCGAATGCGAATGGTGCGGTAGCTGACGACCGTTGGTCGTCAGTAGCCCGGTATCCGACGACCGTTGGTCGTCAGCCCCTTGACCGGTTGTGCCGGCCGCTGGCCGGCAACCCCGCCAACCCATGCAATCGCAAAGAGCCAAGGACACCCCATGGCCATCCCCCTCGAACGCATCAAGATCCTCGAACCGCGCCACCCCAACCGCTCCACCGGCATCATCAACGGCCGCACCAGCGGCATCCTCAACTGGAACGACATCCCCTACCCGTCCTTCTACCGGGCGTACAAGGAGCTCTCGACCAACTTCTGGATTCCAGACGAAGTCGACATGAAGGGCGACGCGCGCCAGTACGGTGAGCTCAACGCCCGCGAGAAGAACGCCTACGACTCCATCATCGGCCTGCTCGCCACGCTGGACTCGCCGCAGACGCGCTTCATCTACAACGTCGCCGAGTACATCACCGATCCCGCCGCGCACGCCAACGCCGCGATCATCGGCCAGCAGGAGGTGATCCACAACGAGAGCTACAGCTACGTGCTGGCCTCGATCGCCGGCCTGGCCGACCAGAACCGCGTGTTCGAGATCGCCCGCACCCACCCGACCATCCTCGCCCGCAACGCGCCGATCATGCAGTCCTACGACGACTTCATGCGCGAGAAGACCGCCGAGACCCTGATCCGTGCGCTGATCCAGTCCTCGATCCTGGAAGGGATCAATTTCTATTCCGGGTTCGCGTTCTTCTACAACCTGGTCCGCCAGAACCGCATGACCGGCACCGGCAAGATCATCAGCTTCATCAACCGCGACGAGCTGGCCCACACCAAGTTCATCAGCGAACTGATCCGCGCGATCATCGGCGAGAACCCGGCCCTGCAGGGCGAGCAGCTGACCGATTACGTGCATGAAGCCTTCGAGCACGCCATCCAGCTGGAGACGCGCTGGACCGGTGAAGTGCTCGATGGCATCGACGGCATCGACGTGGACGAGATGATCCGCTACGTGAAGTATCGCGCCAACAAGATGGCCGGCATGCTCGGCATCGAGAAGCTGTACAGCGAGACCAACGTCAACGTGATGCCGTGGATCAAGGCGTATGCCGACAACTTCACCGAGACCAAGACGGACTTCTTCGAGATGCGCAACGCCAGCTACAAGAAGACCAATTCGGACAATGGCTTCGACGATCTGTAAGGCGCCCGGGCAGATGCAGATCCTGCTGGCTTTCGCCTCGCTGAGCGGCAACACCCGGGAGGTGGCGACGCTGATCCGGGCGCGCTGCGAAGCGCTGGGGCATCGCGTGGACTGGCTCGACGTCGATGCCGGCGACGTGGCCGCCGTACTGACGGACGCGGCACCCTCCCTCTGCCTGCTCGGTTCCTGGACCGACAACGCCGGGCGTACCCCGGCGGAAATGAAGGACTGCGTGGCCGCGCTGCGTGACCGCTTCGGGTTGCCGCTGCCCTTCCCGGTGGCGGTGTTCGGCACCGGCGAGACCCAATGGGGCGAGGAGTACTACTGCGGCGCCGCGCATCGGCTGGCGCGGTTCTTCACCTCGTCCTGTCCGGTGCTGGAGATCGAGCAGATGCCGCACGGCGCCGAAGATACCCACGCCATCCACCACTGGACCGACACCGTGTTGGCCCACACCACGAGCACGACGACATGCTGACCCTGCACGCCCAGACCCCCGAGGATTACCACGCCGCCCTGCGCGAACATCCCGCCCTGCTGGTGGACTTCCACAAGGACGACTGCCCGGGATGCCGGATGCTGGAAATGTCGCTGGCAAGTGTTGCCGGCGCGATTCAAGACGCTGGCATGACCCTGCTGAAGGTCAGACTCGAAACGGTTGGAGAGGGATTGTTCCGCGAGCTCGGGCTGCGGCAGACCCCTACATTGCTGGTGGTCCGCGACGGTCACGAAACCGCGCGGCTGGCGGGATTCCAGTCGCCGAAGCAGATTCTTGGCGTGCTCGGCGCTGGGTAAATGGCCGAGCCCGGCTCGACCCTGCGCGATGGCAGGGCCGAGCCGAACGGCGTTACCAGTCGTACTGCAACTGCAGCCGCGCGTACCGCGGATTGGTGTAGTACTTGGCCTTCTCGTGATTGAAGAAGTCCGTGATGGTTCCTGTGGAGTCGACGCTGTACTTCGTCTCGTACACCTGCAAGGGCTTGATCGAGTTGAACAGGTTCAGCACCGAGAACTGAACACTCAATCCCTTCAGCGCTGAAGGTCGATAGATCACGGTGGGATCGAGGCTGGCGACCCAGGGCGTGCGGCCGCTGCTGCCCAGGCCAACGACCTCATCAATGTCGGCATTGCAGGTGTGGAACACGCCCGCATAGCCATACTCGGTCCCGAACGTGCCGTAGCCGCCGCCCAGGCAGGTGATCGGCGTGCCGGACTGAACGAGCAGATTGGCACCGACCTGCCACTGATCGGTCAGGTCGTAGGACCCATACAGTTTGAAGCTGTGGCGACGATCATTGAAGAGATAGCCGTCCGCACCGTACATCAACTCTTTGAAGTCGAAGTCCGAGGTTGTGCCGGTGTCGTCCTGCCCATTGGTACTTTTCACCAAGCCTTCGTAGTTGCCGTGCAGCTTGGCCCAGGTGTAGTTCACGCTGGCATACCAGCGCTCACCCTGCCGGTCCGCCGAGAGCGACAGGGCCCGATAGCTGCGCGTGGCCTTCGGACCCAGTTCTTCCCCGGGAACGGTGATGTCATCCGGCCTGCCATCGCCATCCACATCGATCCTCAGCCTCAGGTCGTCACCCGGGTTGTAGATCCAACAGCCCGGGATGCCCGATGGCACCTCCCACGGACTGTCCCAATTGGATACGTCGTAGCCGGCATTCTTGGCGGCGTTGTACAGGGAGCGCGCATCGCAGGTATCGTCGATGACGTTGTTGATCCGTCGGTAGGTCACCTTTGCACCCAGGGTCCAGCCATCGACCCATGGGTTCGAGGACTGGATGCGATGCTCGTAGCCCAGGATCGCCTCATCCTGCGTGTAGGGCTTCAAACCCTTGGAAGCGACTGCCTTTGGATCGGGCGCCGAGCCATCTGCGCCGTTGATGACGCTGTCCCGGCTGCCCCCCTGGTAGGACCCGGTGATGTTGGGCTTGCCAGTGACCGGGTCATAGCCATCGTAGGTGAAGAACTCATCGGTGTAATAGGATGCCGACGCTGCGCGCAGCGACACATTCGCTGCAATGGGCAGTGAGTATCGCCCCAGCGAGCCAAACAGCTTGCTGTTGCCGTCGCCCATCACATCCCATGCAAAGCCCCCGCGCGGCTGCCAGATGTTGTCCTGCTTCACGAAGGACACACCATCGCTGTTCCGGTTGTCGAACGAATCGTTACGCAGGCCGGCGTAGAGCATGAAGACATCATTGACCTGCCAGTGATCTTCAAGGTACCAGGAGCGCTGTTTGATCCCGATGGTGCCACCAGTGCGGAAGTTGGTCTTCCGGGCGAAATTCTCATAGAGGCGCCAGTAGGCACCACTGGAGTACGCAGTGCCTTGGCGGGAGTTCCACTCATCGTTGCTGTAGCCGAATCCGAGCCGATGCTCCGCCAGTTGCCACGTCAGATCCACCATGGCACTGGTCCGCTCATTGGTCCCATTCTTGATGTCGATCTGGCTGGTGACCGCGCAACCCACCCGCTTGCCAAGCACGTTATCCACCACGTAGGGGCAATCGCCATCGGGGCTGGAAATATCGCCGTCATAGTCCGAACGCCTCCCATCCGGACTGATCGTGTAATCGGCGTTCTTGTTGCGCATCTGACCGTAGCGGATGCTGGCCGTCAGCGCGTCACTGAGATAGCTCGTCCATTGCAGGATATGCGTCGTGCCGTCGCGCTCGCGGTAGAGCCGGCCCAGGTAATCCTTCTTGGTGGCTTCAGCGCCCGGCTCATCGCTGTCGTAGGCAGCCGTGTAATTGTCGTAATGGTAGCGGCGACGGTTGCCGAAACCGGTGTACTCAAGGTGGTTGTCGTCATTGAGATACCAGTCCAGCTTGATCAGCCAGTAGGGATCCTTGGAGGTGTACTCCTCCGCGGTGGTTGAGAGCGACGAGGGTGGACGAGGCTTGGTCGGATCCTGGGGCGACCGCGGCCCGCTGCCCGTTCGCCCGCCGTAGGTTTCGCGTTCGGAGCGACTCATGCTCCCCAACGCGAACACAAACAGCTTGTCCTGGATCAAAGGGCCGCCTACCCACGCAGAGGCGACGTCACTGTTCTGGCTGTTATTGTCGTAAGAGCGCAGCAAGGTGCCGTCTGCGCGCAGGGTGTCCGGCTCATTGCTCCGCCACGCATCCGGGGCCGTGGTCCAGCTGAAGCCGCCCTTCCATTCATTGGTACCGCGTTTGACGTTGACGCTGGTTACGCCTCCGGTGGAGAAACCATAACGGGCACCATAGCCGCCCGTCTGGACGTCCAGCTGATCAATCGCCTGGAACGGGACTTCGGAGAAGCTGAGGCTGTCGAACAGGTTGGTTACGTTGAAGCCGTTGACGTAGTAGCTGTTCTCGGCGGCCGACGCGCCGCCGAACGAGGCGGGCCCGAAGTAGCCGCTGCTGGCCACCGTGCCGGGCGTGAGCAGAGAGACGCTGGTGATGTCGCGACCGACGGGCAATGCGTTCAGTTGTTCGGCAGTGAACGTCGTCCTGGACTCGACACTCCCCAGATCAATCGTCGCCCCCAGCTGGGCGCGAACGTTGACCGTATCGAGCGTTGCCGCACGGCCCATGTCCGCACTGGTGGTCTGGCCCGCAATCACCGTGACCACGAGGGTGCGTGCAGCGCCATTGGTGCCGGTTGCCTCGACCTCATACCGACCCGCACCCAGCGCACCGATACGGAACCTGCCGTCGGCGCTGATCGAGCTCTCGCGCGTCACACCCGAGTCCAGGTTGCGGACACGCACCTCGCCACCGGTGAATTCAGGAGCGAGACCGCTGATGTCACCTACTGTGCTCTGTGCGAATACCTGCGCGCTCAGCAGGGATGAGGTGAGCAGGAGCATGCGCAGGCCTTTCCTGCGGACAACACGATCAGGGATAACGGACGTAACGTGCATTGATGCGCCTCCATGGGTATCCAGCCGAAGCTGGTCAAGGGGGCATGAACGTAGACCTGTCTGTCCTGTAGGCGCGCGATGGTTCGATTGATAGATGCGATGCTGTGATCGTCGTTTGGAAATCGCACTGGTTTCAGCCTGCACCCGTGACGGCAGACTCATTGCGATTGCGACGTCGCGCATTTCTCCCGGCGTCGCTGCTGCGTCGCCGCATCTCTGCGCAGGTTGTCAGGCGTCGCGTTCAACCAGTCTTCGAGGCGACAGATGGTCAACCACTGGATGACCACCCATCAATGCTGCGGACGCGCGCGCTTCACTTCTTCCGTGCGATCGGCGCCGACAACAACCCGCGACGCTTGAACCACCACTCCAGCGGCAGTGTGACCAGCGGCGGTACCGCCGCGACCAGCGCCAACAGTGCCGCCCACCATGGCCAGCGCAGACGGATGGCGGCGAGCACCGACGCAACGACGTAGACCATGAAGGCCACGCCGTGCACCGGCCCGAAGATCTTGACCCCGACCGGGGTCGGATCGGCCGCGTGATACTTGAGATACATGCCGATCAACAGGCCGGCCCAGGTCAAGGCTTCAACGAAGGCGACCGTGGCGAATACGCGGCCCATGGGGCTGATTGGCGACGCATGCTTCAAGAGGGGCTCGGGGTCGTAACGGAAAGGACCCGCATCATAGCCAGTGACGGCGAGTGATGCGAATCATTCTCAGCCATGCATGAGGGCGTCGCGACCAACGGTCGTGACCCACCGTTTAGGGCGCTACGACCAACGGTCGTGACCTACCGTTGGACGCGCGATGTCGGCGCGGCCGGTCGCAGCGCCGCCGCAAGACCTTCAGACAAACATGCCGCCCGATGCCTCCACCCGCTGCGCGTTGACCCATGCGGTCTGCGGCGACAACAACGCCACCGCCACCGGGCCGATGTCATCGGGCTTGCCCGGCCGGCCCATCGCGGTGACCGCGGACACCATCGCGTTGACCTGCGCATCGTCGCGCACGCGGCCGCCACCGAAGTCGGTTTCGATCGCGCCCGGCGCGAGTGTGTTGGCGCTGATGCCACGTGCGCCAAGCTCCTTCGCGAGGTAGCGGGTGAACACTTCGATGCCGCCCTTCATCATCGCGTAGGCCGAGCTGCCCGGCAGCGAGAAGCGCGCCAGTCCGCTGGAGACGTTGAGGATGCGGCCGCCGTCGGCGATCAGCGGCAACAACGCCTGCGTCAGGAAGTACGGGCCCTTCAGATGCACGGCGACCAGCGCGTCGAACTGCGCGACCGTGGTGTCGGCAATCATCGCGTGCAGCCCTTCGCCGGCGTTGTTGAGCAGACCCTGCAGGTGGGTCTCGCCCCACCCGTCCAGCACGGTGCGGACCTGGCCAGCGAAGGCAGCAAACCCGGCGCTGTCGGCCATGTCCAGCGGAACGGCCGCAGCGCGACGCCCCAGCGCCTCGATCCGGGTGACCACCTCCTGGGCTGCCTCGGCCTGGCTGCGGTAGGTGAGCACGATGTCGGCGCCATCGGCGGCCAGCGCAAGGGCGGCATTGCGGCCGAGGCCACGGCTGCCGCCGGTGATCAGAACGATTCGGCGTGCGTTGCGCATGTCAGTCACCTGCTTGGATAAGGAAGGTCAGCGTATTGGCATTGCAGACCGGCATAAATCAGCGGATGCTGATTTGACTGTCCATACTTCACGAACAATCCATGGATCGCCTCGATCAACTGCGCTGCTTCCTGCGGGTCGCCGAACTGGGCTCGTTCACCGGCGCGGCCGACAGCCTCGGCCTGCACAAGGCCAGTGTGTCCCTCGCCGTGCAACGGCTGGAAGCGGAGGTGGGCGTGCAGCTGCTGCACCGGACCACGCGCCGGGTGCAGCTCACCGCCGATGGCGCCCAGTTCCAGGCGCGCGCGCACGATCTGCTGCACGAGATGGACGACCTGCAGGGCATGTTCCGGATCGATACCAGCCAGTTGAAGGGCCGCCTGCGCGTGGACATGTCCAGTGGGCTGGCCCGGCAGCTGGTGATTCCGCAGCTGCCGGATTTCCTGGCCCGGCATCCGGGGGTGGAGATCGAGCTGAGCGGTACCGACCGCCGGGTCGATCTGATCCGCGAAGGCTTCGACTGCGTGCTGCGGGTCGGCCCGCTGGATGACAACACGCTGGTTGCCCGCCCGCTCGGGCATCTGCCGATCATCAACTGCGCCAGCCCGGCGTATCTGGCCGCGCGCGGTACACCCACGACGCTGGACGATCTGGCCGGCCACGCCCTGATCCACTATGTCGGCACCCTGGGCCAGCGCTCGCCCGGGTTCGAGTACCCCGACGGTGAGGTCTATCGCAGCCTGCCGATGGGGGGCGCGGTGACGGTCAACAGCGGCGATGGATACACCGCGGCGGCGCTGGCCGGGCTGGGCATCATCCAGGTGCCACGGCTGGGCGTGCGCCAGGCCCTGGCGGCGGGCACGCTGGTGGAGATTCTCACCGGAGTGAAGGCCGAGCCCATGCCGGTCACGCTGCTGTATGCCCAGCGCCGTCATCTGCCGCGCCGGGTGGCCGCGTTCATGGACTGGGCGGCGGCGGTGATCCGGCCGGAGCTGTTGCCGATGGCATGAGCGGGAGGCACGGGCGCCGGCTGAACGATCCAGCACATATCGGCATATACGTGCATATTTAAGCAGACACATCGGCAGACTCTGCTACAGTGCGGACCACATACAGGCACTCCAACGCACATAGCTGCACATTCGTGCAACGTGATGAACCGCCTCCGCCCTGACCCGAGGTTACCCATGACCACCCAGGACGCCCTGCCGGGCGAACGCCAACAGACCATCCTCCGCCTGCTGCGCGAACACGGCCGCGTGATGTCGGCGCAGCTCGCCGTCGAGCTGCAGGTCTCGGAAGACTCGATACGCCGCGACCTGCGCGAACTGGCCGCGCAGGGCCTGTGCCGCAAGGTGCATGGCGGTGCGCTGCCGGCGACGCCGACGTTCCCGGCGTTGGCCGAGCGCCACGAAAAGGACCACGAGCGCAAGCGCGCCCTGGCGCGGATCGCGGCCGCCCAGGTGTTGCCCGGCGAGCTGGTCTTCCTCGACGCCGGCTCGACCAATACGGTGATCGCCACCTGCCTGCCCGAGCATCAGGGCATTCGCGTGGTGACCAACGCCCCGGATATCGCGCTGGCATTGATGAGCCGCCCGGGCATCGAGGTCACGCTGATCGGCGGCCGCATGGACCCGCGCATCGGCGCGACCGTGGGCGCGCAGGCACTGGACGCGATCCGTTCGCTGCGCGTGGACGTGTGCTTTGTCGGCACCTGCGCGGTGGATGCCGAGGCGGGCATCTGGGCGGTGGATGGCGAGGAGGCGACACTCAAGCGCGCCCTGATTGCCGCCAGCAGCCGCTGCGTGGTCGTCGCCACCAACGACAAGCTGGGCGCGCAGGCCGCGCACCGGATCGGCGATGTGGATCAGATCGACCTGCTGGTCGTGGAAGCGGACGCGCCGGCGGCACAGGTCGCGGCGTTCGAGCGCCGCGGTGTCGCCCTCCAGCACGCCGCGCAGCACTGAGGTCCGGAATCCATGTCGACGCGTTCTGCTTCTTCGTCCCTCCTCGCCCGTGGCCAGCAGCACGCCACCCGCGCCGCCTTCTTCCTGCCCGGCTTCGCCACCGCCGCCTGGGCGCCGCTGGTGCCGTTCGCCAAGAACCGCACGGGCCTGGATGAAGGCTCGCTGGGCCTGGTGCTGCTGTGCCTGGGCGCCGGTTCGCTGCTGGCGATGCCGATCGCCGGGATGCTCGCCGCACGCCACGGCTGCCGTGCGGTGATGATCGCCACGCTGGTGATGGTGATCGCCACCCTGCCCCTGCTGGCCATCGCGCCCTCGCCGCTGACGTTGGGGGCGGTGCTGTTCGTGTTCGGTGCGGGCGTCGGCGCCTGCGATTGCGTGATGAACATGCAGGCGATCATGGTCGAGCGCGACAGCGGCCGGCCGATGATGTCCGGCTTCCACGCCTTCTACAGCATCGGCGGCGCGGTTGGTGCCGGCGCGATGACCGGCCTGCTCACGGTCCATCTGCCGCCGTGGCTGGTGTGCCTGCTGGCCTCGGCCGTGATGGCGGCGCTGCTGGCGATCTCGCTGCCGTACTGGCGGACCGACAAGGCCCCCAGCGATGCGCCGATGTTCGCGGTGCCGCACGGGGTGGTGCTGGCGATCGGCGTGCTGTGTTTCGTGGCGTTCCTGGCCGAGGGCTCGGTGCTCGACTGGAGCGCGGTGTTCCTGCATGAAGTGCAGCAGGTCGACCCCTCCCGCGCCGGCCTGGGGTATCTGGCCTTCGCCATCGCGATGACCGTGACCCGGCTGGTCGGCGACGGCGTGGTGGCCCGGCTCGGGCGCCATCGTTCGATCCTGATCGGCAGCCTGGTGGCGGCATCGGGCTTCGGCCTGGCGACGTTTGCGACCTGGATGCCGCTGGCCCTGTGCGGGTACGCGTTGGTCGGCCTCGGCTGCGCGAACATCGTCCCGGCGCTGTTCTCGATGGCGGGCAACCAGAAGGTCATGCCGGAAAGCCTGGCCATTCCGGCGATCACCACGCTCGGCTATGCAGGCGTGTTGGCCGGCCCGGCCCTGATCGGTTTCGTTGCGCAGGCCAGTAGTCTGGTGTTCGCCTTCAGTGCGGTGGCGGTGACGCTGGTCTGCATCGGGCTTGCGGCACGGTGGGTGCGGGCCTGAGAGCCGAGCTCCGCGCCGTGTCGTAAATAACGCGAACACACTGCGAATTCGACTGTTGTCGCTTTTGCACCTTGTGTATCGCACACAGCGATGGAAGATTGATGTTCCATCAGTGAACAAGGACATTCCAATGCAGACCGCCACGCTCCGCACCGTTGATGTCGATGGGCAAGGCCATGAGTTCACCGTGCAGGGGCCGTTGATCCGTCACCCGTATGCCGCGTTCCATGTCGGGCCGAAGGATGGCTCCACCGATATCCAGTTCGAGCTCACGGTGGACATATCAGAGCCAAGCGCACGTGTCGTGCTGATGAACAATCAGGGTGAACCGTACTATGCAAAGAAGGGGATCGCTGAAGCCGCGATCCTGCATGCCGCCACCGCACTGAACATGCCCGTCCGCTCCAACACCGCCACCATGGACAGTCCCGAGGGAAATGCGCGTGAGCCGGCCGCGACCAAGGTCTGGCAGCGGCTGGTGGCACAAGGCAAGGCCCGTTACGCAGCGGAGCAGGACGTCTTCCAGACTACCTGAGCCTTATCTGCAGCCGCGCGGTGCAGCATGGGCGTCGCGACGGGCGGCGTTACCATCGGGGGTAACTGCCCACCGGATGCGCACCATGACGGCCCTGCCCTTCGATCCCCGCCCGCGCCGCGCGGCGTTCCGCGCACTGCATGAGGACGGCTGCTTCGTGCTGCCCAATCCGTGGGATGCCGGCAGCGCACGCTATCTGCACAGCCTCGGCTTCCAGGCGCTGGCCTCGACCAGCTCCGGCTATGCGTGGAGCCAGGCGCACGCCGATGGCACGCTGACCCTGGACGAAACGCTCGCGCATCTGCACAGCCTGGCCGCCGCGACCCCGCTCCCCATGAATGCCGATTTCGGCGATGGCTTCGGCACGCTGGAGGATGTCGGCCGCAACGTCACCCGCGCCATCGCCACCGGGGTGGCGGGCATTTCCATCGAAGACGCCGGCCCCGATCCCGCCCATCCGCTGCGCACGCTGGAGGATGCCGTCGCACGGGTACGGGCTGCACGCCGTGCGATCGACGCATCCGGCGAGGACGTGCTGCTGATCGGCCGCGCCGAGAACTTCTTCGTCGGCCGCCCGGATCTGGACGATGCGATCACCCGCCTGCGGGCATATGCCGACGCCGGCGCGGACTGTCTGTACGCACCGGGCATCAGCACCCGCGAACAGATCGAGGCCGTCGTGGCTGCGGTGGCGCCGCGTCCGGTCAACCTGCTGGTCGGCAGCGCACTGCCCTTCACCCTGCAGGATATCGCCGGCATGGGCGTGCGCCGGGTCAGCGTGGGCGGTGCGATGGCGCGTACGGCCTGGGGCGGAATGATGCGCGCCTCGCAGTTGCTGATGGACGAGGGCCGCTTCGACGGGTTCGCCGACGCGGCCTCCGGGGCGGTGTTGAATCAGTTGTTCCGCTGATCAGGCTCAATGGCTAGACAGCACCACCACCGCACCCGTGACCAGCGCGATCCCCACCCAGCCGATCGGGCGCAGGCGGTTGCCGAACAGCACGCGCCCGCAGAGGGCGGTGCCGATCACCCCGATGGCGCCCCACATCGCATAGGCCGTGGCCAGGTCCATGGTCTTGACCGCCTGGCCGAGCAACGCGAAGGCAATCCAGACCAGCCCGATCGCGGCAACACCCCACGCCGGCTTACGGAAGCCATCGGACTTGGCGACCATCATGTTTGCGGCGATGTCGATTAGCGCCGAGCACAGCACGAACAGGAACGCGGTGAGATTCATGACGTGTGCTCCTCGCCGAGGGTGACGCAGACGATGCCGGCCGCCGCCATCACCAGCCCGATCATCTGCTGCACCGAGAGGCTGTCCTTGAACACGACAATGCCGACCAGCGTGAGCAGGGTCAGGCCGAGGCCCTCCCACACCGCGTAGGCCACACCGACCGCGATGCCGCGCACCGACAGTGCCAGGAAGCAATACGAAATGGCCAGGGCGACGGCCATGACGACATAGCCGAGATGGCCGCCATGACGGGCGGCATCGGCCATGAACGAGGTACCGACCACTTCGGCGACGATCGCCACGGTCAGGCAGGCCCAGGCGATCAGACCGCCACGGGCACGGGGTTGCGAATGCACCTGTGTGTGCATGGAAAGCTCCTTGATTGCGGCCGGCACACACCGGCGGAACGCCGGGCACCGGGGCATCGGCCGGGATGGCGGATGCACGTGCGTCGCTGCTGGCCGGGTGACCTGGCTGCCGACACCCGGTCGGCACTGGCGGCACCGTCGGCACCGTCGGCACCGCATCGGCACCCGACCGGTAGGTACCGACCGTTGGTCGGTACACGCCAGCCGGGCCATGGCACCCAAACGACGCGCCCATTATCATCGCCTTTTCCATCACTCCAAAGATGGAATCCATCGACAAAGGCGATACATCCATGCGCTACGGCCCCGAATCCCTGCACGCCTTCGTCGAAGCCGCCGCACTCGGCTCGTTCTCCGCCGCCGCCCGCCGCCTGAAGAAGACCCAATCGACGATCAGCACCGCGATCGCCACGCTGGAGGCCGACCTGGGCCTCACCCTGTTCGACCGCAGTGGCCGCTACCCGGTCCTGACCGAAGACGGCCGCAAAGTGCTCGGCCATGCGCAGGAAATCCTCGCCGCCGCCGATCGCCTGGAGCAGCTCAGCATCCGGCTGGCCGACGAGGTCGAACCGCGCCTGAGCCTGGTGTTCTCGGATATCTACCAACTCAACCCCGACCAGCATCTGCTGCGCCGGTTCGAGCAGCGCTTCCCGGATATCGAGCTGGAATGGCTGGATGCCGAAGGCAGCGATGTGTTGGACGTGGTGCAACGGGGGCGCGCCCATCTCGGGCTGATCCCGCATCAGCCGGCCTACCCGTCCGAACTGGCCGTGCGTGCCCTGCCCCTGCGCGCGGACATGGCCATCTTCGTCGCCACCGGCCACCCGCTGGCGGCGCTGCCTGCGCCCGACGAATCGCATCTGGCCAGCCACCGCCAGATCTGCCTGAGCGGCGATGCGGAGCGCGAGGGCCACGCACGCGGCCGCACCTGGTCGGCGTCGGATTACCTGATGGTGCTGGAGATGGCCGAGGACGGGTTCGGCTGGGCGGCGTTGCCGCGCTCGCTGGTGACGCGCTATGGCCGGGGCATGCTGGTTGAACTGCCGCTGCCCGGGTGGCCGCGGCTGGTCTCCATCGATGCGGTGTGGCACAAGGGCACGCCGCTGGGGCCGGCGGCGCTATGGCTGCTGGATCAATTCCTGCTGCCGGCCCCCTGACGCGCCCCCTCAGGGCGCTGCATGCTCCCTGCGCTGCAGCGCCGCCAGGGCGAGCAGCACGACGACGGCCATCCCCAGCGGGAATACGATCAGCGGCCACGCTGTGTCCCCGGGCAACGCCAGCACCACCGCGGTGCCGGCTACACCCACCAGCAGGCTCTCCACGCAGAAGTACACCGCGACAGCCAGGCCCGCCATGTCGTCGAACGCCTTCAACGCCCCATTGGCGGTCACCGCCACGGTGACCACGATGCCGACGGCCGACACCCACATCGGCAGGATGAACGTTACGAATGACGGCCGATCCAGCCACTGCCCCGCGACGAGCAGGACCGCCCCCATGGCCAGCAGTCCCATGCCACGCGCCAGGCAGCCGCCCTCGCCCCAGCGCATCACGCCACGACGGACCCAACGGGTAGTGACCACCATCACCAACGCCACCGTGGCGAACGCCAAGCTGAAGGCCAGCGGTGCGTAGCCCGCGCGCTCGATGAGGACACGCGGCGCGGTGGAGAAGAACACGAAGAACGTGCCCATCGCGGCACTGAAGCCGAGCGTGTAGGTCCAGAACCGCAGGCTGCGCAGCACCCGCCCGACGTGTCGCGGCGACGCATCGGCCCGGCTGGGGCGGGTTTCATGCCAGCCACGTGCTGCATTCGCCAGCGCAAGTGACGCAACCAACCCCAGAGCGATGAAAATCGCGCGCCAGCCCCACCCCCCGGCAAGCAACGCGCCGAGAATCGGTCCCAACGCCGGGACGAAGGCAAGCATCGCGCTGAACACCGCGTAGATCGTCGTCCCTTCTTCACGATGGGCGTAGACGTCGCGCACGGTGGCAAAGGTCGCGACCAGCATCGCCGAGGCGCCCAGTGACTGCAGCACGCGGAACGTGATGAACATCGGCACGTCCGAGGAGGCGGCCATGCCAATCGAGGCGACTGCGAACAGCGCTCCTCCTCCAAGCAGGACCGGGCGCCGGCCGAGCCAGTCGGCCAGCGGGCCGAACAACAGTTGCCCCACGCCCAGCAGCACCATGTAGACACTCAGGGTGAGCTGGATGACTGCCGGCGTGGTGCCGAGCACCCCCGGCATCTCAGGTACCACGGGGAGATAGATATCCATCGCCAGCGAGGCCAGGAGATCGAACGGTGCCATCAGCCAAAGCGCTGCAGGCAGGGTATGGGTCCAGACAGGATTTCGAGCAGACATGCGTAAACCTCCGCGCAGTGAAGAACACAGCGCAGCGTCTGTCCTATCAGGCAATGCCGTTCGACAGAGCGCCGCAACAACGACCAGGGTTGTTGCGGCTTACTCGTCCGAGGACTTGGCGTTTCCCATACAGTTACTCCCAGGCCGGATCAGCGGCCGACTGGATGTGCGATAGCGTAATCGATCGCCGCGCAGATCGCTGCCACCTGGGCGTCGTTGCACTGCTGCGGCGTGGCACGCGGGCTGTCCGGGTACACCTCGGTGGTGGTGGTATACCTCGCGCCACTGACACTGGCGCACAGGCCCAGTTTTTCCAGCGGATACTCGATCACCCCCGACGCCACCACCGGCGAGCCGATGATCTCGCCCCTGTCGTCGGCCGGGGCGATATGGGTCACCCGCTCGACCGCCGCATTGACCGCGGTCTGGAACGCAGGCTGCGGGTTCTCACTGTCATCGACCAGATAGAAACCATCGGGAATCAGCCCCGGTTCGAACGGCTTGCCGTCGCGTGCGGCCAGGGCCGGGCGGAATTCGGTCTCATCCGTGTCGGTGGTTTCGTGCAGGTCGATATGCATCGCGATGCTGCCGCGCAGCGGCGCGACCAGGGCCATCAGCGCCGCGGATTCGGCCGCCGGGCTGTTGGCCATGAACGAGCGGTTCGGATCGATCGCATCGGCGTTCCAGCGCTGGATGCGCTCGTAACCCCAGGGGCTGACGCAGGGCACCACCAGCAGGTTGGCGCGGCCGGCATACTCCGCTGCGCGGGTCTGCAGGAACTGCAGCGCGCCCTGCACGCCGCTGGTTTCGTAGCCATGGATGCCGCCGGTGACCAGCATCGTCGGCAGCGTCGGATTCCAGTCGCGGCTGCGCACCGCGAACAGCGGGTACTGGTCCGGCGCGTAGTCCAGCGTGCCGTACTGGCTCACATCGAACGCATCGCGCAGCGCGTCGACCGCTGGCAGGACATCATCGGCATAACGCCGTTGCGGCACCTGGCGGGCACGCCACTGCGACTTCTCCGCTGCGCCCCAAGGCTGGCCGGGGGTGCCGATGGGATAGAAGGAGGCGTCGTTCATGTCGTGCTCGTCTGTGTTGCGGTGTGGAAAGGCGATTTTACCATCGCCTTCCGCCGCGACGCGCAGGACTGCCCGCTTACGTCCGGGCAAGCTGCGCGATGGCGTCCTCCGCCGGCCGGTCGCCTTCGGTCAGCTCGATGATCGTGCGGCGCACCTCGGGGTGCTCGACCAGCGCGACCAGCGTGGCAGCCACATCGGCGCGTGGGATATCGCCGTACGCAATCGCCGGGCCGGCGCTGACGTGGCCCGTGCCCGGCGCATCGCTCAAGGTGCCCGGGCGCAGGATCACCCAGTCCAGATCGGTGGCGGCCAGATACACATCGGCGCGCTTCTTGACCGCCATGTAATTCTCGAAGCCCTCGCCCATACCCTTGTTGCGGCCCGCTTCCGGGAATGCCGAGACCAGCAGGAAGCGACGCACGCCGGCCTGCCGGGCGGCATCGACGGCAAGTTCCAGGCCGCGGCCATCGATGGCGTTGGTCACTTCCACGCCTGCGCCACCCGCACCGGCGGTGAACACCACCACGTCACTGCCGGCCATCTGTGCGGCCAGTGCAGCCACGTCGGTGCTGGTGAGATCACCGGTGACCGGCGTAGCGCCCAGTGCCTCCAGTTCAGCGCCCTGCCCGGCGCGGCGATGCAGTGCGAGCACGCGATGCTGTTTCTCGGCCAGCTGCTTGACCAGATGGCGGCCGACCTTGCCGGCCGCGCCGACGATGAAGACAGTGCTCAAGACGGTTCTCCTGTTTCAATCGACCTGCAAGGGTACGCAGGCGGATGTGACACGACCGTCCCGACGCGCGCCGGCGTTCAGCCGCCGCTGTACTGCGCGTCGCTGACCTGCTCCATCCACGTCACCGGCGAACCGTCGACCGCTTCTGCGATCGCGATATGCGTCATCGCGGTAGCGGCCTTCGCGCCATGCCAGTGCTTGACGCCCGGCGGGATCCAGACGATGTCGCCGGGTCGGATGTCGCGCGCGGGCTTGCCCCATTCCTGCACGCTGCCCACGCCGGCGGTGACGATCAGGGTCTGGCCCAGCGGATGGGTATGCCACGCGGTGCGTGCGCCGGGCTCGAAGGTGACAGTGGCTCCGCCGACCCGTGCGGGCGCATCGGTCTGGAACGGTGCATCGATGCGCACCTTGCCGGTGAAATAGTCCGCCGGACCAGCCGCCGAGGCGGCGGTGCCCGCGCTGGTGATGCGGATGGGCGCGGTTTCGGTGGGCATGGCGCGATCTCCTGAAGGAACGGCGCAGCTCGCCGCGGCCCCTCACTGTAGGGGCGCGGCCGCACCGGGACTAGCCGCCACAACCGGCATGCAGTCATGAGCCCAGTTCATCAATGGATCAGGGGCGCAGCAACACCTTGCCGTTGCGGCCTGGCTCCAGGCTGGCCTTGGCGGCATCGCCGACCTCATCCAGCCCGAACACGCCGTCCACCGGCAGGCTCAATCCACCGCGGGCGGCCAGCTGCAGCAGTTCGCCGACCAGCCGACGCTTGTCCTCCGGGGCCATGGCCTGGCTGACCTTGCTGCCCCAGAAGCCCTTCACCGTGGCCTGCTTGAAGATCACGTCGCCCGAGCTGAGCTGCATCGGCTCGCCGGTCATCGAGCCGAACGAGACCAGCGTGCCGCCATCGCCGAGCAGCGTCATCAGCTCGCTGCTCGCGCGCCCGCCGACCGAGTCGACCGCGGCGGCGATCGAGGCGCCGCCGGTCGCGGCCTGCACCTGCGCCATCCAATCGGACTGCGCGGTGGAGATCGTGTTCTCGATGCCGAGCCCGCTCATCTCCGCCACGCCCGCGTCGCGCCGCACCAGGTTGATGCAGTGCACGCCGCGCGCCTTGGCCAGCATCGCCAGCGCCTTGCCGACCGCGCCGTTCGCCGCGTTCTGGAGGATCCACTGGCCTTCCTTCACCTGCAGGAATTCCAGCAACATCAGCGCACTCAGCGGCATGGCAATCAGCTGCGCGGCAGTGTTGTCATCGATGCTGTCCGGCATCGGAATGACCATGCGTGCCGGCGCGATGAAGGACGCGGCCCAGGTGCCATGCACCGAGGCGGCGCTGACGCGCTGGCCGATCTTCAGGCCTTCGACGCCCTCGCCCAGCGCGTCGATCACGCCGGTCCCTTCGCTGCCACCGATCGCCGGCAGCTCGGGCTTGTAGCCGTACTGGCCGCGCACGGTCCACAGGTCGTGGTTGTGGATGGGCGCCAGCACGGTGCGGATGCGCACCTCGCCGGCCGCCGGGGTCGGCTGCGGCACGTCGCCGCCGTGCAGTACCTGGGCGGGGTCACCAAAGGTGGTATGGATCGCAGCGCGCATCAGCAACGCTCCTTCTTCACGATGTTCATGGGGGTCTCCTGCAACGGGAATCAACGACGATGACGGTGCGCGGCGGCGATCGCGCGCGGCTGGCGGTACGCGCGTACGCGCAGCCACACGGTCTGGATCACCACGATGATGATCAGCACCAGGGCCAGGGTGGCGATGTTGCCCGCACCCGGCAGGTCCCAACCGGACTGCTTGACGTACATGCCGGCCAGCGCCCAGATCACGGCTGCCGGATAGGCGAAATGCCCGCGCAGCAGCTGGTTGACCACCAGCACCAGCAGCGTGGCCAGGACCAGCAGCACCAGGCTCCAGCCGAGCATGTTGTCGGTCGGCAGCCAGCGGTAGGCGACGATCACCTGCGCGGTGTTGAGGAAGGCGGCCAGCGACAGCCAGCCCGCATGCAGACCGAGCGGATAGGCGGCCCAGGCGCGTTGACCGCCCGGGGCGGTGATCGGCGAGGCGCGGTAGGCGGCCACGATCAGGCAAATCAAGGCCGCCCAGATGATCGCCAGCGCCGGCAGGAACCACTGGTTGGAGAACACCGGCATCCAGGCGGCGGTCAGCGCGAAACCGGCCGCGGCCCACGGGCGCACCCCGGTGATGTCGGGCTTGCGCAGGCGCAGCTGCCAGAACCCGAACAGCACGTCCCACAGGAAGATCACGCCCCAGATCGCGAAGGCGTACCCGGCCGCCACCAGCAGCGTCGGATACTGGTCGGACACTGCGCCGTTGGTCGGGCCGAACATGCCGGTCTGTGAGAGCCACGCCACTACGGGCATCGCCAATGCGGCCAACAACACGATCCAACGCATGCATCCACTCCAGCTGAAAAGAGCGGTGACGATACGCGGTTCAGGGTTAAGACGTTGGGAGACAACACATCGCGGAGGCCGCAGATTGCAAAGACTTACTAACATAGCCTCTGCTATATTGCGGCCGTGGACATTCAACGCCGCCCCGGGAACTCCCCTGCCTGGCCTTCCTCGGCCGGGCACACGCCCAGCCTGGGTGAGATGAACGCCAGCGTGGCGGTGCCCAGCGGCGGCCACTGGTGGTTCCGGCTGCTGGCCTTCCTCGGCCCCGGCTACATGATCTCGGTCGGCTACATGGACCCGGGCAACTGGGCCACGGACATCGCCGGCGGCGCGCAGTTCGGCTATCTGCTGCTGTCGGTGATCCTGCTTTCGAATCTGATGGCGATCGTGCTGCAGGGGCTGTCCGCGCGGCTGGGCATCGCGACCGGGCGCGATCTGGCGCAGGCGTGCCGCGATCACTATTCGCGGCCGGTGAACCTGGGCCTGTGGCTGCTGTGCGAGATCGCGATCATCGCCTGCGACCTGGCCGAGGTGATCGGCACCGCGATCGCGCTGAAGCTGTTGTTCGGCATCCCGCTGCTGGCCGGCGCGATCATCACCGCGGTGGACGTGGTGCTGGTGCTGCTGTTGATGAACCGCGGCTTCCGCGCGCTGGAAGCCTTCGTGATCGCGCTGCTGCTGGTGATCTTCGGCTGCTTCGCGATCCAGATCTTCATCGCCGCCCCCCCGCTGCAGGCCGTGCTGGCCGGCTTCATCCCGCACGCGCAGGTGGTGACCGACCCCAAGGCGCTGTACCTGGCGATCGGCATCATCGGCGCCACCGTGATGCCGCACAATCTGTACCTGCACTCCTCCATCGTGCAGACCCGCGCCTACCCGCGCACCGATGCCGGGCGCCGCAGTGCGCTGCGCTGGGCGGTGACCGACAGCACCATCGCCCTGATGCTGGCGCTCTTCATCAACGCCTCGATCCTGATCCTGGCGGCCGCGGTGTTCCATGCGCACGGCCGTACCGACGTGCAGGAGATCGAGCAGGCATACGAGCTGCTGGCGCCGATGCTCGGCGTAGGGCTGGCCTCCACCCTGTTCGCGGTCGCCCTGCTCGCCTCGGGGATCAACTCGACGGTGACCGCCACGCTGGCCGGGCAGATCGTGATGGAAGGTTTCCTGCGGCTGCGGATTGCCCCGTGGGCACGGCGCCTGATCACCCGTGGCATCGCGATCGTGCCGGTGGTGGTGGTCACCGCGATCTACGGCGAGCAAGGCACCGCGCGGTTGCTGGTGCTGAGCCAGGTGCTGCTGTCGATGCAGCTGCCGTTCGCGGTCGTACCTCTGGTGCGGTTCGTGTCGGACAAGGCCAAGATGGGGGCCCTGGTCGCGCCGCGCTGGCTGATCGCGCTGTCATGGCTGATCGGCGGCCTGATCATCGTCTTGAACGTAAAACTGCTGGTGGATGTGTGGCGGGGCTGAGCATCCCCCCTTGACCTCAACGATGGTTGAGGTGGCACAGTGCGAGCTCCTCATCCCACTGGCAATCCCAGATCGAGCCCGCAATGACCGACACCTCGCAGCATGCGCTATGGAACGGCCCCGCCGGTGAGGCGTGGGTGGAGGCGCAGCGCATTCTCGACCAGATGTTCGCGCCGCTTGCCACCCACCTGGTCGAGGCGATCCCGCCCGGCGACGAACTGCACGTCCTGGATGTGGGCTGCGGGACCGGCGCGGTGGCGCTTGCCATTGCCGGGCCGCTGGGTCCGGATGCTCACGTTACCGGGGTCGACATCTCGGCCCCGATGATCGCGCTGGCGCGTGAGCGCGCGCAACGTGCCGGGCTGGCCGTGGAGTTCATCGTCGCCGACGCGCAGCAGCATGCGTTCGCAGCGGGAAGCCTGGATCGGATCGTGTCGCGCTTCGGGGTGATGTTCTTCGATGATCCCGTGCAGGCTTTCGTGCAGCTGCAGCGGGCGGCGAAATGTGGCGGCGTGCTGCAGGCCCTGGCCTGGCGCGGCCCCGACGAGAACGCCTTCATGACCACGGCCGAGCGCGCGGCCGCACCGTGGTTGACCCTGCCCGCGCGCCAGCCCGGGGGACCGGGGCAGTTCGCGTTCGCCGACCGTGCGCAGGTCGAGCAGATCCTGACAGCCGCGGGCTGGGAGGATGTCGAGATCCTGCCACTGGACGTGGTCTGCCGGATCGACCGTGCGGACCTGGCGACCTACGTGACCTTGCTGGGACCGGTCGGAAGCGCGTTACGGAATGCGCCACTCGATGCGGCGGCACGGTCGCAGGTGATGGACGCGGTACTGCAGGCCTTCGCGCCGTTCGTTGAAGGCGATGCGGTGACGTTCACCGCCGCCTGCTGGGATGTGCGCGCCCGCGCCTGGTAGATCCACGCATTGCGTGGATGCGACCCGCCGGCGCTCTACCCCTGCGAACAGCGCCTCGCCATCAGCGTGTTGGTCAGCAGCATCGCCACCAGTGCGATCGCGGCGGCCGTCACGAACGCATAGGCCGCCCCCTCCGCATACGCATGGCGGGCCAGCCGCGTGAGGCTGTCGCTGGCCGCGCCCTGCACGGACAGCTCGCCCACCACCACGCGCTCGATCAGCGCCGGCGTCCATGCCTGCCCGGCCTCGGTCAGCGCACCGCGGGCGGCGTCACGGACATGGCTGGACAGCACCGCGCCGAGCGTGGCGAACCCGATCAGGATGCCGGAGAAACGCGCGGTGGTACTGATGCCCGAGGCCATGCCGGCGCGGTCCGGCGGGATCCCGCTCATGATCGCCTTCTGCGTTTCGCCATTGAGCAGCCCACCGCCACTGCCGAGCACGGCCATCGCCAGCAGCAGGCCCGCACTGCTGTGCTGCCACAGCGCCACGGCGATGCCGAGGTTGCCGATCACGGCCACGCCCAGGCCGAGCGCCAGGATCTGGCCGGAAGCCCATCGCGTGCCGAGGCGGCGACCGAGGAACGGCAGCAGCAGCATCGCCAGCGCAAACGGCAGCATGTGCACGCCGGCCTGCAGCACGCTGTCGCCGCGGGCGTTCTGCAGCAGCAGCGGCAGCAACGAGGCCATCACCTGTACGCAGGCGGCGTAGGCGAACATCGCCAGCACTGCGCCCACCAGCGCCGGCGCGCGGAACAGGCGCAGGTCGAGCATGGGCTGTGCGCGGCGCTGTTCGACCACGATGAAGCCCGCGCCCAGCACCGTCCCGGCCAGCAGCCACGGCAGCACCGCGGTACTGCCCCAGCCTTCCACCGGCCCACGGATCAGCGCCCAGGTCCACGACAGCATGCTCCCCGCGAACAGCAGCACGCCCGGCACGTCGATGCGGCGGCTGACCGGATCGCGCGATTCCGGCACGAACGCCCACGCCAGGCCGGCCAGCAGCAGGCACAGGGGAAGATTGATATGGAAGGCCCAGCGCCAGCCGAACCAGGTGGCGATGGCGCCGCCGATCAAGGGCGCGAGCACCATGGTCAGGCCCATGATCGCACCCCAGATCGCCCAGGCACGCGCACGCGAGGGGCCGGTCTGGTGCGCATGCCCGATCAACGACAGCGCCGGTGCCAGCATGAACGCGGCCGCCGCGCCCTGCCCGGCCCGTGCCAGGTACAAGGCCATCGCAGTGCCGGCGATGCCGCAGGCCACCGAGGTCAGCGCGAACAGGCTCAAGCCGATCAGGAACAGGCGCCGGCGACCGATGCGGTCGGCCAGCGTGCCCGCCGGCAGCAGCAACGCGGCGAAGCACAGCACGTAGGCACTGACCACCCACTCGATGTCCGCGAAGGAGGCCGACAGATCGCGCGCGATGGTCGGCAGCACCACACCGACCACATTGGTGTCGAGCACGGTGAGCGCGCAGCCGGCCGAGCCGAGCAGCAGCACGGCGTCGGCACGGTGCGGCGCAGTACGGCTCATCGCAGTGCCCGCCCTCGGAACGTGGCCGTCAACGGCCTCATGTGCCAGCCGCCGCCAGCCGATCGCGCAGCTTCTCCACGATCGCCTGCTCGCTCATCGCGTAGCCGTACACATCCTGCAGCTGTCCATCGGCGCCGAGCAGGAACCACGACGCGGTGTGCTCGAAGGTCGCGGCGTCGCCCTCGCCGACCCGGCGATAGCTCACGCCCAGGCTTTCGGCGATGGCACGCGTGCCCGCCTCGTCACCGGCCAGGCCGAGGAAGCCCGGATCGAAGGCGGCCAGGTACTCGCGCAGGTGCGCCGGTGTATCGCGCTGCGGGTCGACCGTCACGAAGACGACCTGCAGCTGCTCTGCCGCCGGGCCCAGGAGGCGCTTGATCTGCACCGCCTTGACCAGGCTCAGCGGGCACACCTCGGGGCAATGGGTAAACCCGAAGAACAGCAGCGTCGGCCTGCCCTGCAGATCCCGGAGGGTCAGCGTGCGGCCGTCGCTGCCCTCCAGCGTCACGGCCGCAAAGGCCGCCTGGCCCATTACCGGTGCCTGGCCGTCCGCGCAGCCGGCCAGCAGCATCAGTGCCAGCAGGCCCGCGGCTAGCCGACGGCTCACTTCGCCGCTCCCTGCGCGACCAAGCCGTCGCGCACGCTGAAGTCCACCGCCTGTTCGGCACCGTGGGCGAACCGGAGTCTGATCCGCACCGTCTGCCCGGCCGACAACGGCCGCTTGGGCTTCAACAGCATGAGGTGATAGCCGCCGGGGTGCAGTGCCACGGTCTGGCCTTCCGGCAAGGCCAGGCCATCGGGCAGCGCTTGCATGCGCATCACTTCACCGTCCATGCGCATGGCATGGATCTGCACCTCGGCGAACGCCGCGGACGAGGCGGACAGCAGCCGGTCCGGCCCGCCACCGTTATGCAGCTGGACATAGCCGGCCGCCACGCTCGCCGCCGGTGGTGGCAGCCGGATCCACGGATCGCTGACCGACACCGTTGCCGCGGCGTGGGTCGGCGCGGCCGCAGCCACCACCGGCATCAGGGGGCTCGTCAACAGCAGCCCGACCAACAGGGCGCCCGTGCGGGACCTGCTCATGGCGTGCCCGACATCTGCATCGGCATCATGTTGAGGTTGGCGTTGTGCATCACCCACAGCGAGCCGGCTACCACGATGGCGATCAGGAAGGCGGTGCACAGGAAGATGCCGGTGTTCTCGCGCTGGCTGCGCCCTGCCCCGATATGCAGGAACAGCACCAGCTGCGCGACCAGCTGCACCACGCACAGCACCACGATCGCGGTCAGCCGCAGCGGCTGCGGTACCAGCCCGGTCATGACCACGGCGAACGAGGCGCCGGTCAGCACCAGGCACAGCAGCAGGCCGAGGATGTAGCCCTTCAGGGTGGCGTGGCCGCTCATACGAACTCCCGCAGGTAGACGAAGGTGAACACACAGATCCAGATCAGATCCAGGAAATGCCAGAACAGGCTCAGGCAGGCCAGGCGGCGGCGCACGATCCCGTCCAGGCCGAACTTCAGCACCTGGTGGATCATGATGGCCAGCCACAGCAGGCCGAAGGTGACGTGCAGGCCGTGCGTGGCCACCAGCGTGAAGTACGCCGACAGATACGCGCTTACGTCCGGGGTGGCGCCTTCATGGATCAGCTCGGCGAACTCATACAGCTCCATGCCGATGAACACCGCACCGAGCACGCCGGTCACGGCCAGCCAGCCCACCACCTGGTTGCGCCTGCCAGCCTGCAGGCCGAGCATCGCCAGGCCGAAGGTGAAGCTGCTGAGCAGCAGCACCACCGTTTCTGAGAGCACGAAGCCCAGCTTGAACAGCTCCTTGCCGCTGGGGCCATCGGCCGTGCCGTTGAGCAGCACGCCGAAGGTGGCGAACAGCACCGCGAAGATCAGGCAGTCGCCCATCAGGTACATCCAGAACCCGACGACGGTCTTGTTGCCGTCGTCGTGGTGCTCGTCGGCGTGGTCGTGATGACCGGCCGCGAGCTGCCCGTGCTGCGTGGCAGCGGTCAGGGTATCGCCGCTCATGCCTTGACTCCTTCCATCTGCGCGAAGTGCGCGTCTTCGATGCGCTTCACCTCGGCGGCGGGCACGTAATAGTCCACGTCACGGTCGTACGAACGCAGCACGAAGGTGGCGATCACACCGATCAGGCCGATGCCGGCCAGCACCCACATGTGCCAGACCAGAGCGAAGCACAGGACCAGGCTGAACACCGAGATCACCACGCCCGCTGCAGTATTGCGCGGCATGTGGATGTCCTCGTAGCTGTCCTGGTGCTGCCAGGCCCGGCCATGCTGCTTGTCGTCCCAGTGCTGTTCCAGCGAGGTGATCGCGGGCAGCTTGGCGAAGTTGTAGAACGGCGGCGGCGAGGACGTGGCCCATTCCAGGCTGCGCGCATTCCACGGGTCGCCGGTGAGGTCCATGTTGGCCTTGCGGTCACGCACGCTGACGTAGAACTGGATGAACATCGCGGCGATACCCGCGGCGATCACCAGCGCACCGATCGCGGCCACGATCAGCCAGGGCTGGTAGCCCTCCACGCCGTAGTGGTTCATGCGGCGGGTCATGCCCTTGAAGCCCAGCACGTACAACGGCATGAAGGCCAGGTAGAAACCGACCAGCCAGCACCAGAACGAAATCTTGCCCCAGCGCTCGTTGAGGGTGAAACCGAACGCCTTCGGGAACCAGAAGCTGATGCCGGCCAGGCAGCCGAACACCACGCCACCGATGATCACGTTATGGAAGTGCGCGATCAGGAACAGGCTGTTGTGCAGCACGAAGTCCGCACCCGGGATCGCCAGCATCACGCCGGTCATGCCGCCCAGAGCAAAGGTGACCATGAAGCCGATCGTCCACAACGTCGAGGAGTGGTAGCGGATCCGGCCGCGGTACATGGTGAACAGCCAGTTGAACAGCTTCACGCCGGTGGGGATCGAGATGATCGAGGTCATGATGCCGAAGAAGGCATTCACGTTCGCGCCCGAGCCCATGGTGAAGAAGTGGTGCAGCCACACGAAGAACGACAGGATGCCGATCGACGAGGTCGCGTAGACCATCGAGCGGTAGCCGAACAGCGGCTTGCCCGAGAACGTGGCGATGATCTCGGAGAACGCGCCGAAGCACGGCAGGATCAGCACGTAGACTTCCGGATGGCCCCAGATCCAGATCAGGTTGACGTACATCATGGCGTTGCCGCCGGCGTCATTGGTGAAGAAATGCATCCCGAAGTAGCGGTCCATGGTCAGCAGCGCCAGGGTCGCGGTCAGCACCGGGAAGATCGCCACGATCAGGATGTTGGTGATCAGCGCGGTCCAGGTGAACACCGGCATCTTCATCAGGTCCATGCCCGGTGCACGCATCTTGAGGATGGTGACGATGAAGTTCAGGCCGGTCAGCGTGGTGCCGATGCCGGAGACCTGCAGTGACCAGATGTAGTAGTCCACGCCCACCGTGGGGCTGTACTCGATCCCGGACAGCGGCGGATAGGCGACCCAGCCGGTCGCAGCGAAATCGCCGACGAACATCGACAGCATCACCAGCACCGCGCCGACCGCCGACAGCCAGAAGCTGAGCGAGTTGACGAACGGGAAGGCGACGTCGCGCGCGCCGATCTGCAGCGGCACCACGATGTTCATCAGGCCCACGATCAGCGGCGTGGCCACGAAGAAGATCATGATCACGCCATGCGCGGTGAAGATCTGGTCGTAGTGTTCCGGCGGCAGGTAGCCGGCACTGTCATTGGCGGCGATGGCCTGCTGGGCACGCATCATCAGCGCGTCGGCGAAGCCGCGCACCAGCATGACCAGGGCCAGGATGATGTACATCACGCCGATCTTCTTGTGGTCCACCGAGGTGATCCACTCGGTCCAGATATAGCCCCACTTCTTGTAATACGTGATGGCCGCGACGATCGCCACGCCCAGCAGCAGCGAGCCCACCAGCGCCGACATGATGATCGGGTCGTGGTAGGGAATCGCTTCGAGGTTCAACTTTCCAAGCACAATCAGTTCTCCGCGGTACGGCTGGCAGACGCGGCCAGGCTTACGAGTTGGGATTTCGCGCCGGGTTCTTCGCCGGGCAGGCAGATCTCGTCATCGGGCATGCCGCCGTAACGGCGCAGGATGCTGTCGAACAGTCCGGTATCCACGCTGGCGAAGCGCTGCATCGGCGCACCGTGGGTCGGCTTCTCCAGTTCGGCCAGGCGGGCCTGGTCCAGGTGCGCGGCGGTGCCACGCGACTGCGCCAGCCACTGCGTGAAGTCCGCCTCGGTCATCACCCGCGCGTCGAATTTCATGTCCGAGAAGCCCGAACCGCTGTAGGCGGACGACATGCCGGTATAGGTGCCCGGCGTATGGCCGATCAGGTGCAGGCGGGTCTGCATCGCGGGCATGGTGTAGACCATGCTGCCCAGCTGCGGCACGAAGAAGGCATTCATCATCGACTCGGAGGTCAGCTTGAACGCCACCGGCGTATCGACCGGCATCACCAGCTCATTGACCGTGGCCACGTTGTGGTCCGGGTAGATGAACAGCCATTTCCAGTTGAGCGAGACCACTTCCACGCGCAGTGCGGGCTTGTCCGACGCGATCGGGCGGTAGGGATCCAGTGCGTGGGTGCTCTTCCAGATCAACACGCCGAGCACGACCACGATCAGGCACGGAATCGTCCACACCACCACTTCGATCGCGGTGGAATGCGACCAGGTCGGCGCGTACGTGGCGCTCTTGTTCGATTCGCGGTAGTGCCACGCGAAGTACAGCGTGAGGATGATCACCGGGATCACCACCAGCAGCATCAGGCCGGTGCAGACCAGGATCAGCTGCATTTCCTGCTCGGCGATGCTGCCCATGGGGTTGAACAGCTCCAGGTTCTTGCACCCTGTGAGCAGTGGCAGCAGCGCTGCCAGGCCGAACCAGCGTCCGGCGCGGGCTCGACCGGCCGGGGTGGCGCGGCGAGCGGGATGTGTAGCGGGGTTCATGCGTGACGGCCCTTCCAACGCAGTGCCGGGCCGGGCGGCCCGGATCATGAAAAGTGGCGAACACCCCCCTGCATGACCGATATGCATGGGGGGTGCCCGCCGCAGCCGCGTACGTTAGGCAACGACATGATCCATACATGATGCGACACACTGTCGCAGCCCGGCCCAGCGCCGCGCGTACCATGCGCGCATGGAATGGAGCCCCCTCATCGCCGACGGCCACGGGCCGGTCTACCTGCGCATCGTGCAGGCGCTGGAACGTGCGGTCTGGTCGGGTGCGCTGCGCCCCGGTGAGCGCCTGCCCGCACAGCGCGCGCTCGCCGCCGAACTCGGCGTGGACCTGACCACCATCACCCGCGCCTTCACCGAGGCACGCAAGCGCGGTCTGATCGATGCGCGCGGCCCGCTCGGCTCGTTCGTCGCACCTCCGCAGGTGGAGCTCACCCAGCTGGTCGACCTGAGCATGAACCTGCCGCCCAGCCCCGGCGGCGGCCAGGTTGCCGACGTGTTGCGGCGTGGCCTGTCGTCCGTGCTGACCCGCAGCGATGCGGACAACCTGATGACGTATCACGTGGGCGGCGGCAGCCGCGCCGATCACCGGGCGGCCCAGCACTGGCTCAAGCCGATCCTCGGCAAGGTCGATGCCGATACCGTGGTCGTCACCGAAGGCGCGCAGGCGGCGCTGTCGGCCCTGCTGCTGGCGTTGACCGACGCCGGCGACACGATCCTCTGCGAGCCCCTGGTCTATCCGGGACTGCTGCACGCCGCGCGGGTGCTGGAGCGACGGCTGCACGTCGTCGAGTGCGACGCGCACGGCATGCGTCCGGACGCGCTGGCGCGCGCCGCGAAGCAGCAGGGCGCACGGCTGATCTACCTCAACCCGACCGCGCAGAACCCGACCGCCCACACGATGCCGCAGGCACGCCGCGAGGCGCTGGCCCAGGTGATCCGCGCGCAGGACCTGCGACTGATCGAAGACGATCCGTACTGGCTGCTGGTCGACGACGCCCCTGCCCCGCTCGCGCTGCTGGCGCCACGGCACACCTGCTACATCTCCACCCTCTCCAAGTGCCTGAGCCCGGGACTGCACACCGGTTTCGTGCGCCTGCCCGACGGCCTGGACCGGCAGCCGGTGCTCGATGCCCTGCGCGCGGTCAACCTGATGGCGCCGCCGCTGATGAATGCCCTGGTGACGCAGCTGATCCTGGACGGCTCCGCGCAGGCGATGCTGACGCTGGTGCAGGAAGAAGCGGCCGAGCGCCGCTACCTGGCGCAGTCGGCGTTGTCGCCGCGCTTCCTGCAGCACTGCGCGGGCGTGCATGCGTGGTGCCGGCTGCCCGCGCACTGGACCGATGCCAGCCTGACCCACGCCGCGCGGCTGCAGGGCCTGGGCATCGCACCGTCGTCGGCGTTCACGCCTGAAGGCGTGGCGATCAACGATGCGGTGCGGATTTCATTGGGCGCGGCCGCCCATCGGCAGGAACTGCACCGGGCACTGCGCCAGCTGGATCAGCTGATGCATGTGGCGGCGGCGGAACGCCCGGGCTGGACGGTCTGAGTCCAGCCCCTTGGCACCCTCAGCCGGACACGGCCTTGGCTTGCTTCCAGACCGCTTCAAACTGGCTGGCGGTGATGCTGTCATCCGAATCCAGGTCCAGCCAGGACAAGGGCTGATCGGACAGCGGGAAGCGTTCGTCGGCCTGCCCGGATTTGTCGGCCCAGACCAGCACGCTGCGATAGCTTTCGACCTGGCGGACGATCACATCGCCCTGCGCCTCGAGGTAGATCGTGCCGTTGCCGATCTCGGATTCCGCGGGGTGTTTGTAGTATTTCCGGGGCGTGCTCATGGCGGGGTCTGGATCTGGCGATGAAATGGGGCCGGGGAATATACCGTGATCCCCCGGCCACCGGGGGCCTGCCGTGGCCGCTCACGACGGCGGAAACACCGCTTTGGCGTCGCGGACGAACAGGGACCGCAGCTTGTCCCAGAAGTCGCCGCCCAGCAGGAACAGGCTGACCACCAGCAGCAGATCACCGCTCATGGCGACCAGGTGCGGGTGCTGCATGCGCAGCGAACCGGTCTGCGGCGCGACGTACGGCCCGATCGAGCTCAGCACGATGACCGCGATGAACAGGATCAGCCCGATCCTATACCGCACTGGGCTGACCTGGGCGGCCGGCGCGAAGCGGCGGAGGTGCCCGCCGATCAGCGACTTGAGATAGGCGAACCCGGGCTTGCCCATGATCGCCACTGCAAGCACCAGGAACAGCTTGGGGAACCCAAGGAGCAGCACCCCGTTGAGCGTGGCCTTCAGCCCATCGGACAACGTAGAGGCCTCCACCAGAGGCATCAGGCCCAGGCCGAGTATCCATCCCACGATCCAGACCGCGACACCCAGGATCAATCGCCGCCGCTGGCGTGGATCGGAGGGCTGCACACCGGGAACCTGGGGCGAATCGAGGGTGGTCATGGCGATGCTCCTCGCGCTCAGCGCGGATGGGGGGACGCGGAAGGGGATGGGGACGGCGCGGCCGCGCGGGGCAGCCAGCGCCAGAGCAGGTGCATCAGGGTCAGCGTGACCGCGCCGGCCAGCGCGAACTGGGTCAGGCGGGTGAGCCAGACCATGACCGAGGTCGGGCCAGTGGCCAGCGCCGTACCGAAAATGATCAGTGCCGCGTTGCAGGCCACCAGCGCGACGGCGCCGACCGCCCCGCCAGCGCTGATCCAGTGTCCGAAGCCGATCATGACCAGCAGCAGCAACAGGCTCAGGAACAGCAGGTTCGGGGTGCTCAGCAACGCGAGGTGCAGGCACCACCCCAGCAGCCCACCCGCCAGGTTCCCGAGCACCAGCGCGAGCGCATGCCGTGCGCTGCGTTGCGTCTCGAAATTGATCACCAGCATCACCGTGGTGACGATCACCGGCAGCGCATCGACCAGCCCCAGCAGCAGATAGACCAGCAGGACAGGCAGCAGCACCAGAGTCGAGACGATCGCCAGCGCGAGTGGCGAGCCCGGCAATGATCCGGCCGGTGGAGGCGCCGATGGCGCAGGCAGCGCAGGCCACAGCGCATGAACCCCCAGCATCAGCACCACCGCCAGCGCCATGCCCCGTATCAGCGCCCAGGGCAACACCGCGGCCTGCGCCGGTGCGGTCAACACCACCACCGGGATCACCGCAAGGCAGATCAGCAGCAGCATCGCCGGCAGCCGCGCGCGGCCGAGCAGCAGGCCGAGGAAGGCGAGGAACATGCCGAGCAGGGTCAGCCCGAACAACACGATGGGCGTCCCACGCAACAGCGACGCCAGCAGGTACGGAACCCAGGCCACGACCGTCATCACCACCACCAGGCCCAGCGCCATGCGTGGCGTCGGCCGCACCGGCAGACTCGCCAGCAGCACCGCGACCAGGACCGCCGCGAGGAAGCTCGGCCACCACTGCATCACCTCACCGATGACGAACGCGGCGGTGACCGCGACGGCGAAGCGCAGCACGCCGTGCAGCCGGATCGTGGTCGCGCTGGAGGAGGCGTTCATTGCAGGTAGCTCAACTGCGCGGCCAGCCATATCCATGCCCGGGCCAGCGGATTGAGCAGCGAACGCTCGGCCGTCAGCACCACGACGCTGGCCTGCGCACCACTCCGCCCCGGCAGTCGCGCGGTCGGTTCCGTGGGCGGGTCAAGCACGATGCGCACGGGGAATCGCTGGGGTTCGCGCAGCCACCCGGTAGGCGCGGTGACCGTCGGCAGCTCACCGGTCGGCACTTCGCCGCCGCGCGCAATGCCCTCGCCGATGCTCTCCACGCGCCCGCCGAATACCTGCCCCGGTCGGTCATCGAAGGCCACATAGGCCCGGTTCCCGGGTGCGATGCGACCCAACTGGTTCTCGCGCATGGGCGCGGTGACCCAGCGCGGCCCGTCGCCGATGAACCCCAGCACGGGTTGGCCGCGGCCGACGAACTGGCCCGGCGCCAGCCGCAGATTGCTGATGGCGCCGGCCGCCGGCGCAACCACCGTGGCATGGCGCAGGTCCAGCGCGGCCTGGTCGACGACAGCCATCGCCTGGAGCACCTGTGGAGAGCCGCCCTCACCACTGCCCAGGCGGATCCGCGCACGCTCGGCCTCGGCCTCGGCGCGCTGGATCTCCGCGCGTGTGCGCGCGATGTCACTGCGGGCGCGGATCGCCGAGGTTTCGGACAAGGCGCGCTTGGCGGCGAGGTCCAGCACGATCCGGCCCAACTGCTGGCTGCTGGCCAGCTCCACCCGCTGGCGCTGCAGCTGCGCAGTGGCGACGCGCATGTCCGCGGCCGTCGCCTCCATTCCCTGCTGGACGACCGCCAGATTGGCCTGGGCCGCGCGCAGCGCGATTTCAAACGGCAGCGGATCCAGACGGAACAGCACCTGGCCGGCACGCACCGGATGGTTGTCGCGCACCTCCACAGTCACCACCGGCCCGCTCACTTCCGGCGCGATCTGGACCAGGAAGCCGTCCACGGTGGCCTGCGAGGTATAAGGGGTGAAGCGGTCGGCGACGAGGTGATAGACGAACACGAGCAACAGCAGCGCCAGTACGCCCTGCACGATCCGCCGAAGCGGCGGCCGCGCTGTCGGCGTTGCGCCGGTTCCGGCCTCCGTCGGGTCTGCTGCTGTCGTCTGGTTCTGCATCGTGCCCTCTCCTGGTGTGTCGAAGGTGTCAGCGCGGCGGGACGGAAACCGATGACCGACTGGCCATCTCCCGGTTTCCCCCCTCCCCGCCCAGGGCCTGATACAACGCGACGCTTGCCCGGTAGCGGTCACCGCGTGCGCTGCTCAGCGCCAGCTCGGCGGAGAACAGCCCGCGTTCGGTATCGAGCACCTCCAGGTAATCCGCGTAGCCGTTGTCATAGCGCTCGCCGGCCAGGGCAACCGCACGTCGCAATGCGTGCACCCGCCGTTCCAGCGACGCCACCAGGTCGGTCTTCGACTGGATGGCGGCCAGGGCGTCGTCGACGTCACGGAACGCGTTCTGGATCGTGCGCTGGTAGTCCAGCACCGCCTGCACGTTGCGGGCCTGCGCCTGTCTGTTTGCCGCATCGATGGCACCGCCGGCGAAGATCGGCCCCAGCAGCTGGCCAACGAAGGACCACGTACGCGACGGACCACTGAACAGATCATCCAGTGCCGCACTGGCACGACCGCCCTGCCCGGTCAGTGACAGGGACGGAAAATACAATGCCCGGGCCACCTGGATACGCGCATGCGCAGCCACCAGTTGCTGCTCGCTCTGCAGGATGTCCGGTCGCCGCGCGAGCAGATCGGAGGGCAGTCCTGCCGGTGGCACCGGCGGCTGCAGGGTCTGCAGGGTGCCGCCACGCGCGATCGGGCCGGGATTGCGTCCGACCAGGACCGACAACGCGTTCTCCTGCCCGGCCAGCGCCTGCTGCAGTTCCGGCACGGCCGCCACGGCGCTTTCGTACTCGGCGCTGACCTGCAGCATCTCGAACTCGGACAGTGCGCCGCCGTCCAGGCGCAGCTGGAAGAGCGCCACGCTCGCGCGGCGGCCGGCCACGGTGGCGTTGGCGATCTCCAGGCGTCGATCCAGATCGAGCAGGGTGATGTAGCCGGCCACCACCGAGGCGACCACGCTCAACGCCACGCCCCGGCGCGCCTGTTCGCTGGCCATCAACTCGGCACGTGCGGCGTCCTGCTCGCTGCGCAGGCGCCCCCAGAGATCGAGCTCCCAACTGGCGAACAGGCCCACCGCGTGCGTGCCGGATGCGCCGATCCCCGGCGCACGCTGACGGCCCGAGCTGACGCCGTAGCCCAGCTGCGGCAACGCGGCCGACCGGGCGGCCGTGACCCGCGCGGCGAACTCGTCCACCCGCGCCACCGCGATGCCCAGATCGTGATTGGCGCGCAACGCTTCATCGACGAGCGCATCCAGCTGCGCATCGCCGAAGCCCTGCCACCAAGGGGCCAGCGCGTCGAGCGAAGGTCCGTCCGCCGATGCCGATGCGATCCCGTGCAGCCGGTAGGCGGCAGGCACCTCGACGGTGGGCCGCACGTAGGCGGGCGTGGACATGCATCCGCTCGTTGCCAGCACACCGAGCAGCGCCGCGCCGCAGACGCCGGTGGCAGACCGTGCACGCGACAGCACGCAGACCGTCCGTGCAGCCGATGCCGCGCGCGGAGAGATCACTGACTGCGGGCACGTCATGGCGGCACCCTGTGTCTGGAGGGGATGGCGGATCAAACGATCCTCAGGCGCGTGCACCTTGCATCCCCCGGGTGCCCCTGCCTTCCGCGCATCATGCGCCCGGACGGGAGGGTTGGATCTCAGTATTTCTACCGTTCCGCGCAAGACGGGCATCGCCTTACCCGGCACTAGACGACCGGTCTAATCAGGCGTACAGTCCCTCCCATGACCTCCGCCTCCGCCTCCGCCTCCGCCTCCGCCTCCGCCACCTCCCCCGTCCGTGACACGATCCTGGCCACCGGCCAGCGGATCATGGGCGCCAAGGGCTTCTCCGCCGTCGGCCTCAATGAAGTGCTCGCGGCGGCAGGCGTCCCCAAGGGCTCGTTCTACCACTACTTCGCCTCCAAGGAGGCGTTCGGCGAGGCGCTGCTGGAGGACTACTTCAGCGCGTACCTCGCCAACATGGACCGCATCTTCCGGCAGCCGGGCCAGACCAAGGCCGAGCAACTGGAGGCGTATTTCGCTGCGTGGCAGGACAGCCAGTCGTTCGAGGATTGCCAGGGCAAGTGCCTGGCGGTGAAGCTCGGTGCGGAAGTCGCCGACCTGTCCGAGCCCATGCGGGCCGCCCTGCAGCGCGGCACCACCGGGATCACCGATCGTCTGGCGCGGGCGCTTGAAGCGGGCGTCGCCGACGGATCGGTGACGCTCCAGGACCCGCCCGATGCGGTGGCGCGGCGCCTGTACCAGCTGTGGCTGGGCACCAGCATCATGGTCAAGATCGCCCGCACGACCCGCCCCTTCGACGATGCCGTGGCGTTGACCAGCCGCCTTCTGCATACCGCCCCCTGACAAAGGGATGTCTCACACACGCCGGCATCGGCGTGTCTTTCTCGGCCCCATCACTAGACGACCAGTCTAATCAAGCACCCACAGGAGTATCACCCATGAAAGTCCTCATCGTATTGACGTCCCACGACGAACTCGGCAATACCGGCAAGAAGACCGGCTTCTGGCTGGAAGAGCTGGCCGCGCCCTACTACACCTTCAAGGATGCCGGCGCCGAGATCGTGCTGGCCTCGCCCAAGGGCGGGCAGCCGCCGCTGGATCCCAAGAGCAACGAACCCGACTTCAAGACCGACGCCACGCGCCGTTTCGAAGCCGATGCGGACGCCAACGCACAGCTGGCCGACACCGTGCGCCTGGACAGCGTCTCGCAGGCCGACTTCGATACCGTGTTCTATCCCGGCGGTCATGGCCCGCTGTGGGACCTGGCCGAAGACAGCCACTCCATCGCGCTGATCGAAGCCTTCATCGCCGCCGGCAAGCCGGTTGCGCTGGTCTGCCATGCCCCCGGCGTGCTGCGTCACGTCAAGAGCACCGAGGGCGCCCCGCTGGTCCAGGGCAAGAAGGTCACCGGCTTCACCAACACCGAGGAAGCCGGCGTCGGCCTGACTGACGTGGTGCCCTTCCTGGTCGAAGACATGCTCAAGGCCGCGGGTGGCGACTACTCGCAGGGCCCGGACTGGGGCTCGTACGTGGTCAGCGATGGGCTGCTGATCACCGGCCAGAATCCGGCCTCGTCCGCCGAAGCCGCGGCCGTGCTGTTGCAGAAGCTCGCCTCCGCGAACCAGGCCTGATCACCGGCCAACGTCACTTAGCCGCGTGGCTTCCGTGCCGATATCCCGCGTGAGGACACGGGGGTATCGGCCCCGAACAACGGCGTCCGGCGTGCCTTCCTCGACGCCGGCGCGTCCGATGCGCCGGCAACGGGCTCGGCCAGATCGGCGATGATCGGGCAATCCGGACGGTCATTGCCATGGCAGTGCTCTGCCAGATGCTCCAGGGTCTGCACCATCGCCTGCAGCTCGGCGATCTTGGCCTTCAACCCGCCCACGTGGGACAGCGCCACCGCCTTGACGTCGGCACTGGCGCGCTCGCGGTCCTGCCACAGCACCAGCAGTTCGCCGATCTGCTCGACCGAGAAACCCAGATCGCGTGCGCGCCGGATGAAGCGCAGGCTGTGCGCGTCCTGCGGGCTGTAATGCCGGTAACCCGCCTCCGAGCGGGCCGCCGGAGGGATCAGCCCGATCTGCTCGTAGTAGCGGATCATCTTGGCCGACACGCCCGAGAACGTCGCTGCCTCCCCGATATTCATCGTACGGTCCTCATCGCGCCGGCCTCCACGCCGGTATCCAGCGTATCGGCCTGCATCGGTGCATGGAAGCGCTTGAGCCGCAGCGCGTTGCCGAGCACGAACACGCTGGACAGGGCCATCGCCGCCGCGGCGAAGATCGGCGAGAGCAGCGTGCCGTTGAACGGGTACAGCAGGCCCGCAGCCACCGGGATCAGCACCGCGTTGTAGGCGAAGGCCCAGAACAGGTTCTGCTTGATGTTGCGGATGGTCGCCTTGCTCAGTGCGATGGCATTGGGCACGCCACGCAGGTCGCCGGACATCAGCACCACGTCGGCAGCCTCGATCGCCACATCCGTGCCGGTACCGATCGCCAGGCCGACATCCGCCTCGGCCAGGGCCGGTGCGTCGTTGATGCCGTCGCCGACGAAGGCCACCTTGGCGCCGCCCGCGCGGAAACGCTTCAAGGCCGCGACCTTGCCGTCCGGCAGCACTTCGGCCGCTACTTCATCGATGCCGAGCTGGCGGGCGATCGCCGCGGCGGTGGCGGCATTGTCGCCGGTGATCATCGCCACCTTCAGGCCGAGCGCGTGCAGCGCCTGGATCGCGGCCGGCGTGCTCTCCTTGATCGGATCGGCCACTGCGATCACGGCCGCCAGACGACCATCGATGGCGGCATACAACGGGCTCCTGCCCTGCTCGCCCAGCTGCTGGGCGGTGGCGCGGAAGGCGGCGACATCCAGGCCGAGCTGGGTCATGTAGCGGTCCGCGCCGACTGCGACGCTGCGGCCGCCGACCTGCGCCGACACGCCGAAGCCGGGCACGGCCTCGAAACTCTCGATCGGGGCCAGTGCAAGACCGCGCGCCTTGGCGGCCGCCACGATGGCTTCGGCGATCGGGTGCTCGGAACGGGTCTCCACTGCAGCGACCAGCGCCAACACCTCATCCGCCGTGAAACCGGCGGCCGGCTCCAGGTCGGTCAGTTCAGGACGGCCCTTGGTCAGCGTGCCGGTCTTGTCCAGCGCAATCACGCTCACATCGCGCAGGGCCTGCAGGGCTTCGCCCTTGCGGAACAACACACCCAGTTCGGCGGCGCGACCGGTGCCGACCATGATCGAGGTCGGCGTCGCCAGCCCCATCGCACAGGGGCACGCGATGATGAGCACCGCGACGGCATTGACCAGCGCGAAGGTCAGCGCCGGCGCGGGGCCGAACACCAGCCAGACCAGGAAGGTGAGCGCGGCCGCGGCCATCACCGCCGGCACGAACCACATCGTCACCTTGTCGACCAGCGCCTGGATCGGCAGCTTGGAGCCCTGCGCCTGCTCGACCAGACGGATGATCTGCGCGAGCACGGTGTCACCGCCCACCTTGGTGACACGGAAGCTGAAGGCACCGGTCGTGTTGAGGGTGCCACCGACGACCTCGGCACCCACCGCCTTGGCGACCGGCACCGGCTCGCCGGTGATCATGCTTTCGTCCACGTACGAGGATCCCTCGACCACCGCACCGTCCACCGGCACCTTCTCGCCCGGGCGGACCAGCACGATGTCGCCGCGCGTGACCTGCTCGAGCGGCACTTCGACGGTGTCAGCGCCGCGCTGCACGCGCGCGGTCCGCGCCTGGAGCCCGACCAGGCGCTTGATCGCCTGTGAGGTGCGGCCCTTGGCCCGCGCCTCCAGCGTGCGGCCGAGCAGGATCAGGGTCACGATCACCACGGCCGCTTCGAAGTAAACGTTGGCGGTTCCCGGCGGAAGTGCGCCCGGCGCGAAGGTGGCGACGACCGAGTAGCCATAGGCGGCCGCAGTGCCCAGCGACACCAGCGAGTTCATGTCCGGCGCGCCGCGCAGCAGTGCCGGCACGCCCTTGCGGAAGAAACGCAGGCCAGGCCCGAACAGCACCAGCGTGGCCAATGCGAACTGCAGATACCAGCTGGTCTGCATTCCCAGGGTGTGCATCACCCAGTGGTGCATGGCTGGCACCAGGTGCGAGCCCATTTCCAGGATGAACACCGGCAGGGTCAGCGCGGCGGCGAGCATCAGGGAACGGCGCAGCGCGCGCGCTTCCCCTTCGCGGCGTTCCTCCTCCTGGTCGCCGGCCGCGGCGGTGCTGACGGTGACGGCGCGCGCGGTATAGCCGGCCTTTTCCACGGCGGCCTCGAGATCGGCAACGGACACGGTGCCCGCCAGATGGCGTACCTGGGCGCGCTCGGTGGCGAGGTTGACGCTGGCGGCGATCACGCCGGGCACCTGCGCGAGGCTGCGTTCGACGCGGCCGACACAGGAGGCGCAGGTCATGCCCTCGATGCTCAGTTCGGTGCTGTCTTCCCGCACGGTGTAGCCCGCACTCTCGATGGCGCGTACGGCGGCCAGGGGATCGGCCGCGCCGATGAAACCGAGGTCGGCGCGCTCGGTGGCGAGGTTGACGGAGGCGCTCATCACGCCGGGCACGGCGGTCAGCGCACGCTCGACCCGGCCCACGCACGAGGCACAGGTCATGCCCTCGATGGGCAGGCTCAGGCGGCTGATCGGCGCACCGGACCGGGAAGCAATGGAAGACATGGGGACAGTCCTTGGGGTGAGGTTACCTGCCACCCTAAAGGTTCCCATCATGGGAAGGTCAAGCGTCATAACGGGGACGGAGGGGATTATTAATCCCCTCCGTCCCCATTACTCTGTCCCCATTACTGGAGCGTTACGGCGCGGGCGTCCCGTCGGGGGTGACCCGCCAGATCGTGTTGGAGAGGTCGTCGGCGACGATCAAGGCGCCGCGCGGGTCGACCGAGACGCCGACCGGGCGGCCGCGGGTCTTGCCGTCTTCGCCGAAGAAGCCGCTCACGAAATCGATCGGCTCACCGGCCGGGCGACCATTGCTGAAGGGCACGAACACCACCTTGTAGCCGACCGGCGGATTGCGGTTCCAGCTGCCGTGCTCGCCCACGAAGACGCCATCGGCGAACTGCGTGCCCATCACCGGCGACGAGAACGCCACGCCGAGTGCGGCCACATGCGAGCCCAGCGCGTAGTCCGGTGCGATCGCCGAGGCGACCTTCGCCGGATTCTGCGGCATCACCCGGCGATCCACGTTCTTGCCCCAGTAGCTGTAGGGCCAGCCATAGAACCCGCCCTCCTTCACCGAGGTGAGGTAATCCGGAACCAGGTTCGGGCCGATCTCATCGCGTTCGTTGACCACCGCCCACAGCGTGCCGGTGCCCGGCTGGATCGCCAACGCGGTGGGATTGCGGATGCCGGTGGCGTAATCCTTGTGCGCGCCGGTAGCCACGTCGATCTGCCAGATCCGCGCACGGTCGATTTCCACCGCCATGCCACGCTCGGTGATGTTGCTGTTGGAGCCGATGCCCACATAGAGATAGCGGCCATCGGCACTGGCGGTCATCGCCTTGGTCCAGTGATGGTTGATCGCCGCGGGCAGGTCGGTCAGCTTGACCGGGGCCGCGGCCGCCTTGGTCTGGCCGTCCTGGTAGTCGAAGCGCACCACGGCATCCTGGTTGGCCACGTAGATCGCATTGCCGATCATCGCCAAGCCATACGGTGCGTTGAGCTTGTCGGCAAACACCGTCTTCAGTTCATAGGTGCCATCACCATCGGCATCGCGCAGCAGGGTCAGGCGGTTGCCGCTCTTGACCGCGGTATTGCCCTTGGCCTTGATCTTGCCGGCGATGACGTCCTTCGGCTTCAGATTCGGTGCGCTGCCGCCCCGGCCTTCCGCCACCAGGATGTCGCCGTTGGGGAGGACCAGCGTCTGCCGCGGAATGCTCAGGTCCGTGGCGATCGCCGAGATCCGGTAGCCCTTGGGCACCGTCGGCAGGGTGTCGCCCCACTGGGCCGGCTTGGCGATGGTCATGTCCGGCATCAGCCCGCGATGCGGCTTGGGCATCTCCGGGTTGCCGCCGTACTGCTCGAGCTCGGGAGCCTTGCCGCTGCAGGCAGCCAGCGCGACCGCAAGCGCGGACACCGAGAGGATCCGGATCGTCTGGCGGCTCATCGGACACCTCCCACGCGCAGGCTGGACAGTCCCACCCAGGTCGCGATCAACGCCAGCACCGTCAGGATCACCGAGAGCACCAGCCCGGCCGGCATCACCGCCCACGCATCGCGGGCGTGGTGCAGGCAGTTGATGAAGCCCACGCCCCAGGTCACGGCCAGCAGCACGACATACGCCAGGTTGCGGCTGCGACGGACCAGACCGACGATCCCGCACAGCAGGGCCAGCGTGGTCATCACCATGGCGCCGATCAGCAGCCAGGAGGCAAAGTTGGCCCATTGGATCTCGTACGAGCTCCAGTAAGCGTAGTCCGCCAGCAGCGCGCCGAGGAACAGCGGCAGCACGCCACCCAGTACAGCGGCGTGGAACGGATGGATGACCCATGATCGGGTCAGGACAACGGTCGAAGCCATGGTGGTCTCCTGGTGAGGGGCGAATCTCTTCCGATCCTGCCACTGCATGCGTGATGGGGGTGCCGATGGGATATGGACTCAGGGAACGGCACGATCCCAGTACGGTGGCGAGCCGATCGCATCGGTGAGGAATGCCGAGACTTCGCGGACCTTGCGCGAGCGCAGCTTGTTTTCCGGTGACAGCAGCTGCAGATGGACGCGCTCGGACTGCGGCGAAAACTCCCAGTCATCGAGCAGCGTGACCATGTGCCCGCCCTGCAGGGTTTCCGGGTTGAACAGCCAGGTCGGGAACATCACCACGCCGCGCCCCGCGAGCGCGGCCGCCAGCAACGCTTCGGCGTTGTTGCTGCGCAGGGGCCCGGTGACGTTCAAGGCCTTGAACGGCACGTCGGGCGTGGCGCGGAAGTACCACTTCTGGATGCCCAGCTGGCCTTTGTAGACCAGGCACTGATGCTGCAGCAGATCCTCGGGGCGCTCCGGCGTGCCGTGCGCGGCCAGGTAGGACGGGCTGGCGGCAAGCAGGTTCCGGTGCGGCGCGATGACCTTGCCGATCAGGCCCGAGTCGACCAGCGGCCCCACCCGGATGGTGATGTCCACCCCCTCCTGCACCGGATCGATCAGCATGTCGGTGAGGGTGAGCTCCACGAGCAGCTCCGGATACCTGGCCTGCAGTGTGTTGACGATCTGGGCGATATGCAGCCGCCCCAGCGATTCGGGGGCGTTGATGCGGATCAGCCCCCGCAGTCCGGCATCGCGGCCTTCCAGCTGTTCGACCGCTTCGTCCAGCAGGTCGACGGCATCGCGCACCTGCAGGTGGAAGCGCTCGCCGGCCTCGGTCAGCCGCACGGCGCGCGTGCTGCGGTAGAACAACTGCTGCCCGACATCCTGCTCGAGTGCCGCGATGAAGCGCGATACCGACGACGCCGGCACCCGGTAGTGGCGCGCCGTGGCCAGGAAGCTGCCGGTGGCGGCGACGGTGAGGAAATAGCGGAGGGCTTTGAGCTGCATGGCGGGGGCTTGGGCGGCTGAATTGCGATTCCAGCAATAGTAATTTGCCTTAAGGCCGGATTGTGGCCGTTATCGCACGCCCATACGATGAGGTCACGCGCATGGCGGATCGCCATGCCCTCCCCCCTTCCCCCATCTGGAATCTCCATGAGCGCCCTTTTCGACACCTTCGACCTCGCCGGCCTGCCCCTGCGCAACCGCGTGGTCATGGCCCCGCTGACCCGTGCCCGTGCCCCGCACGACGCCGCCGATGAGCGCACTGCGCTCTATTACGCCCAGCGGGCCACCGCCGGCCTGATCGTCAGCGAAGGCACGCCCATTTCCCGCGAGGGCCAGGGCTACCTGTTCAACCCCGGCATCTTCACCGCCGAGCAGATCGCCGGCTGGCGCCTGACCACCGATTCGGTCCACGCATTGGGCAGCCGGATGTTCGCGCAGATCTGGCACGTCGGCCGGGTCTCGCACCCGACCATCCAGGCCGATGATGCGCTCCCGGTCAGCGCCAGTTCGCGCCTGCCGGTCGGCGCGCAGGCGTTCGGCTACGACGCGCACGGCCAGCCCGCGCTGGTGGCCTCGCCGGCCCCGCGCCAGCTGCAGACGGAGGAGATCGCGCGCATCGTCGCCGACTTCGCGCAGGCGGCCGCCAATGCCATCGACGCCGGCTTCGATGGCGTGGAAATCCACGGGGCGAACGGCTACCTGCATGAGCAGTTCATCAATCCGCGGGTGAATGACCGCAGCGACCAGTACGGCCCGCAGACGCTGGAGAACCGGCTGCGCTTCACCCTCGAGGTGATTGATGCCGTGGTCGCGCGCATCGGTGCCTCGCGCACCGCCATCCGCCTCTCGCCGTATGGCCAGCTGTTCGACATGCCGCTGTATCCGGAGATCGACGCGACCTACACCGCGCTCATCCAGGCGATCGGTCAACGTGGCCTGTCCTATGTGCATCTGATGGACCAGTCCGGCTTCAAGGTCGGCCAGAAGTCGGTCGATGGCGCGGGCGATTCGGGCTTCGGCGGTCTGCTGCGTACGCTGAAGCCGCATCTGCCCGGCACCGCGCTCATCCTCGCCGGCGGCATGACCCGCACCCGCGCCGAGCAGCTGATCGATGCCGGCGTGATCGATCTGGCCGCGTTCGGCACGGGCTTCATCAGCAACCCGGACCTGGTGGCACGCCTGCAGAACGGCTGGCCGCTGGCGCCTGCCGATCGCGAGACGTTCTATGGCGGCGGCGCCACCGGCTATATCGACTACCCAGCCTACGTTCCTGCACGCGAGCCGGCGGCCGCCGAAGCAGCCTGATACGGCAGGCACGACGAAAGGGGGACATCCCGTCCCCCCTTCGTTGATGCTGGCGCGGACGCACACCCTGCCGCTATTTTCCGGTCACTGCTTCCTGCAGCTTCTCCACCGCCTGGTCGGCCGTGAACGTGTTCGGCTTCTGGATCTTGGGGAAGTCCACGAAGGTCTCGTTGAACTTCGTCAGCAACGCGATCGCGCCGTACACGATGTAGACGTGGTTGAGGTACCAGTCCCAGTAGGTGTTGGAGGTCACGTCCGCGAACTCGTACCGATCCGTGCGCAGGTTATATATCTTGGGGATGCGCATCACCGTGAACGGTTCGCCCCAGATCTGCATCGTGCCTTTGCAGCGCTGCTCGATGAAGGTCACCTTCCAGTTGTCATAGCGGATCCCGAGCATGTCGCCGTCGTCGGAGATGTAGACGAACAGCTTGCGCGGCGATTTTTCCTCCTTGCCGGTGAGGTACGGCAGCAGGCTGACACCGTCGATGTGATTCTTGTAGGTGCGCCCGATCGCCTTGACGCCCTTCTTGAGGTCGTCGACCACGCCCTTGTTACCGGCCAGTTCCAGGAAGGTGGGCAGCCAGTCATGGTGCTGCACGATCTCGTTGGAGACCGAGCCGGCCTTGATCTTGCCCGGGTAGCGCACCACCAGCGGAATCCGGAACGCGCCTTCCCAGTTGGTGTCCTTCTCGCTGCGGAACGGCGTCATGCCGCCATCCGGCCACGAATTGCGATGCGGCCCGTTGTCGGTCGAGTACACCACCAGAGTGTCTTCGGCGATGCCCAGCTCGTCGAGGTAATCGAGCAACGAGCCCACGTTCTTGTCGTGGTCGATCATCGTGTCGTGATACGGCGACTGCCAGCGCCCGGCCTGCCCCAGGCTTTCCTTCTTGGTATGCGTGATCAGGTGCATGTGGGTGAAGTTCACCCAGACGAAGAACGGCGTGTCGTCGTCGTTCGCCTGCTTGATGAAGGCCTTGGCGCGGTCGGCGAAGTCGTCATCGCAGGTCAGCATGCGCTTGCGGTCCAGCGGGCCGGTATCCTCGATCTTCTGCTTGCCTACCTTGCCCCAGCGCTTCTGGTCGGTGCTGTCATCCTTGTCGGTGGCGAAACTGTGGATCACGCCGCGCGGCTTGATGGTCTCGATGAAATCCCCGAACTCGTCCTTGGGGAAGTAGTCGTACATCTCCGGCTCTTCTTCGGCATTGAGGTGGTACAGATTGCCGTAGAACTCGTCGAACCCATGGTTGGTGGGCAGCATGTGGTTGAGGTCGCCCAGGTGGTTCTTGCCGAACTGCCCGGTGGTATAGCCCTCGTTCTTCAGCAGCGCGGCGATGGTGACGATCTTCTCGTTCATGCCGACCGGCGCGCCCGGAATGCCGACCTTCGACAGGCCGGTCCGCAGGACGCTTTGGCCGGTGATGAAGGACGAGCGCCCTGCCGTACAGGACTGCTCGCCGTAGGAGTCGGTGAACAGCATGCCCTCGTTGGCCAGGCGGTCGATGTTCGGCGTCTGGTATCCCATCAGGCCGCGCGAGTAGCAGCTCAGGTTCGAGATGCCGATGTCGTCTCCCCAGATGACGAGAATGTTGGGCTTCTTTGCGGATGAGCTGGCCATGCACTTCTCCGACGACGGTGGTGCTCAATAGTCCGTGTCGGTCATCGTCGCGGCCAGCGTGTTTCTACTTAGACGGCGTCAGTAAGTCTTCGCCTCCCCCTGCTCATCCCTCCCAGCTGACGCCTTTTGGCGCACTGGAGAAACCGGCGGCCCGCAGCGCGTCCATCAGGCCATCGCGTCGGGCCGGCGCATCGTCGATCAGTTCCACGGTGAACGAGGTGCGGCGGCCCCGCCGCAGTGCACTGGCCAGCGCCTTGGCCGCGGCAGCCGTGGTGTCTGCCAGGGACACATCGTCCGCGTCGAAGAACGTCAGCAGCTGGCGCCCCCCCTGGGCCAGGTACATCAGCAGCCGCCCACCGCCGATCACGACCAGGGCACCGGCGCGGCGCACCGGCCGCACGCGCGAGCCGTGCACCGGCCAGGGCAGCACGGTCCCGAACGGATTGGCCGGATCGACCGCGGACAACCCGACGGCGACCTCGGCGGCACCGGGCCGCAGGGCCTCGGCGATGTCGCGCAGCCTATCCACGATCAGGCGGTCGGCGAACTGCGCCCCACCCAATCCTTCCACGAAGCGGCCGCGCAGCACGCGGCCCGCATCCTCCATGCCCCGATAGACCTGTTGCAGGGCCGGGAAGCCGCCGGCGATGCCTTCGGCCACCGCCGCGCCACGGGTCACGATGCCGTGCCGGTCCAGCAGGCCGTCGGCCAGCGCCACCGCGCGTACCGTGTCGCTGATCGCCTCGCGCTGCAGCAGCGACCAGCGCCCGGCCAGGGTGGGTGCGGCGAAACTGGCGATCACCACCGACGCGCCGTCGGCCAAGGGCGTCTCCCCCATCGGGATGCCACGGAAGCCTCGAACACGCCGCGACGTGCGCGCAACCCGCGGCCGTGGCGCGCGTGAGCCGGACATGCCGCGCAGCGGCGCCCACAGATCGGTGCTCAGATAGCCCGACCAGGCCAGGTCCCACAGCGCGGCGTGCAGCTGCTCGGCGCTGATATCCGTAGTCGGCGTGCCGGCCCGCGCCCAGTGACTGCCCACCGCCGTGACCAGCTGGCGCGCGAAGTACGCGCCGCCGTCGGCCAGCACCTGCAGCAGCGCCTCCTGCAAGGGCGACAGCGCGGCCGAGACCGGCAGCGACGGCAGCGTCTCGGCGGCGACCTCCTGCAGATGCAGCGAGACCAGGCCGTCCTCATCGCCCAGCCGCCCGTGCCCGGCCCACACCACGGCCCCGGTGGCGAGCAGCTCATCGAGCGTTGCCGGGGCGTAGTCGACCACGCGCGCCGGAAGAATCTGCTGCTCCCAGACCGACACCGGCAGCGCCACGCCGGCCAGCAGCTCGACCACGCGCAGCACCCCGTCGATACCCTCCAGCGCGCCCGCGCCACGGTGTGTGCTGCCACGCGCGGCCTGTTCGGCGTCGGCGAGCACGCCATGGCGCTCCAGCAGCAGCAAGGCATACGCCTCGCGCGCGACCGGCCGGGTCGCCTCGCGGGCCTGCTGCAGCGAGCGCATCCGCAGCCGACGGAACACCGTTTCGCCTACCCATTCGTGGCGGGCCAGCGGCGGCGGCGCGGCCATGGCGGCAGCGGAGCGTGCATCCCGGCGGGCCACACCGAAGCTGCCCTTGAGCAGCTTGCCCTGCGCCTCCAACGCCGCCAATGCCGCATCGACGACGGCCACGCCCAGTCCGAACGCGGCGGCGGCCTCCGCCGTGGTGAACGGCGCATGGGTGCGTGTGTACCGCGCGAGCAGTTCGCCCAGCGGGTCCACCGACGGCTGCAGGAACACCGCCGGCACGTCCGTCGGCAGGCCGACGCCGAGGGCATCACGCAGGCGCCCGGCATCCTCGATGGCCGCCCAGTGCACACCACCGGCGACCCGGACCGGGAAGGCGCGCCGCTCATCGACGAGGGCGGCCAGCTCAGGCGCGGGATCGGCATCGACCAGCCGCAGCGCGAGCGCTTCGTCGGTGAGGGGCCCCAGTTCGCGCAGCAGGTCGGCGATCCCTTCCCTGCCACGGGCCCGCCGATCAGGCGCCCGCCGTTGCAGCTCATCGCCCACCTGCTCGACCACAGCCGCATCCAGCAGTTCGCCGAGGTCGACCTGGCCGAGCAGATCACCGAGCAGGCCGCTGTCGAGCGAGAGCACCGAGGCGCGGCGTTCGGCCAGCGGCACATCGGTGCCGTACATGAACTCGGCGACATACCCGAACAGCAGGTTCGCCGCGAACGGTGACGGCACCTCGGTGGTGACATCGGCGATCGCCACGCTGCCTTCGGCGAGCCGCTGCATCAGCGCATCCAGCGCGTCCAGATCGTAGACATCCTGCAGGCACTCGCGCGCGGTCTCGATCAGGATCGGGAACTCCGGGTAGCCCTGCGCGATGGCGAGCAGTTCGCCGGCGCGCAGGCGCTGCTGCCACAGCGGCGAGCGGCGGCCGGGCGTACGTCGCGGCAGCAACAGCGCGCGTGCGGCACATTCGCGGAAGCGCGCGGCGAACAGGGCCGATCCGCCCACTGCGCGGGTGACCTCCCGGCGCAGCCGCTCCGGCTCGAACAGGAACAGCTCCGCGCCCGGCAGGCGTCCGTGTGCGTCGGGCAGCCGCGCGATGATGCCGTCGTCGCTGGCGACCACCGCCGGATCCACGCCCCAGCGTTCGCGGATGCGCGCGGCCACCGCCAGCGCCCACGGATCGTGCACGCGCCGCCCATACGGCGAATGCAGCATCAGCCGCCAGTCACCGGCCTCATCGCGGCAGCGCTCCAGCACCAGGCTGCGATCGGTAGGCAGCACACCGGTGGACTCGCGCTGTTCGGCCAGCAGCCCGGCGATGTTGGCGATTGCGTTGTCGGCCAGCCCGGCGGCCTGCAGCCGTTCGCGCAGTGCAGGCGCAATCCCCTCGTTCCCCTCGTTCCCCTCGTTCCCCTCGTTCCCCTCGTCCCCCTTGTCCGCCACGACGGCGTCGAGCGCGCCGATGAAGGCGCCCACCGCCTCGCCCAGCTCGGCGGGCCGGCCGACACCCTCACCGCGCCAGAACGGCAGGCGCGCCGAACGGCCCGGCGCCGGGGTGACGACGACCTGATCGTGGGTGATCTGTTCGATCCGCCACGAGGTCGCGCCCAGGGTGATCACGTCGTTGACCCGCGATTCGTGGACCATCTCCTCATCGAGCTCACCGACGCGGCGCGACCCGGCGCGCTCCTCGCCTTCCGGCAGCACCACGCTGAACATGCCGCGGTCCGGAATGGTCCCGCCGCTGGTGACCGCCAGCTGCTTCGCACCCGGGCGCGCGCTCAGTTCGCCGGTGGCCCGGTTCCAGACCAGGCGCGGCCGGAAGCCGGCGAAATCATCGGAGGGATAGCGCCCGGCCAGCATGTCCAGGGTGGCATCGAAGGCGCTGCGGGGCAGCGACCGGTACGGCGCGGCGCGGCGCACGCGCGCATACCAGGCCTCCACGTCCAGCGTCTCCATCGCGGCGGCGGCCACCGTCTGCTGGGCCAGCACGTCCAGCGGGTTGCGCGGCGGGTCGATGGCTTCGATCTCGCCGGCCAGCATGCGCTCCACCGCCACGGACGCGTCGATCAGGTCGCGCCGCGTGCGCGGGTAGACCAGGCCCGTCGAGATGCCCCCGACCTGGTGGCTGGCGCGCCCGACCCGCTGCAGCGCGCTGGCCACCGAGGGCGGTGCGGCCACCTGGATCACCAGGTCGACCAGACCCATGTCGATGCCCAGCTCCAGGCTAGAGGTCGCCACCACGCAGCGCAGTTCGCCGGATTTGAGCGCCTGTTCGATCTCGCGGCGCTGTTCCTTGGAGACCGAGCCGTGGTGCGACCGCGCGATCAGCGTCTCCGCACCGGCGGCCCGTCCGGCGGTGCCGCCATTGAACGAGCCGTAGTGCTCGGGCGCGGGCGCCGCTGTCGGGGCCTGCGCCGGGACCTGGCCGCGGGCGACGCGGTCGGCGTACAGCTCGTTCAAGCGCGCGGTCAGCTTTTCGGCCACGCCCCGCGAGTTGGCGAACACGATCGTGGAACGCCGCGCCAGCACCTGGTCCAGGATGCTGGCCTCCACATGGGGCCAGATCGAGCCGATCCGCCCGGACGCCGGTGGCGCATCGGCCGCGGCAGGGTGTGGCGGAATGTCGGCCATGTCCTCCACCGGCACCACGATGCGGACATCCAGGGCCCGCTGCGAGGGCGGATGGACCACGGTCACCGGGCGGTCGCCGCCGAGGAACCGCGCGACCTCTTCGACCGGTCGCACCGTGGCGGACAGCCCGATGCGCTGTGCCGGCGCCTGCAACAGGGCATCCAGCCGCTCCAGGCTCACCGCCAGATGGGTGCCGCGCTTGCTGCCGGCCACCGCATGGATCTCATCGATGATCACGGTATGGACGTCGCGCAAGGTCTCGCGCGCCTGCGAGGTGAGCATCAGGAACAGCGATTCGGGCGTGGTGATCAGGATGTCGGGCGGACGCCGTAGCAGCCGCGCGCGCTCCGCCGTGGTGGTGTCGCCGGTGCGGATCGCGACCGACAGGGTGACCGCCGGGTCGCCGCGCCGCTCACGTTCGGCGCTGACGCCCTGCAGGGGTATCTGCAGGTTGCGCTGGACATCGGCGCCGAGGGCCTTGATCGGCGAGAGATACAGCACACGGGTGCCGCGCTTCTTGGGCGCCAACGCCTCCGGCTGCGCACGGCCCGGCTGCTCATTGTTGGGATGCTCACCGCTGCGGAACAGCTGGTCGATCGCCTGCAGGAACGCGGCGAGGGTCTTGCCCGAACCGGTGGGCGCGATGACCAGGGTGTGCTGGCCGGCGCTGATCGCCGCCCAGGCCTGCGCCTGTGCCGGGGTCGGGGTCGCGAACGCCGCCGTGAACCAGTGGCGCGTAGCGGGAGTGAAGGCAGCCAGTGAATCGGGCGTGGGGTCGTTCGGGGTCGGCATGGATCCGGGTGTCGTGGGACGGTCGCCCGGCATCGGCCGCGAGCGCAAGGGAACCAGACTAGGGTATGCCGCGTAGGGCATGCGTCAACCGGCACCGATCGCGTCGCATCTGCCGGGCACCGGTCGCCCCTGGCCCCCCGCCACTCGTCCCTTCACCCCCGGAATTCGGCCCCAGGCCACTGCTGGCGGGCCTCTACGGGACCACACTGGCCGGCATCGAACACGGCACTGCCACAGGAACCACCCCGATGAAACGACGCGATTGCCTCAAGGCCGGACTGACCCTGCCGCTGCTGCCGATGCTGCTCAAGGCCGGGACCGCCGTCGCGGCCGATGCTGCCCGGGTACGTCCCGGCACCGCTGCCTGGCCTGCCGCTGCGGCGTGGGAGCGGCTGTCGCGTGCCGTCGGCGGTCGCCTGTCGGTGCCGCAGTCGCCGTTCCTCGCGGACCCCGCCACCCGCGCGGCGGCGCTGGAGCAGCTGCAGAATCCGTTCTACCTCGGCGACCAGCCCGCGCTGACCCAGACCAGCGGCTACTTCGGCGCGTGGCGTTCGGTCCCCAGCGCCAAGGTGGTCGCCGCCGCCAACAGTGCCGATGTCGCCGCCGCGGTGAATTTCGCCCGGACCCATCACCTGCGGCTGGTGGTCAAAGGCGGCGGGCACAGTTACCACGGGACGTCCTGCGCGCCGGATTCGCTGCTGGTCTGGACCCGCGCGATGAACCAGGTCGAGCTGCACGATGCTTTCGTCGCCCACAACGCCCGCCCGGGCACCGCACCGCAGCCGGCGGTCAGCGTGGGTGCCGGGGCGATGTGGATCGATGCCTACGATGCGGTCACCACCCGCGGTGGGCGCTATGTCCAGGGCGGCGGCTGCACCTCGGTAGGCGTGACCGGACTGGTCACCGGCGGCGGCTTCGGCAGTTTCTCCAAGGCCCATGGCACGGCCGCGGCCAGCCTGCTCGAAGCCGAGATCGTCACCGCCGACGGTCAGGTCCGCATCGTCAACGCCGACAATGACCCCGAACTGTTCTGGGCACTGAAAGGCGGCTGCGCGGCGAGTTTCGGGATCGTCACCCGGATGACGCTGCGCACCCATGCCCTGCCCGACACCTTCGGCGGCGTCTCCTGCCAGATCCAGGCCAGCGACGACGCCAGCTGGCAGGCCCTGGCGGCGGAGATGCTGCGCTTCTACCGCGACACGCTGTGCAACGCACACTGGGGCGAGCAGTTCACGTTCAAGGACACGCGGCGGCTGTCGATCTCGATGGTATTCCAGGGCCTGTCGCGCGACGCGGCCGAAGCGACCTGGACGCCGTTCCTGGACTGGGTCCGCGCCCGGCCGGCGTACACCATCACCGACCCCCTGCAGGCATTGGCGATGCCCGCCCGCCACATGTGGGACGCGGATTTCTTCCGCGAGCATGCCCCCGCGCTGATCGCCGAGGACACCCGCGAGGGCGCCGCCTCCCGGCACATGCTGTGGAAGGGGGACCAGGGTCAGGTCGGCTGGTTCCTGCATGGCTACGCCTCGGCCTGGCTGCCCTCCTCCCTGCTGGACGATGCCCGGCGCACGCAGGCGGCCGCAGCCCTCTGCGCGGCCGCTGAACACATGGATGTCGGCATGCACTGCAACAAGGGCCTGTTCGGGGCGCCCGCGGCGGCGCTGGCGGCCAGCCGCGAGACCGCCACCCATCCGGCGGTGCTGGATGCCTTCGCGCTGGCGATCATCGGCAACGCCAGCGGGCCGGTGTATCCGGGCCTCGGCCTGAACGTCGATGAGCCCCGTGCACGCCGCGGTGCGTTGAACGTCGCGCGCGCCTACCAGGCACTGAGCGTGGTGGCGCCGTCGGCGCCGGCCTATGTCTCGGAGAGCGACTACTTCCAGAAAGACTGGCAGCAGGCCTTCTGGGGACCGAACTACCCGCGGTTGCAGGCGGCCAAGCGCCGTTACGATCCGCAGGGTCTGTTCGTGATCCATCACGGCGTGGGCAGTGAAGAGTGGAGCGCGGACGGCTTCGAGCGTGTCCGCGGCTAAGCCAATACCGTGCGCAACGCCTGCTGTGCACGCAGGTTTTCAGCAGGCGTGCCGATCGTGATGCGCACCCAGGTGTCATACGGGGCGAACACCCGGGCGATGCGCACGCCCTGCTGCAGGAGGCCGGCCGCGACCGTCGCGTGCGGGCGCCCGCTATCGACGAACACGAAATTGCCGGCCGCTTCGGTGGATCGCAGGCGCAGGTCGCCGAGCACCTGCTGCCATCGTTGCCGCTCGGCGGTCACGGTGCGGCGTACCTGGTCTACGTGCGCGGTATCGGCAAGCGCCGCCGACGCGGCGGCCAGTGACAGCTGGTTCTGCGCATGGGCCCCGCCAACGCCACGCTGGCGCAGCGCCCCGGCAAGCGCCAGAGGCACCAGCGCATAGCCGATCTGCAGCCCGGCCAGGGCGTGGATTTTGCCGAGGGTGCGGAACACGACCACGTTCTGCCCCTGTCGCAGCAGGCGTACCGCGCTCAGCGTGGCCGCATCCTCGCGGTAGTCGAGATACGCCTCGTCGACGATCACCAGGCTGCGCGCCTGCGCAGCGGTCACGAAACGATCGAAGTCCGCGCCCGGGCTGCGCGTACCGGAGGGGTTGTGCGGGTTGACCACGAACAGCGCGCGCGTGTCCGGCCCGACGGCTGCGAGCAATGCAGGCAGGTCGTTTTCCAGCCGGGCGTTCAACGGGACTTCCACCGCCCGTCCGCCGAACGGCTTCGCCGCATCCACCAACGCGCCGTAGCCCGGCACCGAGTAGATGAAGTCACCGGCACCCTGGCTGAGCGCGAGGTGCTGGCCGAGCGCTTCGAGCACTTCACCGACCACGACCTGCTCCGGCGTGACCCCCTCCAGCGTGGCGATCTGCTGTTGCAGCGCCTGCAACTGTGCCGCGCCCACATAGCGCGGTGCGTCCGCCAATGCGCGCTGTACCGCCGGGCCGACCTGCGGTGACGGTCCGTAGCTGCTTTCGTTGAGATCCAGCCGCAGCACGGTATGGGTAGCACCAGCAGGTGCCGGGACCGGTGGAGCAGTTCGTGCCTGCGCCGCCGCCGGTGCCAGTGCGACCGCCGCCGCGCTGGTCAGCCCGGCGCGCAGCCAGTGGCGGCGCTGCGGATCGGTGGGTAGCGGGGAGTGCGGGACGGGACGGTTCATCGGAAACGGGTCTCCAGGCGCGCGTAGTAGTAGGTGCCACTCCAGCCGAACGGCGACAGCTCGCTGTACGGGAACACGCCAAAGGTATCCGCACCGGAGACCTGCGGGGTGGTCGCGATGTTACGGGTGGGATAGGTGTTGAACAGATTGTTGGCGCCCAGCACGAGGGTGACGGCATCGGTCGCGCGGAAGGCGATGTCCAGATCGGTGACCCAGCGCGCTTCCAACGTCTGGATCACGTCGACGTTGCCCGCGCTCCCCGCCTCGGTCGGCAGCGTGCGGAAGCGGGTCGAGCCCTGTGCGAAGGCCGCGACGTTGGCCGCGCTCTGGTTGGTCGCCGCCACGCCTTCGATCTCACCGTAGCGGTGCGTGCCCAGGTGGATGCCCCAACGGCCGACATCCCAGCCCAGCGCGACGGTCAGGTTGTCACGCGGCTGGCCTTTCTCGACGCGGGTGCGCTCGGTGACATCGAACAGGGGCGTGCGCACGCCGAGCGCGGTCAGCTGGGCCGGCGTCGAGGCGACGTGGGTCAACTCGGTCTTGTTGCGGTTGTAGGCGACGGTGGCGGTGAGCCGGCCGTAATCCGCCAGTTCCCAGCGGTAGCGGGCCGAGGCGTCCACGCCGGTGGTGCGGGTATCCGCGGCATTGCTGAAGTAGCGCACGCTGGTCACGCCTGGCGAACCCAGCGCCGCCAGATAGTCGCGGATCGCGGTGGACCCGGCCGCATCGACGAAGTTGCTGGAGAGGAAGATCCGGTCGTCGATGTCGATCCGGTACACATCCAGCGACGCGCTCAGTCCGCCGATGCCCCAGGTGAGCCCGGCGGTGAAATTGGTGGCCTGCTCCGGCTCCAGCGAGCGCGCGCCCAAGGCACGTGCTTCGACCGTATCCACGGGTGCGGTGCGTACCAGCACGTACTCCGGCACGCCGGTCACCGCGTTGTTGAGGGTGCGGCTGCTGGTGGAACTGAAGTACTGCTGGGCCAATGCGGGCGCGTGGAAGCCGGTGCTGACCGAGGCGCGCAATGCCACCCCGCCGTCGAGCTGATAGCGCAGGGCCAGCTTGCCGTTGGTGGTGCTGCCGAAATCGCTGTAATCCTCCCAGCGCCCGGCGAGGGAGACCAGGAAGCGATCGGTGACATCGGTCTCGGCTTCCGCATAGGCTGAGACGTTGTGGCGGTGGTGGTTGCCGGCGTCGGCCGGCTGGATGCCGGCAAACCCCTGGGACCCGATCGTGGGCACGGCGCCGGCGGAGGGACCATCGAGCACGCGCGCCGGCCCCCACACGTACGAATCCAGTTCACCCGGCGAGATGCCGTAGGTGTCGCGGCGGAACTCCGCCCCCACCGCCAGCCGCAGCGGCGCATGCCAGCCAAGGTCGATGCTGTTGTTCGCATCCAGGTTGGTGGTCCACTGCGAGGCCTCGAGGGCGCCGTTGTAGAAGGCGGTCGGACTGTCTGCGCCGAGCGTTGCATTGAGCGTATTGCGGGTGCGGTAGACCAGCTTGTTGCGGCCGTAGACGCTGCTCAGGTCCCAGTGCCAATCGCCGGCCAGACCTTTGATGCCCGCGCCGAGAGAGGCGTTGGTGCTCTGGGTATCCACCCAGGGCAGGAATCCGTCCGGATAGATCGCGCGCACGTTCTCGACCTGGCCGGCGCGGCGCAGCGAGGCGTTCGAACTGCCCTCGCTCACCCCGTAGCCACCGAACGCGTATGCCTCCAGTCCTTCGGCCCAGGCCAGCGGTCTGCGCAGGTTGCCGAACACCGTCTTCTCCACGGTGTCGGCCGAGTCGGCGAAGCGCCACAGTGCATCGCGGTCGATGGTGGCTTCGCGCGGGTCGGCCACAGCGCCTGCCCCTGCGCCCCCGATCGGTGCCAGGCCCGTGCCGGAGCCGAAGGTACCCGACGGCGCCACCGGCGCACCGTTGCGGCCGATCCCGAAGTACTGCTGGCGGGTATCGGGCAAAGCGCGGTTGGCCGCCTTGCGGTCACGGTAGTCCCAGGTGAGGTGGAGGCCGCCGCCGTCGGCAAACGCCACGCCGGTGTCCAGCGCCACCGCCGTGGTGCCACCGCCGCCATCGCGGGTCGTGCCGCGGCTGACCCGACCCTCGAAGCCGTCGTCCTCGCGCAGCACGATGTTGATCACCCCGGCGATCGCATCGGAACCGTACTGGGCGGAGGCGCCATCGCGCAGCACCTCGATCCGCTCGATGGCACTCACCGGGATGGCATTGAGGTCGGTGGAGACCGCGCCCTTGCCCACCGTGCCGCCGGTGTTGACCCAGGCACTGGCATGCCGGCGCTTGCCGTTGACCAGCACCAGGGTCTGATCCGGCGACAGCCCGCGCAGCGTCGCCGAGCGGATGTGCGTGTTGCCATCCGGCGTGGTCGGGTGCGGGAAATTGAACGAAGGCAGCAGCGACTGCAGGATCTGGCTGATGTCGGTGTAACCGCTGCTGTGGATGTCCTCGGCGCCCAGCACATCGATCGGCACCGGCGACTCCAGCACGGTGCGCGCCTGGGTGCGGTTGCCGAGAACGGTGAGCTGGTCGAGCTGGGTCACTGCCGGCGCGCTTCCCGCGGTCTGGGCATGGACCGGGGCCGCAGTGAGCAGGCTGGCAAGCACGGCGACGGACAGGCGACGACGTCGCGGCACGGTGGCGCGAGGATTCATGGTGTTTTCCGCAAAGGTCGGGCATCACGCCCGAAAGAGACGATGGAGCGGCGCAGGCGGCACGTCAGCGGCGACATCGCCGTGGCAGATACGAAGCTGGCAAGACAGGTTCCCCGGATGACCCTGCGGCACATCTTGCAAACTTGTTGCAGAGCGTCAATCGACCTGGACGCGTGCGCTGAGCACGCGTTGCATGCTCCTGTCGAGAGCGCGGCTCAAGTGACTGATTTCATTCAACGCATGCCGCCGGACACGCGTGAATGCCCTTACCTTCGGGCATATCCACATAGCCAACCGTGTTCGGCCGTCTGCCATGACAACGCCCCGGAGACTGCCGCCTGCGCAGCCGTGACGATCCGCAGGTGCGGCCACCCCTGCGCTGGCGTAGCCTGCGCGCAGCCCGCCCGCCAACGGAGATCGCCCTGTGATTCCGACCACGCCCGCCCGCCGTTTCCCCGCCGTGCTCGCCCTCGCGATCGCAGCCGCCTTGACGCTTCCCTCGAACCGGGCGCAGGCGCAGGCACCGCCCCCCGCCAGCGCCCCGGCCGCCACCTCGTTCAATGCCCTGCTCGATGTGCAGACGATGGCCGCGATCAACGCCGATCCGGAACTGCGCACGATGCTCGGCATCAGTGGCGATGCCGCCGGTGATCTGTCCGGCCAGCTGACCGACGTCTCGCTGGCCCGGCGCGAGATCAACCGCCGCTTCCTGGTCGACAACCTGGCGCAGATCCGTGCCTGGAAAGGCCCGCCGCTGGATTCGCAGCAACGGCTCAGCGACGGACTGGCGCGCTGGTTCTACCAGACCCAGATCGATCTGATGGCCGTGCCGTGGGCCGCGGCCTGGTTGCCGGTCGGCGGCAGCACCTACGCCGTGGACCAGTTGTTCAGCCTGCCGGTCAACCTGCCGCAGTTCATGGACAACCAGCATGCGGTCACCGACGAGACCAGCGCCCGTCATTACATCGCACGGCTGCAGGCGATGGGCTCCAAGCTGGACCAGGTCCGCGCCAACGTGGACATGCAGGCCCGCCTGGGCGTGGTGCCGCCCGAGGTGGCGCTGGAGGGCGCGGCCAACCAGTACCGTGCCCTGCTGAAACCGGCGCCGCAGGACAGCCTGTGGGTGCAGTCATTGCAGCGCAAACTGGACAAGGTGCCCTCGATCCCCGCGTCCCGGCGCGCTGAACTGATCGCACAGGCCACCACGGCGGTGCGCGATGCGGTGAACCCGGGCTATCAGCGCCTGCTCGACAACGTGCAGGCAACACTGGCGACCCATCCCGGCAACAAGGGGGTGTGGGCACTGCCGGACGGCAAGGCGTACTACGATGCCGCGCTTCGCTGGTATACCAGCACCGACCTGGATGCCGATGCGATCCACCAGATCGGGCTGCGCGAAGTGGCGCGGCTGGACACGCGCATGGATGCCCGTCTGAAACAGCTCGGCCTGCGCGACGGAAGCGTCGCCGCGCGCATCGCGCAGCTGCGCAAGGACCCGCGCTACCTTTACGAGGACAGCGATGCCGGCCGCACGCAGCTGATCGGCGACATCGAGCAGCGCCTGCGCGACCTCGATCCGATCCTGCCGACCTACTTCGGCCACCTGCCGACACAGAAACTGCTGGTGCAGCCGGTGCCCGCGCACATGCAGGCCACCTCGCCGGGCGGCTATTACTACCCGCCGGCGATGGATGGCTCGCGCCCGGGCACCTTCTTCATCAACCTGGGCGACATCCGCTCCAACACGCGCTGGAGCATTCCCACCCTCACCTATCACGAGGGATCGCCGGGCCATCACTTCCAGATCTCGATCGGCCAGACCCTGACCGACCTGCCGATGCTGCGCCGCAGCCTCAATCCCAGCGCCTTCAGCGAAGGCTGGGCACTGTATGCCGAACAGTTGATGGCCGAGGCCGGCGTGTACCGCGATGACCCCGCCGGTGACCTGGGCCGCCTGCAGGCCGAGATGTTCCGCTCGGTGCGGCTGGTGGTCGATACCGGTCTGCACCGCAAACGCTGGACGCCCGAGCAGGCCGTCGCCTACATGGAGGAGAAGACCGGCATGAGCCCGGCCGACGTCCGCATCGAGGTCAACCGCTACCTGGTGCAGCCCGGCCAGGCCTCGTCCTACAAGATGGGCCAGCTGCGGCTGCTGGAACTGCGTGAGCACGCCCGCAGGGAACTGGGCGACCGGTTCGACATCCGCGCCTTCCACGATCTGATCCTGGGCAATGGGGCAATGCCGATGACCGTGGTCAGCCAGGCCGTGGACGCGTGGATCGCCGCGGGTGGGCCGCCCTCCGCCCGCACCCCCTGAGCCCACTACGCAGGCACCGGCGCGATGCCGGTGCCTGCGTATAAATACCTAGCGACTTACCGTGTAACTCCGGTTGTCCGTCGCGTGGGCGGTGCGCAGAGTGTCAGCAGGGTCGGCCCGTCGCGCGCCCCACTGACGACACTCTGGAGACTGTCATGCCGCGCACCTCATCGGGCCTGCTGTTGGCGCTGGTCCTGATCGGACCCCTGCTCCTGCTTCCTCCTCCGCTGGCGGCCCAGCCCGCGGCGGCCAGCGTTGATACCGAGGCCGTACAGGCACTCACGCGCATGGGCGCGGCCCTGCGCGCGCTGCCGCACTTCACCCTCAACGCCACCACCAGCACCGAGTACGTGCTCGATGATGGCCAGAAGATCGCCCTGCCCGGCACGGTGACGTACCGCGTGCTGGGGCCGGACCGCTTCTTCGTGGAAATCCAGAGCGAGGACCAGCATCGCCAGCTGTTCTACGACGGCAAGGCGCTGACGATCTATTCGCCGCGGCTGAAGTACTACGCCACGCTGGAGGGATTGAACAAGAGCAGCCAGGCGCTGCTGACCGAATCGGCCACCACCTATGGCATCGAGCTGCCGCTGGCGGATCTGTTCCTATGGGGCACGCCCGCATTCCCGACCGATCAGCTGCAGTCCGCATTGCGCGTCGGCAGCGCGCGGATCGGCGGCGAAGCGACACAACACTACGCGTTCCGGCAACCGGGCGTGGATTGGCAGGTCTGGATCTCCGATGCCACCCACCTGCCCCGGCAGCTGGCGATCACCAGCCACAGCGACCCGGCGTTGCCCGCCTACCAGGCCACGTTGAACTGGGATACGCGGCGCGCGGTGACCGCCAGGGAGTTGGCGTTCGATCCCAAGGGCGCGACCAAGATCGTGTTCGTGCCGGTCGCGCTGGCCGCACAGACCACTGACGGGGAGAACTGAGCATGGACCGTTCCGCTTGCCTGCGTGCTGCATTGTCCCCGGCCCTGTTCACCGTGCTGCTGGGCGCTTCGCTGCTGCCCGCCGATGCCGGTGCACGTCCCGGGCTGCGCGGCTTCGCCCATCCTTCCATCGCCCATGCCGGCGGCTTCGGCGGTGGCGGTCTGCCTCATGGGGGCGGCGGGTTCGCGCCGCACCCGCCGGGCCCTGGCCCCGCACCCCATCCCGGTCCGGGCCCGCGCCCGGAGCCCGGCCCGCATCCTGGCCCAGGTCCCGGTCCCCACCCTGCTCCGGGGCCGGGACCCGGTCCGGGACCCCATCCGCCTGGCCCTGGTCCTGGACCCGGGCCGCATCCGCCGGGGCCACCGCCGCCTCCGCCTCCGCCGCCCTACTGGGATCACCCGTTCTGGGACGCCGCCGCCTTCACCGCGGGCGTCGCGGTCACCTCGGCGGTGATCGGCTCGGTGGTGTACTCGCTGCCGGTGGACTGCAGCACGGTCGTGGTCAACGGCATCGGTTACCAGCAGTGCGACAACGCCTGGTACCAGCCGCGCTATGCGGGCACCACCGTGCAGTACATCGTCGTGGATGCGCCGCGATGAATGACGCGCGCGCACGGGGCCGCTGGCTGCTGCTGCTGCTCGCCAGCGCGTGCACTGTGCCGCTGGCCGCGCAGGAGGCGCCGGCGGGATCGGCGTCCTCCGACGATATCGCGCGCAAGCTCGCCGATCCCGGTGCGGCGCTGATCTCGGTGCCGTTCCAATACAACTACCAGGGCGCGGTCGGCCCCGGGGATGCGTTCCACAACCAGCAGCTGAAGATCCAGCCGGTGATTCCGTTCGTCGGCGAGAACGGCAAGTTCATCCTGCGCCCGATCCTGCCGCTGAGCTGGAACCAGTTTCCGCAGGACAAACACGGCACCGGGGATCTGTTCGTACAGGGGTATTACATCCCCAGGACCGCGGCTGAAGCGCATGGCACCGAATTCGGCTACGGCTTCGCCGCGCTGCTGGACACCGCTTCGCACGACAGTCTCGGCACGGGCAAGTACTCGCTTGGCCCAGCCTTCATCCTGGTCCACAAGACGCAGAAGTGGACGGTGGGCGCACTGGCCAACCACGTCTGGTCGGTCGGCGGCGATGGCGACCGTGAGGATGTCAGCAGCACCAGCGTGCAGCCGTTCGTGACCCGCAACCTGCCCGATGGCTGGTCACTCAGCGTCACCTCGGAAACCAATTACAACTGGAAGGCGGCCAGCGGCGATGCCTGGACGGTGCCCCTGGGCGCCACCGTCTCCAAAGTGCTCAGGCTCGGGCATACCCCGATCAGCATCGGTGTCGGCGGCTTCTACAACGTGGACCGGCCGCACTACGCCAGCCGCTGGACCGGCCGGTTGATCGTGACCCTGGTCTTTCCCGAATGAGGCAGCTTCCCATGAACCGTCCGCTCCTTGTTGGCACGGCACTGATCCTGCTGGCTGTGGCTCCCCTCGGCTGCAGCACCTCCAGCCCCGCGCGCAGCGACGCGCCGCCCTCCACCGAAAAGATCGAGGCGCAGAACCAGGCGCGGACCGCCACGGCCGCGGTGCTGTCGCGGTTGTATGCCGCGCAGCCGGATGCACGCCAGGCCGTGGAGCACGCCGCGGGTTACGCGGTCTTCCGCAGCTTCGGGGTCAAGGTATTGATTGCCGGCGGCGGCGGTGGGCACGGCGTGGCCATCGACAACCGCAGTGGCCGGGAGACCTTCATGCGCATGGTGGAGATCCAGGCGGGGCTGGGCTTTGGCGCCAAGACCTTCGACCTGGTCTGGGTGTTCAAGACGCCCGAGGCGTACCAGGACTTCATCACCCGCGGCATCGAGATCGGCGGCCAGGCCACGCTGGCGGCGAAGGTGGACAAGGCCGGCGGTGGGCTTACCGGCGCAGTGCAGATCTCCGACAACGTCTGGGTGTACCAGATGACCGAAAGCGGCCTGGCGGCGGAACTGACCGTCAAAGGCACCCGCTACTACCCCGACAAGACGTTGAACTGAGCCACGGCCAAGGAGGTCCCATGCACGGTCACCCGCTGGTCTGGATCGTCAGCCTGTTCGTGCTGCCCCTGGTGGCGGCGCTGGTGCTGAGCCTGTTCGTCCGCCACCGCGGCATCAGCGCGAATGCGGTGCTGGCCTGGTTCGTGATCGTGTGCTGGTGCGGCGCGCTCGGGGTGATTCTGTCGCAGGTGTGGTGACCCGCGCTGCCGGCCAGCGGCCGGCACTACCCGTGCGTTGCTTGTTCGGCCTGCCCGCGCTGCCGGCCAGCGGCCGGCACTACCTGTGCGTTGCTTGTTCGCCCTGGTAGTGCCGGCCGCTGGCCGGCATCACAGCGATTGCCCCAGCTCGATGAAGAGCACGTTCTCGCCGCCTTCGCGGAATCCCATGCCGAAGATCAACGGGCCGACCCACGAGTCGAAGCCGAGGAACAGGCTGCCGTTCCAGATGCCGTCGCTCAACGACATGTCGCTGCGCCGCTGCCAGGCATTGCCATATTCGACCGTGCCACCGACCTGCGCCGAGCGCCCCAGCAGCGTGCCCAGCTCATAGGTATACCCGGCAAAGCCGAGTGCGTAATCCTGCCCTGTCAGCTGGTTCTGCTGGAATCCGGCGAGCCGCCAGCGCCCGCCCAGCCGGTAGAGGTTCTGCACCGGTGCGGTGCCGGAGGAGGTGACGTGGTAGCGCAGCCCCAGCTGCAGGGCGTGCTTGCCGAACGATCGGGCGGCCACGGCATCCAGATCGATCTGGCCGAACCGCGCGTCCGCGCCCAGGCCGGGGCTGGACTGGTAGGTGCCGACGGTGACCAGATAGCCGTTGCGGGGGAAGTAGACGCTGTCGATGTCGTCCAGCGTGGCCTGCACGATCCATGCCCCCTCTTCGAAGTTCACGCGGGGGATGGTCGGGTCGCCGACTTCCACTTCGGCGTTGCCTGTGTAGCGCTCTACCCCCACGGACAACGCGAGCACGTTGGACACATTGCGGAACAGCGCCACCGTGGCCCCGGTCCGGCGCACGCGATAGCGCGCGATCTTGTCGCCGGCATCGTCGTAGAGATTGAAGCTGCGGGTCTGGAAACCCCCACCGGCCTGGAAGGCGTATCGATTGTGCAGGTCGAAGGGGTGGTAGTACTGGCCGGTGAGGCCGGGTTCGCTGCCGATCTGCAGCGCGATGCGCGCTTCGGCGCCGTAAGGCGACAGGGGCGAGAACAGCAGGCCGGCGCGCAGGTTGCTTTCGTGATTGCCTTCGAGGTCGTTGCTCAGGCTCAACCCGGCCTCCAGGTACACCGGTCCGTTGGGCTTGGGATAGGCCGACACCACGACACCGGTCCTGCCGTCGCGCGCCTGGATCTCGTAGTTGATGCTGGCCAGCGTTCCCATGCCATAGGCGCGCAGTACGCCGGCCTGCATCGCCTCCACATCCAGCGGTTGGCCGATGCGGACCGGGAGATAGGACAGCAGCAACGCGTCGGCATACCCGGTGTGGTTGTCGACCTCGACGAAATCGATCATGGTCGGCACCGCGGACGGGGCCCGCCCGGCCCGCTGCGCGGCCAGCCGGGTGTAGGTCTGCGGCGTCTGCGCGAACGCCTGCAGCGCCGGCGCGGCCTGGTCGGCGGCGAGCTGGCCGATCCGCAACGCCTCGGGCGCCTTGTCGAAATCACCGGTGGCGACCTTGCCGGTCAGGTCCGGCGAGATCAGCAGATCCTGCGTGCCCAGACTGTCCAGCTGCGCCTGCGCGCTGCGCGTGGTCAGGAACCCGCTGAGCTGGCTGATCACATCCACCAGGCTGGCGTTGCGGTCCAGCGCGCTCAACGGCGTGCCCACGTCCACCGCGATCACCCGGTCGGCGCCCATCGCCCGCACCACGTCGATCGGCACCTGGTTGGAGAGGCCACCGTCGAGCAGTACCTGGTCATGGATCACCACCGGACGGAAGATGCCCGGCAATGACATGCTGGCCCGCATCGCCATCGGCAGGCTGCCCTCGGACAACACCACCGGCTTGCCGGTATTGATGTCGGTGGCGACCGCCCGGAACGGAATCGGCAGGTCGTCGAAACGGCCATTGACCCGGCCGCCCCCGGTCGCGCGCTCGAACAGGGCGATCAGCTTCTCGCCTTCGGAGACACCCCCGGCCAGCGCGACCGCCTTGCCCTCGCCGCCCAGCCCGATGCCGATCGGGGCCAGCTGGGCATAGTCGTCGGCCTTGCGTCGCAGCGAGCGCTCGCGGCGCGGCAAGGTATCGGTGAACAGGCTCAGCCATTCGGTGCTCAGCACCAGCTGCTCGATCTGCTCGGGCGTGGAGCCGGACGCGTACAGGGCACCGACCAGCGCGCCGGCACTGGTACCGGCGATGCAGTCCACCGGAATGTGCAGCGCCTCGAGCTGTTTGAGGATGCGGACATGCGCGATGCCCCGTGCGCCGCCACCGCCCAGCGCCAGCCCGATCCGGGGCCGCGTGTCACCCGGGCCGCGGACGCCACAATGACCGCCCTGGCCGTCCGCGTCGTCGGCCGCAACGGGTTCGGCCGCGTGCAGCGGCGACAGCGCGCCACCGCCGCACAGCCACGCGCAGGCGAGCGCTGCGATCCATGGCAGGCGCTGCCCGGGGCGCGTCAGCGCCACGCGCTGCCCACCTGGATGTAGAACGTGTCGTCCTCCGGCCCCCAGGCATAGTCGAGGCCTACATGCATGCCCAACTGCCGGGCGATCAGATAGCGCACGCCCGCGCCTTTGGAGACCTGGCTGGCACCGTCCCCGAAACTGTTGTGCCGTCCCCAGGTGCGACCCGCGCCGACGAAGCCGATCAGGGCCCAGCGCTGGGTCATGTTCCAGCGCAGCTCGCTCTCCAGCACCGCGGCCCGCGTGTCCTGGTAGCGCGCCGAACCAATGCCGCGCAGGTCGATGTAGGGCAACCGATAGAACGGAACATCGCCGTTGGCCCAGCGCGCATCCGCGCGCCCGCCGAGGACGAAGTGTCTGCCCAGCGGCCAGTAGCCGTAGGCGTGCCCGCGATAGCTCTGGAAGCTGGCATCGCTGCCGATCCCGGGCAGATAGAAATTGCCTTCGACCATGCCCAGCCACCCGCTGGAGGGCGTGAATGGGTTGTCGCGCGAATCGTACTCCAGCGACAGCCCCAGGCCCGAGCTGCGCTTGGACAGCTCATGGGGCTGGAAGCGATCGCGGTCGGAGGCAACGTCGAAGCCGATGTCCAGGTCCATGTAGACCCAGGCCAGGCCGAGGTACAGATCGCGCTCGCCCAGACGCCGGAACCCCTGCTGGAAGGACATCAGTCCGTCCATGTTGTACTCGATCTTCTGCGTGGGCAGCAGCGTCCCGGGCGTGTAGAAGCCCAGGTTGAACGAGGCCTTGGCCACGCCACCGCGATAGCGCCAGCGGTCCTCGTCGAAGTGCAGCGAGGCGCCGACACCGTAGGCTTCACTGCCATTGGAGGTGCGCATGGCCCCACCGCCGTAGATGTCCGGCGTGACCATCTTCGGGGCACCGTCCTCGCCCGTCGCCCCCGAGGACGTCGGGCGGTGGAAGAACGCCAGCGCCACGCCACCGCCATTGCCTACGGCCGGATCTGTGACGATGATCGGCACCGGCAGGAATCCGCGGTGCTCGAGCAGCCAGCGCGACATGTCGAAGCGGCCGTCCTCGGCGTCACGGAACAGCGACACCCGCGGCGCCGCGGCGGTCGCGGGTGCGGGCGACGGCGCGGCAGACTGCTGGGCGATCGCGGCGCAGGGCGTGAGCACGCTGAACAGCGACAGCAGGCATACGGCAGGGCCGATCGACACAGGGCACCTCGGGGGATGGGTAACCGGCCGTGCAGTCGGCGTGCGCGGCGAAATGCGTGGGCCCGTGCCGGTGGGAGGGGAACAGCCCGGCACGGGCCTACGCGGTTGAACGCATCGCGGACCGTCCGCAGCGATCAGCGTGCGGCGGTCGTGCCCGGCGGGAACGCAGCAAACAGCTTGTCCAGCCCGGCTTCCACCGCCGCGTTGACCTTGTCCGGCGAGGTCGGCACGGTGCCGCTGGCGGTGCCGCGCCAGACCGCCTGCTTGGTCTTGGCGTCGAACATGTCCACGACCAGCGTGCCGACGTCATACGTGCGAACGGTGGTAGTCGCATTGCCCATCGCCATCCCGCCGCCCCAGCCACCGCCGCGCCAGCCCCAACCACCCATGCCGGTGCCGGTGTAGAAGGTGTCCAGGGTCTGCTTCTGGCCAGTGACGATATGCGCGGCCAGGGCGATATCGCCGTTGGGCGCTTCGCGCAGCCCCTTGGCCTGCAGCCGTGCGTTGATGCCATCGATGATGCGTTGCTGCACCAGCGGTGAGCCCGCCTGGGGTTTCATTGCCCAGGTATAGGTTTTGTACGAGGCGAAGCTGGCCGACGGATCGAAGTCGGTCTTGACGGTCGGGGTGGATGCACAGGCGACCAGAGAAGTCGCCAGGACGGCGATGGCAAAGGCTTTCATGACGCGAGTCTCCAAAGGCGGGATGGAAAGACGCGCTGCGGTCGCAGCCGTCCTGGGGCGGGCCGTGGCGGCCGGTGGTTACAGCCCCACGGTAATGCAGTGCCGGGCGCGCGTAATGCGCATAACTACGGTAGGAGGACAGGAAAAACTACCGAGTCATCGCGGCGGATTGATCACCACGTACTGCACGGTGGTGCCCGCATAGCGCGGCTCGTACCAGACGTTGCCGCACTGCTGGTAAGCCATGCCGTTGATCACCGTGGTCACGCAGCTGGGGGGCACGGAATTCACGATCGAGCCGATCACCGCCGAGGTCACGGCCACGCCGGCTGTCACAGCTGCGGCGGTGGCGAAGGGATGATCGTCCCAGTGGTTCCAGTGATCGTCGTGGTAGTCCACATCCACGTTGACGTTGCGGTTGACGTTCCGGTTCACGTTGCGGTTGACGTTTCGATCGACGTTGCGGTTGCCGTCGATGTTGCGGTTGATGTTCCCCCCGCGGTTCACGTTGCCTCCCTGCGGGCGCTGCACGGGTCGGTTGACGCTGGTATGGGCGCTGGCCCGCGCGCCGCCGCCGTGGAAGCCGGCGCGCTGGGCGCTGGCCGGCGCGGACACCGCCAGCAGGACCACCAGGAGCAGGCTCGCGGCGAGGGACGACGCGACGAAGAAGCGGTTGATCACGATACGCATCTCAGTTCTCCTGACCGTCATCGCTGAGGACCACCGCCACCGGCACCAGCTTGATCCGCGTGGCATCGGCCGGCGGCGTGAACTGGAAGGCCGTGGCCGGTACCGCAGTGCGGGTATCCCAGCGCAACTGCGCGCGGTACTGCGGCAACGCCGGGTCATCCAGCGAGGTGATCACCAGCTTCTTCGGCAACGACGTGGCTTTGCTCACCCACAACTGCCAATCGACGCCGTCCTGCTTGAACGCGTACTGCTCGATCTGCTCACCGTCGACCGTGCCACCGCCGATGTGCAATGCGCTGCGGATGGCGGTCTTGGGCGCCTTGTCGGTCCCCCACAGGAACATGTCGGCGAGCGGCATGTCGATGCCATAGCGGCTGGCGGCATCTTCGACCAGCTCGCCCAGCGTGCTGCTCAGGCCATCGACCTGCGCGTAGTACTTCAGGCGCGGCGAATACAGCGACAGCGCCTTGCCATCGTAGAACAGCTGGCGCAGCTGGCGATCGCTGCGCAGTTCCAGGAACAGCTGGTTCGGCGCGCGTACCTTGTAGGTCACCACGCCATCGAGCTCCACCTTCTGGCCGTCGTCCAGCACGATCTCGGTGCTGGCATCGGAGGTCAGCGAGAACTGCTTGAGCGCGCGCAGGGCCGCACCCATCCGGTCCAGCGCGGCCAACGCCTCCGTATCGCGTTCGGGGGCGTCGGGCGATGCGGCGGGCGGCGGGGCCGGCGGGGCGACGCGCGTCGCGCCGTGTGCGGCAGGCACCATCGCGGCCAGCAGCAGGCACGCCGACCAGGCAACCGGAGGAATGACAGAGGTCATGATCGTTGCTCCATGAAACGGGATACGGGCGGCCGCGGCGAGGCGGCCGGGGATCAGAAACCGCCGCTGATCGAGAGGCTCCACGGGTCGCCTTCGAAACGGTTCTTGACGCTGAATTCGCCGACGTAGCGGAACGACACATCCAGGTGCTCGCCGCCGGACCATTTCCTGCCGTAGGTCAGCACCGGGCCCACGCCGAACGAGCGGCCCTTGAAGCCATCCAGGCGGTCCGCGGTGTCGCCCTTGTCGTCCTGCAGCTGCTGGATCCAGCCGCCGGCCGCGCCGAAGCCCCAGCCACTGGCGGTCCGCTTGACCAGCAGCAGGTCGGCCCGCGCGACCACGCCGTTCTTGTAATCGGTATCGTCGTTGCGGGTGTACCAGTCGGTGGCGCCCAGTACGCTGAACTCCAGCGTGCCTTTCTGGAACAGGTGCGTGTAGCCCACGCTGGGCGAGAACGTCCAGATGTTCATGCCCGGATTGGCCAGCCGGTTCGGGTCGTACTTGGCCGTGGGCGCATACACATACACGCCGAAAGACAGATGCTGCACTTCGCTGATGTGGAACCCGGCAATCACCGGCGCGAAGTACACGTCGAACAGGTTGGAGGCGTGATCCCGGGCCTGGAAACGGTTGCCCAGCGGGCCGGACAGGCTCGCGGTCGCCTCGGCATCGATGTACGGCACGGTCAGCATCGAGGCGAAGTTCCAGCGGCCGGCCTGGGTCGGCCACACGTACACGCCGGTGGCAGCGGTCAGGTTGACATCGGCCTCCAGCCCCAGCGAGATCTGCCCGGCGATCGGCGCGGGCCGGCCGCCGCTGATCTTGCCGTTGTAGCGGATGTAGCTCAGCGACCACTGCATGCCCGGCTCGGGGGGAATCACGCCGGCGTACGAGGTGATCTGCATCCCGGTGATCGAACGCCCCAGCGCGCCTTCGGTGGCCAGGGCCGGCGACGCGCACAGCGCGGACAGCGATGCCAAGGCGAGGAGCAATGGCCCGCGGCGCGACAGGTGGAACAAGGACGTGGTCATGCGATGGCCCTCCAGCACGGATGCAGGTTCATGGACGTGGACCTCACAGCGGCGGCGCCGGCGCCGGCCGGGTGGCACGCTGGCGTTCGCGGACATCGGCGATGTCGCGCTCCAGGAAGTGGTTCAGGAACGTGCGGATCACCGCGATCGCGGCCAGCTGGCCGATGGCATCCCAGCTGGTGTAGATCGAGGATTCGATGATGTCCGCCGAGAGTTGCATGGTCAGCCCGGCCACCAGCCAGCGCCCGTAGCCCAGCCACAGATCGCGGCGTTCGACGTTGGTGAGATGGCCGCGCAGCGTCAGCCGCAAGGCCTGCACGAACACCACCACGGTCGCCAGTGCGATCAGCACCAGGGCCATCGCATCGATGATCACCACCACCGGCTCGGTGACGGCGACCAGCCACGCCTTGAGAGGAAGCATCGTCGGGGCTCCAGTGGGCATCGCGGTGCGCGGCGGTCGGGTTCATCGGCGGTCCACGCAACGGAAGCCGAGGTGGCAGGTCGAGGTATCGATCGGCTGGGCCATCCGCGCCGCGGGCCGATAGCGCCTGCAGTAGTTGGGGGCACACAGGTGCGAGCCACCCTTCATCACCCGGCGCGGGATCGCGCTGCGGTCGCGCGGATCATGGCTGCGCTCGCGGAGACCGCCGCGCGGGTTGTCGATCGCGCAGCACGGCCTGCTCTGCAGCTGATCGTGCTGCTGGTACCAGTCGCTGGTCCACTCCCAGACATTGCCGATCATGTCGTACAGCCCATACCCGTTGGGCGGATAGCTGCCGACCGGCGAGGTCCAGCGGTGGCCGTCCTCGTCCAGGCTCTGCCAGGGAAACTCGCCCTGCCAGGTATTGGCCTGGTGACGGCCGCCGGGGACCAGGGCGTCCCCCCAGGCGAACTCGCCGCTGTCCTGGCCGCCGCGCGCGGCGAACTCCCATTCGGCTTCGGTCGGCAGGTCCTTGTCCATCCAGCGCGCATAGGCCAGGGCGTCGGCGAAGGTCACGTGGACCACCGGATGATCTTCCAGGCCCTGCAGGTTCGAGGCCGGACCGCGCGGATGCCGCCAGTCGGCACCGGGCAGGTAGTGCCACCAGTTATGTGTGCTGCCCAGATCGACCGGATGCGCGGGCTGCACGAACACCACCGACGCGGGTTGCAGCAGCGCCGGATCCGCGCCCGGATAGTCGCGCGGGTCGGCCGCCTGCTCGGCGGCGGTGACGTGGCCGGTATCGCGGACGAAGTTGGCGAACTCCCGGTTGGTCACCGGATGGCGATCGATCCGGAACGGGCCGACCCGCGCCTTGTGCGCCGGGCGCTCTTCGGGATAGTGCGCGTTGGAGCCCATGCTGAAGAGCCCACCGTCCAGCGCGATCATGGTCTCGGCAACGACGCTCATGCGAAGGGCGCCACGTTGAAGGTCATGCTGACGATCGCCAGCAGGCCCAGCAGCCACAGCAGGCCGGCGGTGATCAGCGTCAGCGAGATCGGGTAGTGACTCTCGCCGTGGATCAGGCCTTCGCGGATCATCTCCGCCCGCTCGGCGCGCAGGCCCTGCATGTAGCGGACGTGATAGAGGATGCCCAGCGTCAGCAGGACCATCCCCAGCCCGACCAGGGCGATGCCGAAGTTGCGCGGCGCATGCGGACGCAGCCCGACGCCGGGCACCTCCAGCATGTGGCCGAAGAACTGATAGATGGTGAAGCCGAACCCGATCAGCGACAGTGCGGTGCGGATGATCGACATCAAGGTGCGGTCCGCACTCATCCGGGTCCGCTGGAAGGACATGCCGGTGCGCCGTGAGGAGAGCTCCATCGAGGTGGCGTCGGCACCGCCAAGCAGGTCCTTGGCCTGTTCGATGGTGAGCGCGCGCGCGGCGAGATGCTGGCTGGGGTCCTGGGCGCTCATCGGGTCGTCGTCTCGTGAGGGTGTCATTTGCGGCGCAGCACATGGCTGGCGATGCGGGTGATCGGGCCGCGCAGGATCAGGTACGGCAGGAAGCCCAGTACGACCGCGATCACGAAGGCCTCCACCGGGTACTTGAATCCACCGAAGACCCGGAACTGGTAGATGACATCCATGCCGACCCCCAGCAGCAGGATTCTTGCCGTGTCCGTGACGCCCTCGCGCCAGGCGACGCGGCGCTCGCCGGATGAACTGTGCGTCAGCAGCCAGGCGTACGGCGTCTTGCCTGCCTTGGCGTCCTTGATCCCATCGATCAGGGCGGTGATCAGCGCCATGGACGGCTGCAGGAAGAAACGGAAGGTCATCGGACCGTCCGCGCGTTCGATCATGTCCGTCCAGAACCGCGTGAGAATGTCGATCACCGAGAGCATGGCTGGGTCCTTGCGACAGGGCTCCAGCTTGGGGTTTGCCCGAGAGCCGCACAATCGAGTTGTTACTGCAACGTCCCCAGTATTTTTACTGCGTCCAACAGGTGGAACAGCAGCGCTATGCTCGCTGCCTGCGGCCCTGCGATGCGTGGCCGCCCTCCCCTTCGCTGCCGCAGGCGCGCCGCCGATGCGATCGAGTCAGCACCGCTACTCCCTGATGCACGGCGGGCTCCTCCATCGCCTGCTGCAGGCCACCGGCGTGCTGCACAGCCGGGTCAGCGTGGCACTGTGGCTGGCCGGGATCCTGCTCGTGGTGTCCTTCGGCCCCCTGCTGGTACTGGCGGCGCGCGACGGCAGCCTGTGGCCGCAGCCGCCGCGCATGCACCTGCTGGGCGACTACGCCACCCTGGCCCGCGTACTGCTGGCATTGCCGTTGCTGGTGATCGCGGCGCCGCGCTCGGATGCACTGCTGCGCAATGCCTTCCGCCAGCTGACCCATGCCAGCCTGGTTCCGCCCCAACGCCAAGGCCGCATGGACGCGCTGCTGGGCAGGGTCCGCCGCTGGCGTGACGGATGGTTCCCCGAAACCCTCTGCGTCGTCATCGCCTGGGCGCCGCTGTTGTTCGGCGGCGACCACGCAAGCCTGTTGCCGGGCGTGGCGGATTGGCGCCTGGACCACGGCGCGCTGACAGCGGCGGGCCGCTGGTACGAATGGGTCGCCGTGCCGCTGTTCCGCCTGGTGGCATTGCTGTGGCTGTGGCGTTTCCTGCTGTGGACCTGCGTGCTGTGGCGCCTGCCCCGCAGCGGACTGGTCCTGCATGCCGAGCATCCGGATGGCGCCGGCGGCCTGGCCTTTCTCGGGGTCGCCCAGGAACGTTTCGCCGTGCTGGCGCTGGCCGGTGGCCTGCTGCTGGCCGGCGCGTGCGTCAACCATGTGCAGTATCTCGGCGACAGCCTCTACACCCTGCGCCACCTGCTGGTAGGCTATGTGGTCGCGGCGACGCTGCTGCTGGTCGCGCCCCTGCTCCTGCTGATGCCGATCCTGATGCGGGCCAAGCGCCATGCGCTGTACCGCTTCGATGCACTGGGCAACCGCGCCGCCGATCTGTTCGACGCGCGCTGGCAATCCGCCCAGCAGCAGACGCCCGCGGCGGACTCCCTGCTCGATCACGGTGATGCTTCCGCGCTGGCCGACTTCAGTGGGGTGTACAAAGGCCTGGCCGGCATGTCGGTACTGCCGTTGAACCGCTGGAACCTGCTGTGGATCGCGCTCCACGCGGTGCTGCCCCTGCTGCCGCTGGTGCTGCTGGCGATGTCGGTGGACGAGCTGGCCCGCAAGCTGCTGGGCATCCTGGTCTAGCCCGCCCGCGGCTCAGCCCCGGTACGTGCCGTGCAGGGACCGCGAGACGAACGACTCCCCCTTCACCGCGGCGAGCACCGCCTGCAGGAGGTCATCGCCCGCGTCGGATTTGAGCACATAACTGCACGCACCCAGCGCCATCGCCTGCGACACCATCTGCGGCTCGGCATGCACCGTGATGAACACCACGCCCAGCACGGGGCGTTGCAGGCGCAACCGACGCGCGGCCTCCAGCCCGTTCAATTCCGGCATGCCGATGTCGGTCACCACCACGTCGGGCAGCATCGCCTGCGCCGCCTGCACCAGCGAGGCACCGTCCTGGACCAGTCCGATCACCTGGAACTGCTGGGCCAACAGGCCGCGCAGCTGGCGGCCCATCGCACATCCATCTTCTGCCAGCAGCACACGGACAGCATTCATCGCACTCGCCCGTTCGATGCCTGCCACGATGGTGTGGCCGGACACGGTTCGGTAACAAGGGAAAAACAACCGGTGGCGGGCAAGTAAATCTACTTGCCCGCTCTGCACGCATGCCGCCTGGTGCCTGCCGCCTAGTGACGGATCAGACCTTCCAGTTCGGCCTTGCGCACCAGCTCCAGCGTGCCGTGCACGCCCAGCTCCTGCATGATCGCGTACTTGTGCGATTCAACCGTACGCACCGATACCCCGAGCTCGTAGGCGATCTGCTTGGAGCGCAGGCCGCGCGCCACGTATTCCAGGATGCGCAGCTGCTTTTCGGTCAGTACGTACTGGCAGCGACCCGAGGACACGATCGCATTGGCTGCCAGGGTCGGGGTCACATACGTCTGGCCGTCCATCACCCCATTGATCGCGCGGACCAGTTCATCGCCGGCCGCGCTTTTGAGGATGTAGCCCCGCGCTCCGGCCCGGATGGCCTCGGCCGCCATGCTGGATTCGTCGTGCATCGTAAGGAACACGAACGGCGTCATGCAGCCCTCGCTGCGGACCTGGCGCATCACGTCGATGCCGCTGATCCCGGGCATGCTGATATCCGAGACCACCACATCCGGTGACTCGCGATGCAGCGAGTCCAGCAGTTCCTCGCCGGAGGCCACCAGCACGATCGATTCGAAACAGTCCATCAGCAATCTTTCGATACCCTGCGCCACCAGCATGTGGTCATCGGCGACGACCACTTTGCGGAACGGTACGGACATCGACTGCGCGCACGAAACGCCCATTTGCATTATCTCCATTGGCTTCAATCATCCCCTGATTGACCTGCAGGTGCGGCCGTCATCGCCCACAGCAGCGGGCGTGATGGCATCCCTTTCTGTCGTCCCGGTGCATCTGCAGCCAGCCGAACATGCGAGCCCCGCCGTGATGAGATCGTGATGCGATGCGTGTCACCACTGCTCTCGACCCGCAGCGTGTTCAGGCCGGCATTCAGCGTCTCAGCGTGTCTCGTGGACATTCCCCGAAGACATTCCGGTAGGTCACCGAGAAGCGTCCGAGGTGCCCGAAGCCCAGCCGCAGGGCGATGTCGGTCACGCTGTCGTGCGTGTCCGCCTGCAGCAATGCCGTGCGCGCGCGGTTCAAGCGGGCCAGCTGGTGCCAGTGGCAGGGCCCATGTCCGTAGGCATCACGAAACAGACGTTCGAGCTGGCGTTCGCCCACGCCCAGCGCAAGCGACAGGGCGGCACTGTCGAAGGGCCGGTCGAGATGGGCTTTCAGATAGTCTTCGGCCCGCCGCACGACGGCATCGCGGTGACGTTCGATCCAGCTGCCATCGGCACGTCGTTGCGGTCCGGCATCGGCGGCACTGACGGCGTCCACGAAGGCGCCCAGCAGCAGCGCCGACTGCGCCGCCAGCTGCTCCGGCGTGATCAGGCCCTCCCAGCGGGCGGCGGTGTCCAGTGCGGAGAACACGCCGTAACGCAGTGCCTGCGCGTGCGCGGGGGCGGCCGGTCGGCTGCACCAGCCACGGCGTGGGAGGCGCAGTTCGCGGCCGACCCGCGCCACGGCCTCGCGCTGCAGGACCTCGCGCGGAATCAGCAGCACGGCCCACTGCCAGCCCCCGGGCTGCGGACGCACATTGAGCTCGCTGTCTTCGGCGAACACCATCACTTGGCCTGCGGGAACCCAGCGTCCGTTGGCCCACATCGGCTGCTGGCAGGACACGGCCATCGCCAGTGCGATCAATCCTTCGCCGAAGCTGCCGCTGGCGAAAATCGGCAGCGTATAGGCGCCACTGTCCAGGCTGAACTCCGGAAAGACCAGCCGCTGCAGGCACGCGCGGAAGTGTCCGGCCGCGAGCAGACGCTGTTCGAAGCGGGTGTCGCGCACTACCCCCAGCAACGCATCGGCGTCGAAGCCATCGACGACGAAGCGGCTGTACGGGGCCATCGGTTCGTCCATGCCAGTTCCTCGAACAGGTCGGAAATCGGATAGCGCGACGGAGGAGAAGCTGTTTACATCGGCGCGATTGTGGGGCGTAAACGACATCGCTACAAGCGGTGACACGCTGCCCCGCAAGCGTGAAACGCATCACATTGAGACCTGTCCGGGGGAGGCGTTGCGCGCCTCGGGGACAGGCCTCGATCCGAAGCTTCCTCACGCACCCACCGAGGTCCACGTGCGCGTCAACGCGTCTGTTACGCACATCGCTCCTGTCGACAGCACCCGTGCAGCAGCATCGGACGATTCGGTCAGCCCCACTGCCTCCACGCGCGCATCACCTGCGCTTCGCATCACATTCACGCACGTCCTGCCGCTGCTGATGGGTTGCCTGCTTGGCCAGTTGCTGCCGACGCTGGCGCAGATGCCGGGCTTCCGTCTGCACGTGCTATGGATTCCAGGACCGCTCTTGATGGGCTGGTTGCTGTTCACCCCGGGCCCGCAGTGGCGCACGTGCATCCTCGCGGCCGCGGTCGGCACCGTGTTGGCGTTCGTCCTGGTGCCGTTCGTCGGGCTGAGTGGGCTGGTGGCCAGTGCCGGTGAACTGACCCTGGTGGCCGCCGTAGCCTGGCTTTTACTGCGCTGGCGCGCGACCGGTTCCGCATTGGAGGGATTCCGCGACATCTCCCTGTTCATCGCACTCGGCTGCATCGCACTTCCCGTGTGCGTGGCGTGGTGGCAGATGCTCGTCTTTCCCGGCGCGCCCCGCGGACTGGCACCCGGCATGCTGCTCACACGGCTGCTTTGCAGCAGCGTGAGCTACCTGCTGATCGTGCCGACGGTGGTCAACATCGCGCGGGTGCTGCAGACACCGGAACGTCGGGCCGGCTGGCGTTGGCGCACGATCGCTGTCGCCTTGCTTCTGTTCGGCGTGCTGGGCGTGATCTGGGGCATGGACTGGCCCGAAGGGGTCATGACCCCGCTGCTGGTCCTGGCCCCCATTCCGCTCCTGATCTGGGTGTTGATCGTGTTCGGGGTCAGCGGGGCAGCGGTGTGCATGCTGATCGTGGCGGTGCTGGCGATGCAGTTGAGCTTGGCCGGCGTGGGTCCGCTCGCCTTCTGGACACCCGAGCGCAACCTGATCACCGCCCAGGTATGGACCCTGGGCACCGGCTGTGCGCTGCTGTTCCTCGGCGCGCTGTCCGAGCAGAAGCTGTCCAATCACCTGAAACTGCAGCAGGCCTATCGTCGGCTGGGTGAGGTGACCGGGCGGATGCTGGTGGTGCAGGAAGAAGAGCGCACACGCATCGCGCGCGACCTGCATGACGACGTCAACCAGTCGCTGGCGGCGATCTCGATCTGCCTGAGTACCCTGCGCAACCAGATTCCCGAAGCCGACCGCCACAGCGTGGTCGAGCTCCAGGACCAGCTGTTGACGGTGTCCAATGACATCCGGTCGATCTCCCACGAACTGCATCCGAGCATCCTGCGTTTCACCGGCCTGGCCAGTGCGCTCGATGCGTTCTGCATCAAGCGCAATGCACGTGGCGCGCTGCGCGTGCGATGCCGGATCGAAAGCCCGCCCCGACTCGGTGACGACCGCGAACTGAGCCTGTTTCGGATCGTGCAGGAAGCGGTGAACAACGTGGACAAACACGCGCATGCCAGTACCGCCCACGTCCTGGTGACGGTGCGCGGCGAGCAACTGCTGCTGCGGGTCGACGACGATGGCATCGGCCTGCCGGTAGCGGGCAGCACGCCGGCGGCACCGGGGCTGGGCATGATCAGCATGGAAGAGCGCGCACGTCTGCTGGGTGGCAGCCTGAGGATCGGTTCCAGCCCGCTGGGCGGTACCCGTGTCGAAGTGCGCTTTCCGTTGGGTGATGCGGTGACCGAGCTGCCGCCGCTGCGCGTGGTCGCGCACCCGTAAAGATACTGAGGCCGGACGCGTAGAAAGGCGGTTGTACGGGCCGCATCCGCCGGACACAGTGGACCGACACTGGTCCGTGGAGCGCCCCATGCACAGGAATGCCCTACCCTCCCGCTGCCGCCGTGGTGCGGCCCTGCTCGCGCTGGCCTGCGCGTTGACGGCATGCACGTCGTCTCCGTCCCTGTCGACTGCGGCACCGCCGACCGCCGTGCCTGCCGCCGCGCCTGCCCCCGCCCCGGTGCCGGAGCTGCGCCCCGGCATTCCGGCCGGCTACCTCGGGCGCGCCCTGCCGGACAGCCTGGCGCTGCTGCCGCCACCACCGGCCCAGGGCTCCCCGGCCTTCGCCAATGACCAGGCCATCCACCGCGCCGCGCAGAAGCTGCGTGGCACGCCCCGCTACGCGCTGGCGACCACGGACGCGAACCTGCACTTCCCGCAGGTGGCGAATACCTTCTCCTGCGCGCTCGGGGTGCCGATCAGCCAGCAGACTTCGCCGACGCTCTACCTGCTGCTGCAGCGCACCCTGGTCGATGCCGGCCTGGCCACCTATGCCGCCAAGGACCACTACAAGCGCACGCGCCCCTTCGTGTTCCACAAGGAAGGCACCTGCGCACCCGCCGACGAGGCCTCGCTGCGCACCGACGGTTCCTATCCGTCCGGGCATACCGCGATCAGCTGGACCTGGGCGCTGTTGCTGATCGAGCTGAGCCCGGACCATGCCAACGCACTGCTCGCCCGCGGGCGCGCGTTCGGCGAGAACCGCCTGATCTGCAACGCGCACTGGCAGAGTGATGTGCTCGAAGGCCGTGCCGTGGCCGCTGGCGCGCTCGCCGCCCTGCACGCCAACGCCGATTTCACCCGCGACATGGCGCTGGCCCGGGCGGAAATCCAGTCGCTGCGCGGCAACAGCGTGCAGCCCACCGGCTGCGATGCGGAGAAAGCGGCACTGGCGGTCCCGATTCCCGGGGTGCTCTAGCACGCGCCCGTGCGCTGTCCCGCGGCCCATGCCATCCTGCGCTGATCTCCACCCCGAGGGCGCAGCAGATGGCACAGGTCCAGATCGTTTCCGATGGCGTCAATTACCGCCACCACATCCGCAGCGGTGAGCATGCGCTGGTGGCCGACGAACCAGTGAGCCTTGGCGGCCAGGCGGCAGGCATGGCCCCCTTCGATCTCTACCTCGCCTCGCTTGCGGCCTGCACGGCCATCACCCTGCGCATGTATGCGGAGAAGAAGGGCTGGGACCTGGGTGAATTCCGTGCCGAGCTGTCTTCCTCCCGCGACGCGGACGGCCGCTTGCAGGTTCATCGCGTACTGGATGCCTCCGGGGCGCTGACCGAGGCGCACTGGGCGCGCCTGCTCGAGGTCGTCGAGAAGACGCCGGTCACCCTGGTCATGCGTGAGGGAGCCACGATCACCAGTGAACAGCGCCCCTGACCGGGCGGTCGTCCCGTGTCCATCGCGTGCTGCAGACGCCGTTTTCACCTGGTCCTGACAGTTGAAAAAAGAAAGCCTCCCGCTGCATCCGTCACGACACTCCCGCCGTAGCTGAAGGTGCGTCACACCGGCGCATCCATTTGGGAGTTTTGGTCATGAAGATCCAGTTCGCAGGCCTCGTACTGATCGGTTGTCTTGCCGCCACCGCATCCCCGCTCGTCTTCGCGCAGGCCCCGGCCGCGCCGATGGCGGCGCACAGCAATCCGATGGTCGGCGGTGCGGCGATGTATGCCAACAAGGACATCATCGACAACGCCGTCAATTCCAAGGACCACACCACGCTGGTCGCCGCGGTCAAGGCTGCCGGCCTGGTCGACACGCTCAAGGGCGCGGGCCCGTTCACGGTGTTCGCACCGACCAACGCCGCGTTCTCGGCCCTGCCGAAGGGCACCGTGGAAGGGCTGCTGAAGCCTGAAAAGAAGGCGGACCTGACCCGGATCCTGACCTATCACGTCGTTCCGGGTGCAGTCACCGGCACCGACCTGATGGCGAAGATCAAGCAGGGTGGCGGCAAGGCCAGCCTCACCACGGTCGAGGGTGAAGCGCTGACCGCCCGCGTCGTTGGCAAGGGCATCACCCTGACCGACAGCAAGGGCCAGGTCGCCCACGTCACCATCGCCGATGTGAAGCAGAGCAACGGCGTGATCCACGTGATCGACAAAGTGCTGATGCCGTAACCGGAAACGGCGGCTGCAGATCGCCTGCAGCCGCCCCGGAGCGGGAGGAAGATGACCTGGCGCGCCGTCTTCAGGACGATGACGGGGGAGACATCACGCTGTGCGGACGACACGCCAGGTCAAGACGGTCCCTCGCCGGCGCATGCGTGCGCCGGCAGGGTATGTAGACGGGGAAAGAGGACGCGGTCCGCCGGCGCTCAGCGCGGCAATGCCTTGCCGGACAGCTCGACGCGTCGGTTCGGCGCCAGACAGACGATCAGCGCGTTGCGCTGCGCCTGCTCGCACTGCACCAGCGGGTCGGCCTTGCCCCGCCCTTCGGCGACGATCGCCGCCGCCGGTACGCCGCCGGCCACCAGCGCGTCGCGCACGGCCTCGGCACGCCGTTGCGACAACACCAGGTTGTAACGGTCGCTGCCGATCCGGTCGGTGTAGCCGATCACCTGGATGGTCTGCACCCGGCTGGCATCGCGCACCTGCTGCAGCAACGTCTCCACGTTACGGCGTCCTTCGGGCGTCAGCATGGCGCTGTCGAACGCGAACATCGCATCCGCCGCCAGCCGCAGCGGTTCGCTCGGCATCGGCGCGGGCGCCGGCGGCGTGGGTGGACGCGGTGGGTCGAGCACGGCGGCACAGGCCTGCGGCTTCCAGTGCGCTGCCTGGGCAATGCCCTTGCCATCGAAATCGACCTTGAACTGGCAGGTGAAGTAATCCCCACCCGGACTGCTGCGGAAATTGAACAGGTAGTTCCACTCGCGCACGCCCCACATGCCCTCGCCGAAATGCGGAGTGCCCAGCAGAGCGTACAGCTGGCGTTTGCTCATGCCACGGGCGAACAGGCGCAGGTTGTCGACGTCCACGAACAGTCCCTCCTTCAGGCTGGCCCTGGCTGGATCCGGGAAGCTCACCGCCTCGGCGTCGACGGCGGTATCAGGCGATGTGGCGCGTTGCTCGCCGTGGCTGGCGCAGGCGCCGAGCAGCAGGGCTGCCAGGCTCAGGCCCAGTGACCGCAGCAGCGGCCCCTGGGAAATGGATGCGGGCTGCATGTGCATGGTGTTCCCCCTGTAAACGTTGAATGCGGACCGTGGGGCCCGGTGCCGGCGGCGCGCCGGCACCGGACGCGGTCACCACTGGATGCCGGCACCTACCGCGACACCACCATCGCCGCGGCTGTTGGTCGAACCGCTGAACTTGTAGATCCAGCGGCCGCCTTCGGAGACCCCCGAAATGCCCACCGCCACGCCGGATTCGCCGTTGAAGCTGCCTGCGGCGAGCGAGGCCATGCTGCGGCCGGCTTCATAGGGCTGCGGCAGGGCGGCCACCGCCATGGCCGAGGCGACACCGGCCGAGGCGCGGTTGTCGGTCTTCTGCAGGTTGCGGTCGAACGAGTCCATGCGCTCGTCGGTGTACGCCTTGGACCAGTCCAGGGTCTGGGCCATGCCGCTGCGCAGCTGGTCCACGTTGACGGCATCGGTACCGGCGGTGCCGGGGGCGACGTTGCGCACCGTGGTCGGACCGCTGGCGGTACTGCCGAGTGTCACGCTGTTGAGGTTGGTGGTGCCGTTGACGTTGGTGTCGTAACGGATCGTGCCCTGCTGGGACGCCTGCAGCTGGCGGACGTTGACCGCGTCGGTGGCTTCGCTGCCGTCGGCGACGTTGGCGATCTGCCGTTCCGCGCCACTGCTGCCCACCGAGACCGTGTTGGCCCGGTTGGCCACCGAACCGGCGCCCAGCGCGACGCTGTTGCTGCCCTGTGCGCTGGCTCCGTTGCCCAGTGCGGTCGCGTTGCTGCCTGCGGCGGCAGCCCCGGCACCGCCGGCCACCGCGTTGTCGCCGGTCGCGGCCGGCGCGGCGAGGTTCTGCGTGTTGTTGACCTGGAACATCCCGGAGGTGCCGTTGTTGATGTTGTTGATCTGGGTGTCGGTGTAGGCCTTGGACTCGGTGATCGCGTAGTTCACACCGTTCTGCAGCTGGCCGACATTGACCGCGTCATAGCGCTCCGAACCATCGGCCACGTGGGTGACCTTGCGCTCGGCGCCGGTGCTGCCGACGGCCACCTCGCCCACCGAGTTGCTGGCACCGGCCTGGCCGTAGGCACCGGTGTACCCGGCCTGTGCGCCCACACTGGCCACCGAGCCGGCGCCGAGGGCGACGCTGTTGTCCGCGCTGGCGCTGGCGCCATCGCCGATCGCCGCGCTGCCGCTGCCCGCCGCACTCGCCAGCGGCCCGATCGCGATGCTGTCGGCGCCGCCCGCGGTGGCCGCGCCCTTGGTCGAGTTGACCTGCACATACTGGCTGTTGCCGCCCGGCTGGATCTGGTCGATGCGGGTATTGAGGTTGGTCAGCGAGGTATCCACCGCCGAGAAGGCCACGGTGACGTCGCTGTAGTCGTTGGCGATGACGCTGCCATCGGTGGCGATCGAGGAGATGCGGAAGGTCGGCGCGGTCCAGATGCCGGTGTTGCCATCGAAGTTGGTGGTGCCGCCGAAATACCCGACCAGGGCAGCGTTGGTCTGGAACAGCTGGTTGCCGTTGACCGCATCCAGGCTGCCGGCCAGCACGCGTCCGTCGGCCAGGTTGGTCAGTGCCACCGCCGCGCCGCTGGCATCGCCGGCCAGGGTGATGGTGTTTGTCGCGTTGCCACTGGCATCGGCGTCGTACTTCACGGCCAGGCGGTCCACGGTGTCGGTCTGGTCGGCGACGTTGGCCAACGAGGTGCTCACGGCATCGAAGGCGCTGCCGACGTTGTCATAGCTGCCGGCGGTGACCTGGCCATCGCTGGCCACGTTGTTGATCGTGTAGCTCGGCGCGGTGACCAGGCCGTTGGCGTCCAGCGATGCACCACCGCCCAGATGGGTGGCCACGGCCTGATTGGCATTGAACAGCTGGGCACCGTTGACCGCTTCGTTGCTGGTGGCGGTGACACTGCCGGCGGCGACGTTGCTGAGGGTGGTCGCACCGGCTCCGTTGCCGAGCGTGGCGCTGGCGTAGTTCACGCTGCCATCGGGGTTGAGGTCGTAGCGCAGCGCGCCCTGCTCGGAGGCATCCAGCTGGGCCAGGTTGACCGCATCGGTTGCCTGGGTACCGGCGGCGACATTGACCACCTGGCGCTCCGCACCGGCTGCACCGACCGACACCGTATCCTCGCGATCGGCCAGGGCACCGGCGCCCACGGCAATGCTGTTGGCGGCGGTGGCCGAGGCCCCGGTGCCGACGGCGATGCTGTCCTGCCCGGCGGCGGCGGCCTCGACACCGGTCGAGTTGATCTTCAGGTAGCGGCTGCCGACGCCATTGCGGATGTCGGTGATCTGCGTATTGAGGTTGACCAGCGAACCATCCACCGCGGAGAACGCATCGCTGGCGTTGTCGTACACCCCCTGCGCGACGGCGCCACCGCTGGAGATCGTGGAGATCTGGAAGCTGGGTGCGGTCCACGCGCCGGTGGCGGGATCGTAGGCGGTGACACCGCCGAAGTAGTCGACGATCGCGCTGTTGGTATCGAACAGCTGGGCGCCATTGACCGCCTCGGTGCTGCCCGCGTCGACCGCGCCGTTGGCCAGGTTGGCGATCGTGGTGGTGCCGGTGCCGCCGCCGAGGGTGACGCGGCGGTAGTCCGCACCGCCAGCCCCATCGTCGTCGTAGGTTACCGCCAGCGTGCCGACCGCATCGATCTGCGAGATCGCGCCCTGCAGCTGGGCCACGTTGACCGCATCGGTGGCGGCACTGCCGGCAGCCACGTTGCTGATCTGGCGCTCGCCACCCGCGAAGCCGACCGAGACTTCACCGGCCGATACCTGCGCCGCACTCAATCCATAGGCGCTGTAGCTGGCCTGCGCACCGCGGTTGGCCGCCGAGCGGTAGCCCAGCGCCACGCTGTTGGCCTGGTTGGAGGTCGCCTCCGAGCCGAGAATGGTCTGCCCGTTGGCAGTGCCCTTCGCACTGTCGCCGACGATCACGGAATGGCCCATGCGTGCGGCATAGTCCGCCGTCGGCACGCCCGTCGGATCGGTCGGGTCGTTGACGCCTGCGCCGGGGAACGCCAGGTTGGCGTCCTGCTGCGGCAGCTCGTGGCGTGCGTTCGCACCGATCACCACTTCCCTGGAGCCGTTGGCATAGGCGCCATCGCCCACCAGCACCTGGTAGTCCTGCGCGGCGTTGACCGCCCAGCAGTCCACGCTGGCCACCAGCAGGTTGACGCAGCGGTTGGACCACGCCGGCGATCCGTCCGGCAGCAGCAGGCCGAGCAGGCCATTGGGGTTGCCGTTGTTGATGTTGTAGATGTAGCTGTCGGAGGTGACGCCACCGATCAGGGTCAGGTGCGAGCTGCCGCCGGTGCTTGCGCTGCCCAGCCCATCCAGCAGCGTACCGACCGGGGTCAAGTTGACCACCGGCAGGCCGAGCACGTTGGTGACCGAATAGGTCTGCATGACGTTGGCGCTGCTGACTTTCAGGTTGCCGTTGCGGACATAGCCGTCGCCGCCCAGCAGCCCCTGCGCGGTCGGGCCAACCAGCTGCGAGAGCGAGCCGACCAGGCCGCCGGTGCCGATGACCAGACCGGCGTTGGGATCGGCCGGGGCCGGCCCCTTCGGGCTGCCCGGCGGCAGCGCGGTCGGCGCCGGGAAGACGGTGCCCAGGATCGGCGTGGTGATCGCACCGACCGCACCCAGCACCGGCGTGGTGATGGTACCCACGGTAGTGCCGACGCCGTCGAGCAGGCCGCCGACCGCCCCGCCGACACCGTTCAACAGTCCGCCCAGCGCGTTGCCCAGACCATTCGGCGCCAGCGCCATCGAGCTGGTCTGCACGGCACTGACGCCGGCATCCACGAGCTTGGGATTGCGGTCGGCCGCATCGACCACGTGGCCGAGCGCATCCACGCGCACCCCACCAGCGACAGTGCTGGCCAGCGATGCCTGCAGGGCATCCGGGGCGTCCGGCGTCACCGTGGCGTCGGCGATCAGCGCCGCCCTGGCCTCCACCTCGGCCGCCGCCGCCAGTCGTGCCTGTGCCGCCGCATCGACGTTGGCCTCCAGTGCGGCCTTCCGTGGTGTCGGCGTCGCCGCGACCGTCACGCTCGCCTTCGCCTCGGCCTTGACCGGCACCCGAACCGTCGCTGCCGTCGGCGCAACCGAGGCGACCGCATCGATGTCGGCGTGGGCATTCAACCCGGCACCGTTACCCGTACCTGCCGCGATGCCCAGATCGGCCAGGGCCGCCACCTGGGCGCCCGGCGCAGCAACGCGCCTGGGCAGGTCCGCGTTCGCCTGCGCAGCGGCATGCACCTGCAGCGCCGGCCGGTTGGCCGTGGGGGTACCGAGGTTGAGGTTGACCTTGGCATCCACGCTCAGCAGGGGCGCCGTGCCACGATCACGTGCCGCCGCTGCCAGCGCCACTTCCGCATCGAGCTTCACCGGCAGTGGCGCGGTGTACTTGGCGGTCAGTGCCTGCAGGTCGGTGAGCGTCTGGTTCTCACCGGCCCATGCACTGCCCGTGCACAGCGCCAGCGAGAGACCCAGCGACAGCACCGACATCGGCACCTTCAGATGCACCACGACCGGACCGGCGGCCAGGCTGCCACGCGCGGTGGCGATTTCGGAGACGACCACCAGGGCATTCAGCCGGTGGCTCCACACCAATCGAAAAATACGGTTCATCAGGTATTCCCCCGTGTACGAATGCGTTGAACATCACCGGTGCCTGACGGCACGTGGATGTCATTACAGTCGAGGGGTCAAACCGCGAGCACTTCATTCCGGCAGCACAAACGTGCGTTCCGGCAAGACGACGGGTAAAACCGGCAGGGTGATGGGCAATTTCGGCAGGTTGCCGAATATGTGCACGGCCGGCGCGCGGATACTCGTTTGAATGCTCAGGCCGGGCTGCCCATCTGCGCGGGCGCGCGCATCAGCGTGTCGCGTGGCAGCTCGCCAAACACGCGTCGATAATTATCGGCAAAGCGCGACAGGTCCCACAGTCCGCAGCTGAGCGCGATCGCCTTGACCGATTTGCGGCTGGAATCGGCCATCGACAACCCGCGGCACGCGGCGCACAGCCGCAGCATCGAGAGATAGCGGTTGGGCGAGGTGCCGAACAGGTCTTCGAAGGCATATCGCAGCGCGCGCTCGCTGACGCCGGCGGCGTCGCAGATTTCATTCATGTAGATATAGCGACGCAGATTGAGCCGCATGAAGTTCTCGGCGCGCTGGGCGATCAGATAATGCGTGCGCCGGCCCCGGCTGCAGGTCGGGTGGTCGTCGCTGCCGGCCCCCAACAGGGCCTGGATGTGGTCATGCAGCAGGGTATCCACGGCATCGGCGGCCAAGGCACCGCCCTGCCCGGCGAGCGCGGCATGCACATCGGCATAGCGCTGCATCAGGCGCGCCCCGCCGCCGGCCGCGCCGACGTGGAACAGGGACAGCGCCTGGCCCGAAGGCAGTGTGTTGCGCAGGCTGAGTTCGGTCAGTTTGCGCTGCACGCGCTGCATCGGCGCGAGCAGCAGGGTCAGATGAGTGCCGGCGCTGAGCGTGAACTCGCTGATGCCTTCGGGCAGCACGGTCAACGCCATCCCCGCCGCCAGCGGCATGCCGTGGCACCAGCTCACATTCTCGTCTGTGGCGTGGATCAGGCCGAGCAGGCACCAGTCCTGCGGCAGCATGAATCGGCCGCGGAAATGGAACCCGCTCACGGCCGTGCAGAACAACGCCTCGTCATGCACCTGCGATTCGATGGCGGCCCGCGGGCCGTTGCCATCCAGCAGCACCATTTCCAGATCGCAGACACGCAGCACACCACTGAGCGATGCCAGGTCGAATGCCCTGAGCCCGCTCTCGATCCGGTTATCCACCACACCATCTACCATGACAGTGATGCCCCCTTTGGCCTGGACCCCCGGTGCCTCGCCATAGGCCACCGGGTGCGCACTCCTTCGATTCCTGCTGCGCATTCTGTTACGGCAACCTGCCGCGGCGATTCCTCCTGCCCGCCCATCCAGATCATCCGGCGATTCCCGCTAAATGATTCAGCAGATGCCTTGCCGCTCTGCGCGCGTGATTCGATGCGCATTTTTGGCAAGTATGCCCGAACTGGACGCCAGGTAAACAGAATCACAATCGCCATCACAAATATGGCCGACACCCGTGAAACCCAGCGTTTGTGCGCGTCCGCACACCGTCAAATAGTTGACATCACGCTGCACTCACATAATCTCCACCCGCACTTCACTTTGGCGCCATTACATCAGCTTCATACAGCGCAGCAGCAGCTGACCGGTTTTCCCTAAAGTTGAATCCGGGTCTGCCGATTTTGTGTATTGGATACCGCGCGATTCGTCGAGCATCCCGATCAGGACGCCCGGACATACCGACCAGGACGCCCGGACATACCGACGCGGTGATACTGCAATACAGAGGGAACGCCATGGACAGCAACCTTCATCTTCAGTGCCTTCATTGCCAGTGCCGCGTGCCGGCAGCAGTGACGTACTGTCCAGCGCGATCTGCCGCCAATGACGTCGGCCGGGCACTGCCCGGCCGATAGCGCAGGCCTGTAAAGGGCCGCACCGCGCAGGATGCGCGGTCGAGATGGACGCCCTGGCGGAGCCAGGCAACACCATCGGTACCAGGGGTTGTATCCGCCCGTTCGGGCTCTGATTGGGAAAGGGAGAAACCGTCATGAATGCATCCGTTCGCAAGTTCCTCGTGGAAGAAGATGGCGTGACCGCGCTCGAGTACGGCCTGCTGGCCGCCGTGATCGCGGGCATCCTGGTGGTCGTCGGTAAAGCGCAGATCGAAGGCTTCTTCACGAGCCTCTTCGAAAAGCTCGGTGAAGTCGTCGAGGACGCCACCGGGAAAGCGTCGGCCTGATCGTCTGATGTGAATGCCAGCGCTGTCGCCCGGCTCTCCCGCGGCGACGGCATGGCGCGGACGTGCAGAGGCACGACCGATTCGGGGGACATAACGCATGGAACTCCTTCCCCTGGTGGCATTGCTGCTGGGCGTACAGGTCGCCATCCATGACCTGTACGCCCGACGGGTGTCCAATCGTGGGTTGATGCTGGCGACCGGCCTGGCACTGGTGGCACTGGCCTGGCAGTGGCTGATCGCAGGCCGCAGCTTTCCGGGTACGCACCTGCTCGGCTTCGCGCTGGGATTGCTGTCGCTGCTGCCCTTCTATGCCGTCGGCTGGATGGGCGCCGGTGACGTGAAGTATTTCGCGGTGCTCGGCCTGCTGCTCGGCGCCGCGCCGCTGCTGCCGATCTGGATCATCGCCAGCCTGCTCGCCGGTGCACATGCGGTGTGCGTGATCGTCGCGCGGCGCATGCCGCCTGTCTTCTCCCACCACGCACTGACCACCGGCTCCAACGGTCCGGTCACGCGCCGGTTGCAGCCGGTGATCGCGCAGTGGCGTCATGCACGCCAAGGCCGGGTGGGAATCCCGTACGCGGCCTACCTGGCCTTCGCCAGCCTGTGGTGGGTGCTGCAGCAGCACGTCGGCGGTGCCGCATGAGCGTCACACGTAGGTACTGCCGTCCTGCCCGGCCCCAGCGCGGCATCGCCACGCTGGAATTCGCCTTGATGCTGCTGTTTGGCCTGTTGCCGCTGCTGCTGGTCACGTACTCCGGCGTGATGATCATGGCCGCGCAGCAGACGCTCTCGGCGGCCTCGGCCGAGGGCGCACGGGCCGCCTTCCGCCATGCCACGCCGACCGAACGCCGTACTGCCGCCTGCCTGGCGGCACGCCGCTCCATGCAGTGGCTGCTCACTTACGCCAAACAGTCACCCGACTGCGCTGCGGGTGGCGCGCCGCCCATCACCGTCTCCACGCCCGCGCCGTGCGCCGACCTGCCGGCCGCGCAGTGCATCCGCGTGGAAGTGAGCTACGACTACAGCACCTACCCGTTCCTGCCCGGCACCGGCCGCGTGTATGGCTGGGTGATGACCAGGCCACTGCGCAGCACCGCCGTCGCCCAGCTCGATCTCGGCGGCAACTGATGACACTCCGGAGAACAGCATGCTCAAGTTGACCCGCATCGCCGCGATCCTGTTGATCGGCCTGGCGGTGATCCTGGCGATCATCGCCTTCGGCGTCAGCCGTCGCGCCAGCCAGACGCCGCCCGGGACGCCGGCGACCGCGAACGCCCCGGCACAACCGGCAACCTGGCCGGTGGTCGAGGCGGTCGGCGCGTTGCCGGCAGGACGTCCGATCACGGCCGAGGACCTGCGCGTCACCGGCCATCCCCAGCGCCCCACGGGCGGCTACACCTCGGTCAACGCCCTGATCGGTGCGGTGCCGACCCAGGACATCCCGGCGGGCACCCAGATCCAGACGGCACAGATCGCGCAGGGCTTTTCGTTGCGCCTGAACCCCGGCGAGCGTGCGCTCGCCGTGCCGGTGGACGAACTGGTCGCCGCCGGCAACCGCATCCAGCCCGGCGATTTCGTCGATGTATTCCTCAACCTGCGCGCCTCCGGTGGGTTGCGCGATGACGGCGATGCACAGACCCGGCTGCTGCTGTCGCGCCTGCGCGTGCTCAGCTATGGCGCGCATGACGTACAGAGCGTGGCCACGGTGCCGGCCGATGGCAGCGAGCCCCCGCCCGCAGACAGCCGCGCACAGGACATCACCGGCGGGAGCAGTTCGGCGGGCGGTTCCCGCAGCGATGGCAGCACGGCCCCGGCACGCAGCGCGGTGCTGGCCGTGCCGGTCGCCGAGGCGAACCGGCTGCTGCTCGGCGCCCAGCAGGGCAAGCTGTTCCTGGCGCTGCGCAACCCGGCCGACATCGGGCTGCCGGACCAGGCGCTGTTCCCGACGCCCAACCGCGTGCTCAGCCCACGCCGAGAGCTCTCCGCCGACGAGCGCCTGGCCCTGCAGCGGCCGGAGAACGACGCCTACGCTGGCATCGATACCGATGCATTGGCCGGCCGCGGACGCAGCACGGCCGCCGCACTGCCGCTACCGACCAGCGCCCCCCGCCGGGCCACGCCGCGCGCGGACCGCGGCATCGAAATCATCCGTGGCGACACTTCCTCCCATAGCGGGTCGCGCTAAGCCCATGCCGAGACAGCCCATGACCGAACGCCCCACCCTCGCGCGCCGTCTCTCCCACGTTCTGCCACGCTGCCTGCTGGTCGGCGTGCTGATCGGCAGCCCGCTGCTGGCCAGCGCCGAGGCAGAGCTGGTGCTGCAGACGCGCGAACAGCGTCCGTGGTCACTGCCGGCCAATCTGGAGCGGGTGGCCATCGCCGACCCCAGCGTGGCCGACGTGGTGATGCTGCGCGGCCGTGAGGCGCTGCTGGTCGGCAAGGCACCGGGCAGCACCACCCTGTTGCTGTGGCGTAACGGCAGCCGCGAGCCGGAACGCCTGCAGATCGAGGTGCGCAGCGCGGTGCAGGGCGCCGTCAGCGCACAGGGCGGCGGCACCGGCCTGATCGTGCAGGACGGCCAGGGCCTGCTGCAGGGCCTGAGCCCGTCGCTGCTGGACCACCAGAGCAGCGTGAAAGCCGCCGCGATGGCGGTGGGCAAGGACGGCCAGCTCGCCGACATCTCCACCATCGCCAGCGGTGGCGTGGTCCAGGTCGAGGTGAAGATCGTCGAGTTCAACAAGTCGGTGCTGCGCCAGATCGGCATGAGCTTCGGCAACAAGAACTTCAACGGCAACAACGGTTTCTACTACGGCATCACCCGCCCGGGTTCCATGCTGCCGGGCCTGTTGCCCGCCGGCGAATCGGCCGGCCCCGACGACGTCATCATCACCAACCCGCTCTCGTCCGCATTCGGGTTGGTGTTCAAATCCCTCACCCATGGGTGGGATGCGAACATCGACCTGCTGCAGAGCAACGGCATGGCCCGGGTGCTGGCCGAGCCGACCCTGGTCGCGCTTTCCGGGCAGAGCGCGAGCTTCCTGGCCGGTGGCGAGCTGCCGATCCTCGAGCCGCAGGGCCTGGGCACCACCACGGTGACGTTCAAGCCGTTCGGCATCGGCCTGACCGTGACCCCGACCGTGCTCGGCCCGAACCGCATCGCGCTGAAGGTCGCCCCGGAAGCAAGCGATCTCAACTATGCCGCCGGCATCACCTACAACGATGTGCAGGTGCCATCAATCACCACGCGCCGCGCGGACACCACGGTCGAGCTGGGCGACGGCGAAACCTTCGTGATCGGCGGGCTGGTCAGCAACAACGTCACCTCCAACGTGGACAAGGTGCCGCTGCTCGGCGATCTGCCGATCATCGGCTCGTTCTTCCGCACCCTGAATTACAAGAAGGAAGAGAAGGAACTGGTCATCATCGTGACGCCACGGCTGGTGCAGCCCCTGGCCCAGGGCACCGAAGTGCCGCTGCCGGGCCAGCGCGAGGCATCGCCGAACCTGCCGGTCTGGGGGGCCTGGCTGCTGAGCCCGGCGTCCTCGGACCAGCTGCCCGGATTCTCGCGCTGAGCCCGATGCCCGGAACCTGCCCTCCATGTCCGCCACCCTGCAACTGGTCCAACCACGGGATGCTTCGATGAAGCTCGTGCTGTTTGCGCCGGACCGCGAACTGGCCACCCTGCTCTCGGCGCTGCTGCCGTCGCTGGGTGCGGTGCAGTGGCTGGACAGCGCCGCGCCGGCGTCGGCGCTGGAACCGCTGCGCGATACCGGCTGCGTGGTGCTGCTGGACTACCGGCATGAGCACGCGGCGTTTTCCGCGGCCCTGACCCGCCAGCTGCAGGCGCAGGCGCCCGAGCTGCCGCTGGTCGCGGTGGGCTCGACCCAGGCCGAGCACATGGACGGCGTGGTGGCCGCGCTGCGCGCCGGGTTGCGCGACCTGCTCGATCTGGACAGCGCACCACAGGACATGGAGGCCGTGCTGCGCCGCGCCGCGTCGCTGGGCGTGCAGGGCCGCGGCGCCGTCCCGGTCGCGCCACCGGCACGCGCGCGCATGGTGCTGCTGCTCGGGGTACGCCCCGGCGTGGGCAGCAGCACGCTGGCCGCGCATCTGGGCGTGCTTGCGCAGCAGGCCACGACGGTCCACCCGGAGATTCCAGCCGAAGCGGCACCTGCCGGCACGGGCACGTTGCTGCTCGACCTGGGGCAACCCACCGGCGATCTGTCGCTGTACCTCAATGTGGACCCCACCTTCCATTTCGACGATGCGCTGCGCAACGCCGGACGCATCGATGCCACGCTGGCGCGCACCGCGATGGCCCACCATGCCACCGGCGTCACGCTGCTCGGCCAGCCGCCGGGCATGGAAGGGGCCGCACTGCCCGACCCCGGCATGCTGATGCAGCGCCTGCGCAGTGTCTTCCACACCGTGCTGTGCGACCTCGGCGGCGTCCCCCTGCGCCAGTTGCCGGTGTCGCTGCTCAACAGTGCCGATGAAATCTGGCTGATCGCCGACCAGTCGATCGGCACCCTCGTCTCGCTGGACCAGATGCTCCGCCATCTCACCCAGGTCGGTGCGCGCGATACCCGGGCGCAGCTGATCATCAACCGCCATGACGATGCCAGCGGACTGAGCCCGGCGCAGATCGCCGCCCGCTTCGAGCTGCCGCTGTTGGCGGTGTTGCCCGATCGGCCCACACTGCGTTCCAGTGCCAGCCATGGCCGCCTGCTACTGCAGGATGCGCCCCGTGATCCGTATGTGCGTGCCCTTGCCCCGCTGTTGTCGCACCTGGATCCGACGGCCCCCGCGCCGGCCAGGGGCTGGCGGGAACACCTCGCCCTTCGCCTGAGTGGTTCCCCATGGAAGACAAAGTGACCCCGTTCCCGACCACCACGGCCCGCGCCGATGCAGGCCCCGAAGCCGAGCCTGGCGTGCAGCCGTTCGAGCAGTCCGAGCAGTACCAGAAAGTGCTGATCGCCGCGCATGAGCACCTGCTCAACAGCATCGAGGACGAGCGCATCGACATCGACGCGTGGGCGCCGGATACCGTGTCGCGCTACGTGCATGCGCAGACCGCCGGCTTCGTCCACGAATGGCGGATCCCGATCAACGAGGCCGAGAAGGACATCGTCGCCAATGCACTGGTCAAGGAGCTGACCGGCTTCGGGCCGCTCGATGACCTGCTGCATGATCCGGAGATCGAAGACATCCTGATCAACGGTTACAAGGACATCCACGTCTCCCAGGGCGGCATGCTCAAGCGCGCGCCGCAGCGCTTCAGCGATGACAGCCACCTGCTGCGCATCCTGCGCCGGATCCTGGCCCCGCTCGGTCGCCGGCTGGACGAATCCAACCCGATGGTGGATGCGCGCCTGCCCAACGGCGGCCGGCTCAACGCCATCATCTCGCCGTTGGCCGTGGATGGGCCGATGGTCTCGATCCGCAAGTTCCGCAAGGACCCGTTCACCCCGGACGAACTGCTGCGCATGGGCACCTTCGACCGCCCGATGCAGGCACTGTTGCACGCGATGGTGCTGGGCCGCTGCAACATTCTCGTCTCCGGCGGCACCAGTTCGGGCAAGACCTCGCTGCTCAATGCGCTGGCCAATTACATTCCGGCCAACGAACGCGTCATCACCGTCGAAGACACCGCCGAGCTGTCGCTCAACCACCCGCACGTGGTGCGCCTGGAAAGCCGGATCGGTGGCGCGGACGGCAACGGCGCGATCAGCATCCGCGACCTGGTCCGCAACAGCCTGCGCATGCGCCCGGACCGGATCGTGGTCGGTGAAGTGCGTGGCGCCGAAGTGCTGGAAATGCTGCAGGCCATGAACACCGGTCATGACGGCTCGATGGCCACCATCCACGCCAACTCGCCGCGCGACTGCCTCTACCGCATCGAGATGCTGGCCGGATTCGCCGGCTTCCAGGGCAGCGAGGACAGCCTGCGCCGGCAGATCGCCAGCGCCATCGATTTCATCGTGCAGATCTCCCGCCTGGGCAGCGGCCGCCGGGTACTGATCTCGATCACGGAAATCACCGGCGTCACCGACAACATGATCGCCACCCAGGAGATGTTCCGTCACGAAGTGCAGATCGATGCCGACGGCAAGGAATACGACCGCTGGGTCGGGCTGGGCTTCCAACCGCATTCGCACAAGCTCGAGCCGTTCCGCCGGCAGCTGCGCGAAGCGCTGGGCGGAGGCTTCTGAGCATGGCCTTCGTCCTGCTCCTGTGCAGTGCGGCGCTGGTGCTGGTGGCCCTGGCCGTGGAGCTGTGGGGCGGCGCGGCCGCACGCGAGCAGCGGAGGCTGTCGCTGCAACACGCCGAGCAGCGACTGTCGCGGCCGGACACCTCACCGCGCCTGGCCGGGATCGGCGACAGCCCTGCCCCGATGCCGGTGACCACTGCGCCCACCGGCCTGCCCTGGGATGCGCTGATGCAACGCGCCGCCCTGCCGACCGGCTGGCGGGTGCCGTTGCTGATTGCCGCCGCCGCTGCGTTGCTGGCGTGGATCGCCAGTGCGCGGCTCGGCACCGCGTGGGCCGCGCCGATCGTGCTGGTGCTCAGTGCCTTGGCGGCGTGGTTCTGGGTATCGCGCCGGATCAACCGGCTGCAGGCCAAACTGCTGCGCCAGCTGCCGGACTTCCTCGACAACCTGGTGCGCCTGGCCGGGCTCGGCAACAGCCTGCAGATGGCGTTCCAGACCTCGGCCGCGCAGATGCCGATGCCACTGCGTGGCCTGCTCGATGCCACCCTGTCCTACACCCGCAGTGGGCTGGACCTCGACCGCGCCCTGGCGCAGGCGGCCCAGCCCTATCGGCTCGAGGCCCTGAACGTGCTGTCGGTCGTGCTCGGGGTCAGCGTGCGCATCGGCGGCCGTGCCGACCAGATCCTGCAGCGCATGGCCGATTTCATGCGCGATCTGGACCAGGCCCAGCAGGAGCTGATGGCCACCACCTCCGAGACCCGCATGTCGGCCTGGGTGCTCGGCCTGCTGCCGCCGATCAGCGCCGTCCTGATGGGGATCACCAGCCCGGAATTCTTCCAGCCGATCATCCACGAGCCACTCGGCCACACGCTGCTGCTGTGGGCGCTGGGGCTGGAACTGATCGGCGGCTTCCTGCTGTACCGCCTGGCCAAATCCCTATGAGCGCCCGCCTGCCCGTCCTGGCCACCGGAGGTCACCATGACCAGTAGCGGCTGGTGGATCGCCACGCTGTTGGTGCTCGCCGCGGGCGTGGCCCTGCTCGGGGTGCGCGGCTGGGTCCTGAGTGGCCGCGAACAACGCCACCAGGAGGCACTGCAGGCCGCCCTGCGTCCGCGCGACGTGCCGGGCTCACCGTCCCCGCCCGCGCAGCCCCCGGTGAGCCTGCGCCAGCGCTGGCTCAAGGGGATCGCGGGGTTCGGCCAGCGCTTCAACGGCGGGCGCATCGAAGCCGCCCTGCTCGCGCCGGAAGATCGGCTGCTGCTCGACCAGGCGGGCTGGAACACCCAAGCCGGCACCGCGATCTTCCTCGGCCTGCGCCTGTTGATCGCGGTCGCCACACTGGTCCTCGTGCTTGCCTTCAACCACAGCACCGGATTCAGCCGCGCGATGGCGATCTTCGGCGCACTGGCGTTCGGCATCCTGCTGCCCAAGTTCGCCTTGCGTGCCTGGGCGATGCGCCTGCGCAAGCAGGTCTCCGCGGAGCTGCCCCTGCTGATCGATCTGCTGCGGCTGCTGCAGGGCGTGGGTTTCAGCATGGACCAGAGCCTGCAGACGCTGGGCGACAAGCTGCGCAACGCCATCCCGGTGCTGGGCCGCGAAATCCACCAGGCCAACATCGCCTACATGCATGGGCGCAGCCGCGAGCAGTCGCTGCGCCGGCTGAGCGAATCGTTCGATGACGAGGACCTGCGCAGCCTGGTGCAGCTGATCCTGCAGGTGCATGCCCATGGCGGCGCCGTGCAGGAGCCGTTGCGCCAGTTCAGCATCCGGCTGCGCGAACAGCGCCGTTCCACCCTCAAGGAGAAGGTCGGCAAGCTCTCGGTGAAGATGACCGTCGTGATGATGTTGACCTTGTTACCGGCGTTGATGCTGGTGCTGGCCGGTCCGGCCATCATCGCCCTCGCCTCCGCCCTGACCAAACTGGATTGAACGCCATGCGCCACGCCGTGCTTTCCCGCCTCTGCCTGCTGCTCGCCGCGACAGCACTCTGCGCAGCCTGTTCGAACGTGCGCAACGGCTACCGCCAGGACCCGATGGCGTTGGCCTCGCCCGAGGTGGCGCCGCAGGACGACAAGCAGCTCTACGCCGAGCTGATCGCCAAGATGCAGCAGCAGGGCGCGTACTACGCGTCGCTGGCGCACGTGGATGCCTACCGGCAGCGTTACGGCGACAGCCCGCAGTTGCGGCTGCTGAATGCCGATGCTTTGCGCGAAACCGGGCAGCGCGAGGCCGCGCTGGCGATCTACGCCAGCCTCACCAGCGGACCGCAGGCCGCAGCCGCATGGCACGGACTGGGTCTGGTCGTGGCCCGCGACGGCGACGCGGCGCGCGCGGAACAGGCACTGGCGAAGGCCGTGCAGCTGCAACCGTTGAATACCGGCTACCTGGGCGATCTTGGCTTCGCCCGGCTACGCGCCGGCGACTGGGCGCGGGCGCAGGAACCGCTGGCCAAGGCTGCCGAGCTGTCGCCCGGCAGCGCCAAGGCCAACGCCAATCTGGCGGTATGGGCCCTGCTGCGTGGCCAGAACGAGATGGCCGAGACGATCATGCGCAACGCGCGCTTGACCGACAGTGCCCAGGCCGAAGTGCGCCGGCTGGCGGAACAACTGCGCCAGCAGGCCACGCCTGCACCGTCGGTGCAGCGCGCCCCGGCCAGCGTCGCCGCGGCGGCCCCGGTACCCGCACCCACCGCCCACCCCGCGACCCCATCAGCAGCCCGCCGGGTGGCCGTCGATACCGATCGCCGTACCAGCAGCGATGCGCGTCTGGCGCCATCGATGCTTGAGCGCTTCAGCACCGCCACTCCCGCCAGCGAGAACACGCCATGAGCCAGCTGCGTCGCCTGCCTGTTTGCCTCCTGCCCGTCGGCTTCCTGCTGATGCTGCCGGCCTGGATCTCGCCCGTGCTGGCGCAGCAGGCACCACTGACCGGACAGATGCTGGGCGGGCCGGATGCCCCGCCGGTCGCCGTCACTGCGCTGCCCGCCGCAGCGCCCGTCCAGTCCGATCCCGGTGACGTGGCGCGCGCACCGGGCCATGCCTCGGGCGTACCGGCCGAGCGTTACGTTCCCCCTGCACCGCCGCCGCGCACCGAGATCGGCCAGACCACCCGCGACCTGCTGCGCATGCAGGCCGCGGGCACCCACGCCGGGCCGCGCCTGCCGATCCTCGGTGACCAGGCGACCGCCAGCTACGCGCGTTACCTCAAGAGCTTCGAGCACGAGATTCCCGAGTTCCTCAAGACCAGCGTCAAGAAGGACGTCAGCGATACCAACTAAGGAGGGCAAGGCCATGCACCAGTCCAGCGCCCGCGTACCCCCGCCGTCCCGCCGGCGGCTGCGCGGCGGGATGTCGGTCACCATGATGCTGGTCCTGCTCGGCCTGGTCGGCATGCTCGGCCTGGTCGAAGTGGGCTATCTGTACTGGGCCAAGCGCGATGCGCAGAAGGTGGTCGACCTGGCCTCGATGGCCGGCGCGCAGCGGCTGGATCTGTGCAGCGCCGACCGCGGCGACAACAGCGCCGCGCGCGGCAATGCGGCACAGGGCAATGGATTCTCCGGCACCCTGGCGATCCAGTGCGGCAACTGGAACCCGACACGCGGAACGGACGACCACTTCAGCATGACGCTGGATGCGGCGAACCCGCTCAACGCCGTCAAGGTCGTGGCGACCCGCCCGGTCCTGCCGTTCTTCGGCCAGAACACGCGCCTGCCGACGGTCCGCGCGCAGGCGGTGGCGACCCGCGCGCCACCGATCGCCGTGTTCTCGGTGGGCTCACAGCTGCTGCGGGTCAATGGCACGACGCCGCTGGGCAACGTACTCGCTCTGGTCGGCGTCAATCTGGACCGGACCACCCTGCTCGGCTATGACGGGTTGGCGCAGGCCAAGGTCACGCCGGGCGGCCTGCTGCAGGCGCTCGGCATTCCGGTCGATGCCAACATCGGCATCGCCGAATTCAACGCGCTTCTCGCCGCGAACCGCGTATCGCTCGGGCAACTGCTGGACGCTACGGCCACGGTGCTGACCCGCAGCGGTGTCGCCAACGTGGACCTGACCGCACTGCGCAATGCGCTCGCGGCAAGGATCGATCTCAACCAGCTCAACGTGCAGCTCGGCAGCACCGATGCCACGAGCGGCCTGTTCGCACGGGTCGTGGCACCCGAAGGCCCTGCATCGCCAGCGCTGCAGGCCGACATCAGCGCGCTGGACCTGATCACCACCAGCATCAGCATCGCCAGCGGCGGCAATGGCGTCGCGGTGAACAACCTCAACATCCTGGGCCTCGTGCAGACCCGCGCGGCGATCATCGAGCCGCCGTCCATCGCCATCGGCGGCGTCGGCACGCGCGCCTACAACGCGCAGGTCCGGCTGAAGATCGATATCGATACCGCCGGCCTGGCCGTGCTCGGCCCGGTGCTGAGCGGACTGGGCATCCGCCTCAACCTGCCGATCTACGCCGATGTGACCAACGCGATGGGGACGCTGGAAGCGCTCAATTGCGACGCAACACCGCCCACCGCCACGGTGCGGGTGCAGTCCTCGCTGCTGCGCGCCTGTGTCGGCCGCGTCGATGCGGCCAATCAGTTCTCGCAGCGCAACGTCTGCGATACCGGGCTGCAGAACGAGCAGCTGCTGACCCTGCTGGGCGCGCCGCTGGTCACCGACAAGATCTCGCTCGATGCTCTCGCACACGATGAACGCGTCACGCTGGCCGCCGGGGAAACCGCCTCCACCCGCTTCAACCAGGCCCAGGTCGGCTCGGCGGTTTCCGGCCTGGTAAGTGAACTGCTGCGGGTGCTGAGCAACGTGGTTACTCCCGGCAAGCAGGGCAGCACCGATGCCGCCACCGCCAACCGGTTGGCGGATCAGTATCTCAAGGCCGCCAATCCGGGTAACGGATTCTACGACGCCAAGAAAACCATCGAGCTGCTGCGCCATGGCAACCCGGCCCTTGGCATCGGTGCGCTCGGTGATTGGGATGTCATCAATGGCGTGCCATATGCATGCCCCCCGCTCTATCTCACTACCTGCACCCGTACCGGCTCGGTATGGGACAGCTACAACGCCACGGTGACCGGCGAAGGGATGGGAGCGCTCAGCGGCCTGCTCGGCGGACTGCTCGGCGGACTGGTCGTCAACCGCTGCAACAGCCTGATCAGTACCCTGCTCAACTACAACAACTGCGTCAAATCCAATCTCGCCTCCTATCTGCAGACCCGGCCCGGCGGCCTGCAGGACCTGGGCGGCGGCACCGGCGTCACCGATCCGGGCAGCGACCAGGTCCGCTGCAGCGGCCTGCTGTGCCTGGCCCTGACCCCCGTCCTGGAAACCCTGAAGCCGCTGCTCAATGGCGTCGGCACCCTGCTCTCGCAGACCCTGGCGCAGATTCTCGGGCTGGAGCTGGGCCGGACCGACGTACATATGCAGTCCATCCAGTGCACCCCGGCACAGTTGGTTTATTGACGCCGTGGTGAAGTGCGGACCACGCGATTGTGCGTGCTAGACTCCGGCGGGGACTTAACTTCACCGATAATCCATTCGTGGATGGCCAGAATATGCGAGAGAGAAAAGGGGTAGGTTCCATCGTCACGCACGCGTTGACCGGTGGGATCGTGTTGCTGCTGACGTTGTCCGTCGTACCGCAGGCCCTGGCCGCGCGCGCATCGCGTGCCGAGCCGGCCGCGGAGGCCACGCCGCGCCCGGCGCCGGTGGTCCGCAATACCGTGGACGAACTGCGCCAGCTGGTCGACTCCAAACAGCTGACCGAGCTGCGCACGACCTACAACGGTGCCTACGGCGCCAGCCTGCTGTTCAATACCAGCACGCTGAACTATTACGTGGCGCTGTTCCACGAGAAAGACTTCTGGCGCGTGATCAAGACCGATTCGGTCGACAACGCCGAGAAGGTCTACCGCACGTTCGTCGAACAGACCGAACAACTGGCCCAGGTGTACATCGACACCACCCGCCTGCAGGCCGGCAAGCGTTACACCGAAAACCTGGTCGCCTACAACGCAGAGCGGCTGCGCAGCCTGCAGCAGGAAGCCGAGCTGCAGCGCCAGCAGTCGTTGCAGGTCAGCGCCTCGCTGGAACAGGCCAAGCAGCAGGCCGTCAGCCTGAGCACCGACCTGCGCAGCTCCCACAGCGAACTGGACGCGCTCAACCAGCGCATCCAGACGCTGCAGGCGCAGCAGCTGAATCCGGCGCTGTCCCTGCCCTCGGCCGAGTCGGCTACGCCGGACCCGGTGCCGCAGGGCAACCCCGGCAGCCCGTAACGGCATCGCGCGCCCTGCCCCGGCAGGGCACGTCAGGGACGGCGCCGATGGCGCCGTCTTCGTTTGCGGTGCAGTACCCTTGGTGGCGCAGACGTACTGCGCATCAGCAAGGAGTGCACCATGCCCGTTCCACGTCCCCGCATCACCGTGTCCGGCCTGCGCGGTGCGCTGGCGTCATCGCGCGCCGGCCTCGCCGCGGCACTGGTCGCCGTCCTCGCTCTGCCGGTCGCCGCCGTCGCTACCCCGGCGTCGCCGACCGCGCCGCCGCTGTCGGCGGAGGCGTCCGATCCGAAGCTGCTGGGCTGGATGCAGGGCGCGCCGCCGCCGGAAGACAAGCGCATCCGCTACACCGACGACGATTATTTCAGCTTCCCCAAGCTGCGCTGGACGGCCTGCCATTTCCGCCAGTTGATGCCCACCGTCGGTGTCAGCCGCGGTGCCGGCGCTGCCCGTGCGCTGCCGCGTCGGCTGGATGACGCGATCGACGCGCTGTCGTTCACGCCGCTCGGCAGCAGCACCCGCATGACCTGGGCCCAATCACTGCCGGCCAATTACACCGACGGCATCGTCGTGCTGCATGACGGCGTGGTGGTCTACGAACGCTACAGCGGCTGCCTGGACGAACATGGCCAGCATGGCGCGATGTCCGTCACCAAATCGATCACCGGGCTGCTCGGCGAAATGCTGGTGGCCGAGGGCGTGATCGATGAAACCGAGCGCGTCGGCGCGATCATTCCCGAGCTCAAGGACAGCGCCTTCGGCGACGCCACGGTCAAGCAGGTGCTGGAGATGACCACGGCGCTGCGCTACAGCGAAGACTACGCCGACCCCGATGCCGAGGTCTGGCAGTACTCCGTCGCCGGCAGCACCCTGCCCCCGCCCGCCGGCTACACCGGGCCGCGCAGCTACTACGATTACCTGCAGACCGTGCAGAAGCAGGGCCGCCACGGCGAAGCGTTCGGCTACAAGACGATCAACACCGATGCCCTGGGCTGGATCATCGCCCGCCGTACCGGCCAGTCGGTCGCGCAGCTGCTGCAGTCGCGGATCTGGCAACGTCTCGGCGCCGAGCAGGATGCGTATTACACCGTGGACTCCACCGGCACGCCGTTCGCAGGCGGTGGCTTCAATGCCGGCCTGCGCGATCTCGCCCGGGTCGGCCAGCTGCTGCTCGACGACGGCAAGGTGGGTGGCCAGTCGGTCGTACCGGCCGCCGCGATCGCCCGCATCCGCGCGGGCGGCAGCAAGCAGGCCTTCGCCAAGGCCGGGTATGCGCAGCTGCCGGGCTGGAGCTACCGCGGCATGTGGTGGATCTCGCACAACGACCACGGCGCCTACATGGCGCGCGGCGTGCATGGCCAGGCCCTCTACATCGATCCCACCGCACGGGTGGTGATCGCGCGGTTCGGCTCGCACCCGGTCGCCGGCAACAGCGCGAACGACCCGACCACCCTGCCTGCTTTCGATGCCGTCGCGCGCTACCTGATGACGCAGCCCTGAGCGTGCTTGGCGGCGGCCATCATGGCGGGCACGGTTCGCCTTTCGTGCGCCGTCCCAGCCGATGCCGGGCGGTCACCGGCACGCGTCATGGACACGGTCATCCATCTGCCGGCTCAGCGCGAGGCTCGGCCGCTGGCCCGCCTTTTGGTATGCCGTCTCCCGCTGGCGCCGCGCCGCGGCGCACTTCACAGGATCGGTGTGGACCGTGATCAGCGCACCGCGGACGCCGGCCGGTGCCCCGCGGGGGCGCTGCGCGCGCTTCTGACGCGTGGGTGCAGCGTCCGCGCGCCGTCTGGCCTGGAGCTCCTGCCGCAGCGACTCGATATGCATGTCATTGGCCCAGGTGTCGGCAGGCGGCGGCATCTCGCGGATGCGTTCGGTGCGACCCTGGCACGGGGTGGACTGGTAGTGCCGCGCCCCATCCACCAGACAGGTGTGAACCTGTCGAGTGGGCGGCTCGACCGTGGTGGCACTCATCATCAGGGTCAGCAACCACGCAGTCATCGCATCGCTCCGTGCAGAGGCATCCAGCATGTCCCGGGGCCGCTACCGCTGTCGTGACCGGCCGCACGATGACCCACCCATGCGCATGAACCCGACACGGAATCACTGGCACGCCCTACCCCGATCCTACGGTGTGGCGCCCACGTGCAGCTCGAGCACCTCATCGCCCAGCGCATCGATCTCGCCGGTCGGCCGCCAGCCGAGGTAACGATAGAACCCGTACGAGCGAACCGCCGGATCCGCTGCACACCCCAGGATCAGCCGCGCATGCCCCGCCTCGACCAGATCGGCAATGGCCAGATCCAGCAAGTGCCGACCGATGCCCCGTCCTTCATAGGCCGGCAGCAACGCCAGGACCACGATCTCGCCGCCTTCGCGATCGCCGAAGCAGTAGCCGACCATCCGCTCACCTTCGAGTGCGATATGCCCCGGCAGCGCATCGTCACGGATACCGGCCGCCCAGCTGGCTTCAGTGATGCCGAGCTCGGCGAGCTGGGCGGCGGAAAACGCGTTCTCGCGGGTGCGACCGCGCAGATCGATGCAGGCCGCGGCATCGTCGGGTACGGCGCGGCGGTAATGGATGTGATCTACCATGGCTCATGGATTGCAGTGAGTTCAGGCGGTGAGCATACGCGAGCGCGACCCTTCCGGCCGCATGGCCTCGGATAACGACTTCTGGCGCGATCCCCAGCTGCCGTGGGTCGAGTCACGCCGCGCGTGCAACAGCCGGGCCTGTTACCGCCCGCACAGTCATCCCACCTGGTCGATCGGCGCCGTGGATGCCGGTGAGAGCATTTTCAGCGGCGCACCGGGTGGACAGCACCGCCTTCAGCCAGGCACGTTGGTCATCGTGCCAGCGCACCGTGTCCATGCCTGCAATCCAGCGCCCGACACCGCCTGGAGCTATCAGATGCTGCATCTGGATGCGGCATGGATGGCGGCGGTCATGGCTGACAGGCAACCCATCGAGGCAGGGGCTGCAACGGCGCCGCCGATCCGCATTGACCGCAGCGTGGCGCGCTACCGGACGTTCTGCGACATGAATGACCTGCTGTTTTCCGGCGCCGATCCCGCAGAGAAAGAAGCCGCCGTGGTCGCTTTCATCGACGATCTCGAGGTCGCTGCCGGGATTCCGATCCCCGCCCCGCACACAAGCCCAGAGCTGCGCAGGCGACTGCAGCCGGCCTTCGCCCTGCTGGACGCCGCGCCTGTATCAGGCGCATCGCTGGCCGACCTGGCTACATGCACCGGGATGAACCGCTACGCGGTGATCCGTGCGTTTCGCAGCGCCACCGGACTCACCCCGCATGCCTGGCAGCTCAATCGACGGGTCAATGCCGCGCGGGAGCGACTAGGCCGGGGGCAAGCGCTGGCCGACGTCGCCCACGCACTCGGCTTTGCAGACCAGAGCCATTTCCAACGCCTGTTCAAGGCACACGCCGGCATTACCCCAGGTCGTTATCGCCGCTGAGCGCTGCGCAATATCGTGCAATACAGCATCACGCAGGACCGGCACAGTCACACGCCCCGTTGACGCCTGCCCCATGGAACAGTTTCTGCTCGTTGCTGCTGTGCACTTCCTGGCGCTGTTGTCACCCGGGCCGGACTTCTTCCTGATCGCGCGCACGGCGATCCATCAGGGCTGGCGCATTGCCAGCGGCGCGTGCATCGGCGTTGCCCTCGCCAACGGCGTTTACATTGCGCTGGCTTTCTCCGGGGTGGCAGAGCTGCAGTCCGGCAGCGTGCTGTTTCAGGTGATCCAGGTGGCGGGCTGCGTCTTCCTGCTGTACGTAGGCGCGCTGTTCGTGCGCCATGCGGGTGCGGCAGCGCTACCATCGATGGCAGAACAGCCGACATCAGCGTCCCCCCATCGCGCCTCATCCAGGTGGGCCCGTGCCTTCGCGCTGGGCGGAATGTCAGCGCTGTTGAATCCCAAGAATGCCCTGTTCTACGCCAGCCTCGCGGCGATGTTGAGCGGACCCGGCACTACTGCGGGTACGCGGGTGTTCTATGGGCTGTGGATGTTCTCGGTGGTGCTGGGCTGGGATCTACTGGTCGCGGGCCTGGTCGGCCGTGCCTCCGTGATGCGACGATTCAGCAGCGCATTGCCGTGGATCGAGCGCCTGTCCGGTGTCCTGCTCATCGCACTGGCCCTGGCGGTGCTGGGCGGGATGATGCTCTGAGCGCCAGCGATACCTGCATCCAAACGCAGCGGGCCCGGCATTTCCGGGCCCGCGAGGCGATTACAGGAAGCGGTAGTCGAACTCCAGCCACAACTGGCGGCCGTACGGATCGTAGTTGCCGACCGGATAGAACGGCCAGCCACCCCCGTTCTTGTCCGCCGGCGGGCGGCTGTCGCGCAGGTTGTTGACGATCAGGCCGAGCGTGGCGTTGTCGTTGAGCTTGCGATACAGGCTGGCGTTGTAGGTCATGTACGGGGCGATGCGGCCGCTGCCGTCGGTCTTCGGCAACGAGCCGTAGCGCATGCCGTACAGCGTGGCGGTCCAGTCGTTGATCGCCCAGGTCACGCTGCCGTTGACCTTGCTGCGCCACTGGTAGGAATCCAGCGAGTTGCGCTGGTCCTGGACCTCGTCACCGGCGAACTGGCGGTAGCTGTGATCGATCACCAGCGAGTACGCCGCTCGCGCGGAGAAGCGACCGTAGCGACCGGCATCCCAGCGCAGGTTCGACTTCAGGTCGATGCCGCGCACGGTTTCGGAAGCGGCGTTGATCGGGTTGATCAGCACGCGCACCACCTGGTTCGGCTGCACCGCGGCATCGGCTGGGTTGCGGATTACCCGGCGCAGCGCGTCCTGGCACTGCGCCGAGCCGATATCGCGCGCGTCGCCGCCCACGGTCTGGCCGAGACGGCAATCTGCCTCATCCTTGAGGATGCGCGTGGCGTCGAGGTTGGTGACCTCGTCGTCGATGCGGATGTCGTAGTAGTCGGCAGTGAAATCCAGATTCGCCGACGGCGACCAGACGAAGCCCAGGCCATAGGACTTGGCCGTCTCCGGCTGCAGCTGCGGGTTGGCGCCGCTGGTGTAGTCGATCGCCAGTCCGCTGAAGTCGCAGTCGTCATAGGCCTGGCCGGCACTGCGGCAGCGCCAGTAGTCGGTCATGCCGGGGTTGTAGCCGCGCGTTTCGGTCGCGAACACATAGTTCATGTCCGGCGCACGGAAGCTGGTCGCCGCACTGGCGCGCAGCAGCAACGTATCGAACGGGCGGAACTCCAGGCCGGTGCTCCAGGTCGCCTTGCCCAGGTGATCCCCGGCCGCGCGGTACTGGTCGTAGCGGCCGGCGACAGTCGCGGTCAGGCGCTCCAGCAACGGCAGCTGCAGCTCCACGCCGGCCGCATAGCGATCACGTTCGCCACCGGCGGGAATGCCGGCATTGAGGTTCCAGAACACGCCCTGGCCCAATGCCGGGTCGGGGCGGTTGCTGTAGCCCTGGCTGCCGGCCTCGACCACCGCTGCCAGCGCGGCACGGCCGCCGGGCAGATCGAACAGCTGGCCGTTGACGCTGACGCTGGCGGTCTGCAGCCACGCCGCGTTGCGGCTCTCGTAACGGTCCGACAGACCGTCGTACTCACCCGGGGTCAGCGGCTGGTACAGACGTGACGGATCGGGTGCATACACCTCCACGCCGTTGCGGGTGCCCAGCTGCGGACCGAGCAGGTATTCATTGATGCCGACCAGCAGGCCCGGACGCTGCGTCCTGTTCTCATAGCGCGAGCGGCTGTAGGCCGCTTCGTAGTCCCAGTCCGAGCCGCCGATGCTGCCTCGCGCACCAACGTTGAACGACCACGACTGCTCCAGGAAGCGGTTGGCGTTGCGCTGGACGCCGCCGATCTCTTCCGGCGCGAACCGCCGGTACCAGCTTTCCAGCTGACCGCTGCTCTGGTTGTAGAAGTAGTTGCGCGAAGAGGTCCAGCTCGGCGCACGCGTGTTGTTGTAGATGCGCGCAGTGCCGATGGCCGCATCGGCGAACAGTTCCTGGCGATCGTTCAAACGCCAGGTCACGGCGCTGTAGGCATCGATGTTGCGCTTCTCGGTCTGCACGGTCCAGAACGTCGGCGAGGCTTCATTGCTGCCGCAGTACCAGCCCTGGCGCGGGTTCTGCGCGCGGAACACACTGCCGCCGTAGAGCGTGCTGGAGGCGTCGCAACCGTCGGCGCCGGGATCGATGTAGTTGTTGGTGGACGCGTTGCGGCGATAGGCCACCGCCGTCGCCAGCGGGTCCACGCCACGCGGGTCGTCGGTCAGCGAGTCCATGAAATCGCGCTGCGAGCCGTAGATGGCCTTGCGGTTGGCGATCTCCAGGCCGAAGATCGCGTCCCACTGCTCGCCCGAACCGCCGCCCACGGCCTGCAGGCGCTGGTTGTCACCGCCGCCCTGCTCGGTGGTACCGGCACGGACATTGATGCCGACGCCGTCATAGGTTTTCTTGAGGATGATGTTGACCACGCCGGCGATCGCATCCGAGCCGTACACCGCCGACGCACCGCCGGCCAGCACTTCGATCCGGTCGATCAGCGCACTCGGGATGTTGGCCAGGTTGACCACGTTGACCGAGCCTTCGTAAGCCAGCGGGTAATCGGACTGGCGGCGGCCGTTGACCAGCACCAGCGTGCGGTTCGGGCCCAGGCCACGCAGATTGATCGTATTGGCTGCCGGGGTGAAGGTGTTGCCGAAGTCCTCGCCCTGCACGTTGCCGGTGTTCTCGGTCAGCGCGCTGAGTGCTTCGAAGGCGCTGCGATAGCCCTGCGCCTCGATCTGCTCCTGGGTGATCACCGTTACCGGGGAGGGGCCTTCCACGCTGGCGCGGGGGATGCGCGAGCCGGTGACCGTGACCGCATCGAGCTGGGTCGGCGCATCGGCGGCGTGGACCAGGGAGCCTGCGCCAAGCAGGGGCAACAACGACAGAACCAGGGCCCGCCGACGCAGCGGGCGATACAGCACAGACATGCAGAATTCCGGTAAAGAGCTACGTCCCGTCGCGGGCAGGCCCGTGCCGGAGCGTAGTGAGGAAGGGGCCGTGATTCTGCTGAACAGGCGGAAAAGGGGGAAATGACCGCCCGGGATATGCTTATCGATATTTCGCCTAAGCAACGAAAAACGGCGGCCCTGCGGCCGCCGTCTGCGTGACTTCGCGTGCGCCTGGGCTCAGGCGTCGGCAGGCAGTGCGCTCTGGCGGTTCACCAGCGCGCTGAAACGTGCGAGCGAGCTCAGGTGGTGATGCACCAGCGCCAGCCAGCCGTTGCGGTGCCAGGCCACCACGGTGGCATCCGGCAACGCGGCGAATTTCTCCACGTCCACGACCTGGAAACCGTTGATCGACATCTGCCGGCCATCGGCCAGGGTGACGTCGATATTGCGGTCGATCAGCAGGCTGTTCTCGATCAGGGCTGCAGTGAAGCGACGGGTCGCATCATGCTCGCGGGTGTAATCGCCGCAGAAGCGCATGGCGTTGTCGACCACCTCGGTCGCCTTGCCATCCTGGAACAGCGGCAGGCCGTCCTCGCTCTGGCCCTGGTTGACCTGCCGGGCGGCCGAGTCCAGCGCGAGCACGTACTCGTCCTGCTCGCCGGCCTGCATGAACACGAACGGGTAGCGACGCACGTAGGCGGGCACGTAGCTCTGCTCGTCCCACAGGTCATTGGCAACGAACAGATTGCGCTGGGCCAGACCCACGGCCACCAGCGGCATCGCATCCTTGCCGGTGAAGATGATCGGGTAATGCTGGGCCAGCGAGCCGAACTCGCCGATCACGGCGGGGATCGCATTGGTATCCGCAGCAAAATGCGCGGTGTCGGGCACCAGGCGCCAGGCGGCATGCAGATCCGAGCGCAGCGGCACGGGCGCTTGGTAGAACAGCGGACCGGTGGCCTGGGACGGCGCAGCGGCGGGCGGAGTCGTGGTTTCAGCAGTCATGGAATCAGTCGGATACGACGCGCCAGTCAGCCCGGGCGCGAAAGCGGGAACCGCATTGAACGGCCACTATAACGTGCCACGTCCGCGGTTTTTGTTTCAATCGTGCGTTCTGCCACGCCTCACAGCACGCCATCCAGCGGGCCGGCCGCGCCGGTCAGCACGGCGCACGCATGGTCCTGAAGTTCCTCGCCGCTGGCCTTGTTGCCGGCTGCCAGGTCCAGCCGGGTGGCCAGCAACACGAAGCCGGGCGCGCCGGCTGCATCGGTCCGCCCCGCCACCACCAGCGACCAGTTGCCGATATCGGCGGGGTCGGCCAGGTGAGCGGCCAGCAGGCGCACCGGATTGGCGGTGAGCTCGGCACCCGGCAGCTGGCGGGCCAGATAGGCATGTCCGCGCAGCGGCTCCGGCAACGGCTGCCAGTCGCTGCCGATGGCAGGCTGCAGCCGGCGCAGCTGGCCCAGGACATCCGCGCGCAGGCAATCCACGTGGATGTGCAACTGGTGCTGGGAGCGGCCATGCGGGGAGTTCAAGGCCAGGCTGGCCACATCGCGCGGCAGCGCCCGGCCCAGTGCCTGCTCGGTGTGGCTGCGGGCGGCCCAGGCGGCGGCGAAATAGTTCGGCGCACCGGCCCTCAGCAGCGCCGGGCTTTCGATGCCCGAGACCCGGTCCAGGGGCAGCAGCAGAAATTGATAGTGGCCATGCGAGTCCTTCAGCAGTACATCGCGGCGATGCGCCTCGGCGGCTACCGCCAGGCAGCTCCCGCGCGGCGCTGCATCGCCCGCGCAGTCGCGCTGGATGATGCCCCACAGCGCGTCCGGATTGGCAGGCAGTTTGGCAGGCGGTGCGGCCGGCGGCCGGGCCGGCGTGGCGCAGGCGGCCAACAGCAGCAGCGCACAGGACAGGGACAATCGGGCGATCACGGACAGGCTCGGACAAGGAAACAGGCCCGCAGCAGCGATGCCGGCGGGCGGGCGCGATTGTACCGTGCCGGTTCTGTCGCTTCCGTGTCAGTACGTGCTGTAAGGCACCTCGACCACCACCGGCGCGGCGGGTGCCGGCGGCTGCAGCGTGTAGCGATCCAGCGCGCCATTGTCATCGGCGAACCGCTGCGACTGCGCCTGCAGCCGGTAGCGGGTGGCGCCGAGCTTGATGCTGCCGCTCTCTTCCAGCGCAGCGCCCGCCGGCAGCAGCAGACCGCCGAGGTCGCTGTACCCGCCGCCGTCCTGCGAGAAGACGTGGTCGACCAGCTCGCCCTCGCGCGTCATCGCGAACACATGCGGGTCGCCGTGCCGGCGGTTGTAGTCCTCGTTGCCAAGCAGGTCGGCGATCCAGACCCCGGGCAGCCGGTAGCGGGTTTCCAGCGCGATCGCATCCAGGCGCTCACTGTCGACCACCAGGCAGCACACCACCTGCTTGTTCTCGCGGTCGAGGATCGCGAAACGCTCGCCCTTGGCGACCTCGCGCGGCAGGATCGCAAACGGCTGGTTGCGCAGGACCGGCTCGGCGCCACTGGCCGAATGCAGGTTGCGCCAGCCACCGAAGACCGGCGCGTCCGGCTCGGCCGCAGCGGCGCTGCCCGCCATCGTCATTCCCAGTGTCACGATCAGCGCGGCCGTGATCTTCCTGCTCTGCATGTTCTACTTCCGTTGGTTGATCTGTCGCGGCGACATCGCCGGACCTCATAGGACCGCGACACTATGCGCCAGCGGCATGGCCGCGGGCAATCGGGTCCGCTCAGCCGATCACGATGTAGTCACTGACCAGGGTGATCCCGCGGTGCCCGCCGCGCTCGAGCTGCACATGGCGGCCGCCGACCTGGTCGATGGCGATGCAGTCATCCACCTCCAGCAGCGCATCGGTATGCGGCTTGAACCAGCTGGCATCACGCAGGCCCTTGGCCTTGCGCTTGGCCTCGTCGACATCGGTGGCGACCAGCAACCGGTAGTCATGCGCCTCGCCCAGCGCGCCCGCGGCGTACCCGCCGAGATTGAGGAAATACAGCCGCGGCGCGCCCACCGCCGGTGCGACATCGGCAAACCGCACCTGGTACTCCTCCACCCCATCCACCGCGAGCCAGCCATCGACGTGCAGCCCCCTGCGTTCGCCGAACCAGTCCTGGCGCAGCTGCGGGTAAGCCTCCTCGATGGCATCGACATTGGCGAAGGCCACGTCGTGCACCTCGATCCGGGCCCGGGCATGCCGCCCGCCAAGCATGAACACGTGCAGCACCCGCGACTCCCGGCCTGGCCGATTCTGAGAGGGGCCAGTGTAACGCCCAGGGCGCAGCGCCCTGCCCCCGTGCGCCGACCCGGCTGCGTCGAACGGTCGCGGGGCGGCCACCACGCGACGATGCGCGTGGCGGTGGTATGGTCGGCGCCTGACCCCGCAGGAGCGACCCGATGGCATCCCTTTCCCGTTACCCCCTCGCCGCGATCATGCTCGCAGGCACCCTGTCGCTGACCGCCTGCGTCAGCTCGCCGGGGCCGGAAATCAAGGGCCCGGGCCTGTGCAAGGCCGACGAACTGGGGTGGGCCATCGGGCAGCCGGCCGACCAGACGAACATGCGCAAGCTGCTGCTGCAGAGCGGCGCCGGCCTGATCAACCCGATCGGCCCGGCCACGATCACGTCGCGCGACCTGCGCCAGGATCGCCTGCGTGTGTTCATCGACAAGGACAACGTGATCACCGCCGTCCGTTGCGAGTGATTCCCCACGGGTAGAGCCACCCCATGGGTGGCTGCTCCGGCGTGGGGCAGGTTTCAAAGCAGCCACCAAGGGGGTGGCTCTACCCGTGGGTGGTGCAGTCGCAGCTGCCCCATCCGCGCGTCTTCGCGGTCTGGCCGATGCCGGGATTGAACGTATTGCTCGGATCCAGCTGCTGATAGAACGCCGCCAGGGCCGGCTTGGCCGGGTACAGATGGCCCACGTTGTGCTCGGCCGGGTACTCGGCGCCCCGCGCGTCCAGCAAGGTCCACATGGCATGCTCGATCGCCAGCGGATCTTCGCCCTTGCGCACGATGTAGTCCTGGTGGAACACGTGGCAGAAGAAGTGCCCGTAATACAGCTTGCCGGCCAGCTTGGCGTCGATGGCCGCCGGTAGCTGTTCGACCCACGCGCGGTCGTCGCGCCGCAGGGCCACATCCAGCGCCACGATGTCCTCGACTTCGCGCCGATGGACTTCGCGGTACCGCACCGCCGCGCCGGCGACGGCGAACCGATGCAGGAATGCCTTGCGCCCCTCCTCGGCCGTGCATTGGAAGAAGTCCCCTTCTCCATCGGCGAAGTGATTGCGCAGGAAAGTCTCGGTCGCCGCTGCATCCACCGCTGACACCTTGAGCAGCAGGTGGTGCTCGTAGCGATCCCGGAACTGCCGCATGCGTGCCGGCAGATGGCCGGGCAGGCACTGCATCGCCAGCTGGATCACCCAGTCGGTGACCCCGCGCAGGCCCAGGCTTTCGAACCAGCCGTCGACCCGGCTCTTCAGCGCGAACGCCGCCGGCACCCTGGCGGTACCGAAGCAGTCGATCAGCAGGAAGGTGTCCTTGCCGTAGCGTTCGCCGATGTCATACGCCTGGCGGTGCAGGTACTCGCCGGAGATCGGCAGGCGCTCGAAGGCAGTCAACAGGTGGCGACGGATCGCGGTGAGGTCCTCCATCGCATTGCTGCCGATGTAGAACACCTCGCCTGGCTCGCGCGCGAAGGTGTCCAGGCGCACCGCGAACACCGCCAGCTTGCCGGCCGAGCCGGAGGCTTCGTAATGCCGCGCGGGATCGGCGTTGTAGCGGGCCGGGGTGGCCGCATCGACCTGGCGTACCTGCTCGGCGTAACGCGGATCGGAGGCCGCGCGGTCGTTGTCGTTGTCCACGTCGGCAGCCGCGTAGTCGCCGCGCTGCAGCCGCTCCAGGATCTGCTCGGGGGTGTCCCCCAACGCGATGCCGAGATGGTTGACCAGCTGCAGCTGCCCCTCGGCATCGACCTGGGCGAACAGCGCCATCTCGGTATAGGCGGGCCCGCGCCGCACCAGCGAACCCCCGGAATTGTTGCAGACCCCGCCCAACACCGAAGCCCCGATGCACGACGAGCCGATCACCGAGTGCGGTTCGCGATCCAGCGGTGCCAGAACTTTCTCCAATCGATCCAGCGTGGCGCCGGGTAGACAGACCACCTGTCGACCCTCGTTGATCAGCTGCACGCCGGCCAGGCGCAGCGTGCTGACGATCACCACCGGGCGGTCGTAATCCGCGCCGTCGGGCGTGGAGCCACCGGTGAGGCCGGTGTTGGCCGCCTGCATGATCACGATGGCGTTGGCCGCCACGATCGCCTGCAGGGCGTACCACTGCTCCAGCAGCGTGCCCGGGCGGACGACCGCCAGCACCGGGCCGTCGCCGAAGCGATAGCCCTTGCGGAAGCGCCGGGTCGGTTTGTCGCCGGACAGCACGTGCGCATCGCCGACGATGCCGCGCAGCTGCGCCAGCAGCGCCGCCGTGCCCTGGGATGCGCCGCTCACGGCGCGACCGCGAGGCGACGGGTCGCGTCCACCAGCGAATCGCGGCTGATGTCGGCGATGGTCTTCGCGCCGGTGAGCGTCATCGCCACGCGCATTTCCTTGGCCATCAGGTCCAGCAGGTTGGCCACGCCGGCCTCGCCCTGCGCCGCGAGGGCATACACGAATGCACGGCCGAGCAGCACGCTGTCCGCGCCCAGCGCGATCATGCGGACCACGTCCAGACCCGTGCGGATGCCCGAATCGGCCAGGATCTTCAGCTCGCCCTTGACCGCATCGGCGATCGCCGGCAACGCCCGTGCGGTGGAAAGCACGCCGTCCAGCTGGCGCCCCCCGTGGTTGGAGACCACGATGCCGTCGGCCCCGAAGCGAACGGCGTCACGCGCATCCTCCGGATCGAGGATGCCCTTGATCACCATCGGGCCGGTCCAGAACTCGCGGATCCACTCCAGGTCTTTCCACGAAATGGAGGGATCGAAGTTGTTGCCCAGCCAGCCGATGTAGTCGGCCAGACCGGTCGGGCTGCCCCGGTAGGTGGAGATGTTGCCGAGGTCGTGCGGGCGGCCGAACAGGCCTACGTCCCACGCCCAGCGCGGATGCGTGACCGCCTGCAGCATGCGCCGCGCCGCCGCGTTCGGGCCGCTCATGCCCGAGTGCGCATCACGGTAGCGCGCGCCCGGCGTGGGCATGTCCACGGTGAACACCAGGGTGGTCACGCCGGCAGCCTTGGCCCGCTCCAGCGCATTGCGCATGAAGCCGCGGTCCTTGAGCACATACAGCTGGAACCACATCGGCCGGTCGATGGCCGGCGCCACTTCCTCGATCGGGCAGACCGAGACGGTGGACAGCGTGAACGGAATCCCCCGGCTCGCCGCCGCCCTCGCCGCCTGCACTTCACCGCGGCGCGCGTACATCCCGGTCAAGCCGACCGGCGCCAACGCGACCGGCATCGCCAGGCGTTCGCCGAACAGTTCCGTTTCCAGGCTCAGGTCGGACATGTTGCGCAGGATGCGCTGGCGCAGCGCGATGTCGGACAGGTCCGCGACATTGCGCTTCAGGGTGTGCTCGGCATACGCGCCGCCATCGATGTAGTGGAACAGGAACGGCGGCAGGCGACGTTGCGCCGCTGCGCGGTAATCGGTGGAGGCGGAAATGATCATGGGTCAACCGTGGGAAGAAGGAAGCCGTGACGCGCGGGCGCGGCGGGCTTCGTTGTCGTCGAGCGTGCGCAGGGAGGTGTGCACGAATTCCAGGTGCGCGTGCGCGGCGGCACGCGCGCGTTCGGGGTCGCCGGAAAGCACACCGTCCATCATCTCGCGGTGCTGGGCCGACAGCGGCTCGAAGGTGCGGGCGGAGGTATAGAGCTTCTCGCGGCTCTGCGAGATGTTGGTCTGCAGCAGCTCGAACAGGCCGCGCATGACCTGCAGCAGCACCAGGTTGTGCGAGGCCTCGGCGATGGCCAGGTGGAAGGCCGCATCGGCCTGCGCCTCGCCGGCCGGATCGTCCTTGCCGTGCGCGGCCATCATGGTCTCGAAGGCCTCGCGGATCCTGGCGCGGTCCACGTCGGTGGCCCGCAGCGCCGCATGCCAGGCGGTCGCCCCTTCCAGCGCGTGCCGGATTTCCAGTACGTCAAAGCGGTATTCCGGGTCGCCCTGGAACAGCGGCAGGTACGGCATCAAGGGCTCATCGATGGTCTGCCGGGCGCGGGCCGCCGGCTCGCTCACGTAGGTGCCGCCGCCGACGCGCGCGCTCAGCAGGCCCTGGCTGGCCAGCTGCGCGATCGCCTCGCGCAGCGCCGTGCGCGAGACCCCCAGCTGCACCGCCAGGGGCCGCTCGGCCGGCAGGCGGTCGCCGGGCTGCAGGTTCTGCTCACGGATCAGACCACGCAGCTGCGCGGCCACCTTGTCGGACAGGCGTTCGTTCTTCATGGCGCCATTGTCGCCCGCGTGGCGGGCGATGGGGTCGATGCCGGTGGCCGGGACGCCGCGCATGGGCTCAGGGAATCATCCAGGTGAGCCAGTAGGCCTGCACCGTGGTGATGATGCCGACCATCACGGTGAAGATCAGGCTGTGCTTGACCGTGAAGCGGAACAGGTCCGACTCCTTGCCGGCCAGGCCGACCGCCGCGCAGGCAATCGCGATCGACTGCGGCGAGATCATCTTGCCGGTCACGCCACCGGTGGTATTGGCCGCGACCAGCAGCACCTCGGACACGCCGATCTGCTGGGCCGTGGTCGCCTGCAGCGCCGAGAACAGCGCATTGGACGAGGTATCCGAGCCGGTCAGGAACACGCCCAGCCAGCCCAGGAACGGCGAGAAGAACGTGAACGCCTTGCCGGTATGCGCCAGGGCCAGTGCCAGCGTCGCCGACAGCCCGGAGTAGTTGGCGATGAAGGCAAAGGCCAGCACCATGCCGATCGAGTAGATCGGGACCTTGAGCTCGTTGGCGGTTTCGCCGAACGTGCGCAGCGCCGCGGCCGGGCGCATCTTCAGCAGCACGATCGCGATCACCGCGCCGAGCATGATCGCGGTGCCGGTGGCCGAGACGGCATCGAACTTGTACACCGCCTCGTAACCGGTTGGCACCGGCACGATCGGCGGCATTTTCTGCACCAGTTGATCCAGCGACGGCACCGGAATCTTCAGCACCCAGTGTTCCAGCGCGCCGCCGGCCGCGAACAGCGCCTTGAACGGCTTGACGCTCCAGATCGTGACCATCGCGGTCAGGATCAGGAACGGCGACCACGCCTTGACGATCTGGCCGGCGGAGTAACGCGGGGCCTCCCGTGCCTGGGCAGCCGCCTCGGCGCTGGTTTCGGTATCGAAGCGGAAGATCCGCACCGGTGTCCACCTGCGCAGGAACAGGGTCAGACACACCAGCGAGGTCAGCGAGGCGGTGATGTCCGGCAGCTCCGGACCGATGAAGTTGGAGGTCAGGTATTGCGCGATGGCAAACGAACCGCCGGCCACCAGCACCGCCGGCCAGGTTTCCTTGACACCGCGCCAGCCATCCATGATCGCCATGATCCAGAACAGCACGATGATGGTCAGGAACGGCAGCTGGCGTCCGGCCATCTGGCCGATCTCGAAGGCATCCAGCCCGGTCACCTGCCCGGCCACGATGATCGGAATGCCCATCGCGCCGAAGGCCACCGGCGCCGTGTTGACGATCAGGCACAGCCCGGCCGCATACAGCGGCTTGAAACCCAGCCCGACCAGCAGCGCGGCGGTGATCGCCACCGGGGCACCGAAGCCGGCCGCCCCTTCCAGGAACGCGCCGAACGCGAACCCGACCATCAGCATCTGCAGGCGCTGGTCTTCGGTGACCGAGAGGATCGAGGCGCGGATGATATCGAACTGACCGGTCTTGACCGAGACCTTGTACAGGAACACGGCGCCCAGAATGATCCAGGCAATCGGCCACAAGCCGTACACGAAGCCATAGCCCGCCGCCGCGAACGCCTGCGACAGCGGCATCCGGTAGAACAGCAGCGCCACCGCCAGCGCGATGGCGACGGTGATCGTGCCGGCGAGCCAGCCTTTCATGCGCAGCACAGCCAGCGCGACGAAGAAGAAGGCGATCGGCAGCAGCGCGATCAGGCTGGACAGCCAGAGGTTGCCAGCGGGGTCATACAGTTGTTGCCAGGCCTGCATCGGCGGATCTCATCAAGACGGACAGGGGTCCGCGCGGTCAGTACCGCGCGAGCCGGGAACGCTCAACCGGCTTTATTGGTATGACCAATAATTGGAACGCCCGTTGCAACTGCCCGCATTGAAACGCCAAACGCAGGGCGAGCCTATTAGACCATAGGTCTAGGCTCGCTTATTGGTATTACCATTTAGCAGCCGCAGTCGCTGGAGCGCCCCTTGAGCTCGACCGAGTTGCCGTCGGGGTCGCGCAGGCGCAGCGACAGCCCATCGCCCTCCGCGCCGTAGTTGCGCTCGGCCGGACCGGTCACCTCCACCTGGTGCCCCTGCAGATGCAGCCGCACCTGTTCGGCATCGAACGGCTCCACGCGCAGGCAGACATGCTCGACATTGCGTCCTTCCCGCCCCGGTGCCGCGCCACCTTTCAGCCCCAGAGGACCATCGACACTGATCAGATCGATCAGCGACTCGCCGGCATGCAGATGCACCATGCCCAGTGAGGGCCGCTCGCGCGCGACCGTGCAGCCGAGGATGTCGCAGTAGAAACGCACGGCACGCGGAAGATCCTGCACGCGCAGCACAACGTGATCGATGCGTTGGATCTCGAAGGGACGTTCGCTGCTCATGACGACTCCAGCTTCTTGGCGATACGGCTGAACACCACCAGCACGATCAGGCACAGCACACTCACGCCAACGGCGATCACGTACTCGCCGATGCCGACCGCGATACCGATCGCGGCGGCCATGATCAGCGAGCTGGCGGTGGTCAGGCCGCTGACCTGGTCGTCGCGCGAGCCCCGCAGGATCGTGCCGGCAGCAACGAAGCCGACGCAGGCCACCACTGCTTCGATCAGACGCACCGGGTCGACCTGCAGGAGGTCGCGGTAGCGCTCCTCCTGGAAGTGCTCGGCGATGCTGTCACCCAGGCCGACGATGAGGGCCGCGGCCCCCGCGATGAGCATGTGCGTGCGCAGACCGGCGGCGTGCTTGCCCATCTCGCGCTCGATGCCGAGCGTGGCGCCCAGCAGCATGGCCACGGCGATCCGCAGCAGGATCGATAGATCTTGTTCCAGTCCCATCAGCGTCTCTCATCCGGCGATGGAGGGAGCGTCGCAGACAGGGGCGTCTGGGCACCGTGAAGCCAACGGCAGGCCACGGTGAGCCTACCGTCGCAGGGCTTACTGCGCCAGGTAACCGCCATCGATGGCGTAGTACGTGCCGGTCGCAAAGCCCGCATCGGCGCTGGCCAGCCAGGCCACCAGCGCGGCGACTTCTTCCGGCTTGCCCAGGCGTCCCAGCGCATGCTTGCTTTCCAGCGCCTGCTTCACCTTCGGGTCCATCTTGTCCAGCAGCGGCGTGGCAATGAAGCCGGGGCCAACCGCGTTGATGCGGATGCTGTCAGCGGCGTGCTCCCACGCGGCCGTCTGGGTCAATCCGACCACGCCGTGCTTGGCCGCGACATAGGCCGCTGAATTGTTGAACCCGACCTGGCCGAGGATGGAGGCCATGTTGATGATGCTGCCGCCCTTGCCCGCGCTGCGCATCGCCTGGATCTGCGCGCGTTGGCACAGGAACACGCTGGTGAGATTGACGTCGATGACGTTCTTCCAGCCCTCCACGGGATAGTCGCCACTGGTGGCCGACGGCCCGCCGATGCCGGCGTTGTTCACCGCGATGTCCAGGCCGCCAAGCTCCTGCACCGTCCGCTTCACCGCCGCCTCCACCGCCTGCTCGTCGGTGACGTTCAACGCGATGCCGATCGACTTCACGCCTTTCCCGCGCAGCGCCGCGGCCGTCTTTTCGACAGCGTCGGCCTTGAGATCCCAGACCGCCACCGCCGCGCCGGAATCGGCCAGCAGTTCGGCCACGGCCAGGCCGATGCCCGAGACGCCGCCGGTGACGATGGCGACCTTTCCCTTGAGCTGATAATCAATCATCGCGTTGTTCATCGTGTTGGAAAAAGGCTGCGGGCCATGCCTGCCCATGCCTCAACCATACGCCGCGAAAACGTTACAGAACGTGCACAGCGTGCTCCGCAACAATCCTTCCCATCGCTGCAACGCACCCGGGCCTATGCTCGGGGTCGTATGTCCACCTCCCATCTTTCATCCGCCAATGGCGGCAGCCCTCCCCCAAGGTAAACCCATGACAGAGTCCAGTGACGGCCAGTTGTTCTCCCCCACCCGTCTGGGGGCCATCGACGTCGCCAACCGCGTCGCGATGGCACCGCTGACGCGCAACCGCGCGATCCACGACCGCATCCCCAATCCGCTTGCGATCCAGTATTACGAGCAGCGCGCCAGCGCCGGCCTGATCATCGCCGAGGCCACCCAGATCAGCCCGATGGGCCAGGGCTACCTCGACACCCCCGGCATCTACAGCCAGGCGCAGATCGACGCCTGGAAAAAGGTCACCGATGCGGTGCATGCACGCGGCGGCAAGATCGTGCTGCAGCTGTGGCACGTCGGCCGCATCTCGCACACCAGCCTGCTGCCCGAGGGCGAAGTCCCGGTCGCACCGAGTGCACTGCGTGCCAACACCAAGACGTTCACCGCCAACGGGTTTGAAGATGTCTCCGAGCCGCGTGCCCTGCGCCTGGACGAAATTCCCGGCCTGATCCAGGACTTCCGGCAGGCCGCGCGCAACGCGATCACCGCCGGCTTCGACGGCGTGGAAGTGCATGCCGCCAACGGCTACCTGATCGACCAGTTCCTCCGCGATGGCAGCAACCAGCGCACCGACGAATACGGTGGCAGCATCGAGAACCGCACCCGCCTGCTCGATGAAGTGGTCCGTGCGATCGCCTCGGAAATCGGCGCCGAACGCACCGGTGTGCGCCTGTCGCCGGTGACGCCGGCCAACGATGCCGCCGACTCCAATCCGCAGCCGCTGTTCGAACGTGCCGTCGAACGCCTGGAGGCCATCGGCCCGCTTGCTTTCATCCATGTGATCGAAGGGGCGACCGGCGGCCCGCGCGACAACATCGCCTTCGACTATGCCGCCCTGCGCGCCAAATTCACCGGTGCCTGGATCGCCAACAACGGCTATGACCAGGCACGCGCGGAAGCAGCGGTGGCGTCCGGCTATGCCGACATGATCGCCTTCGGTCGGCCCTATATCGCCAACCCGGACCTGGTCGAGCGCTTCCGTCTGGGCGTGGCGTTGTCCGATCTGGATCAGGACACGCTGTACGGCGGCGGTGCGCACGGCTACACCGATTACCCCAGCGTTTCCGGCTGATCCGCGCGCCGTTAGCGGGCGCGCATCGCATCGGTCACATCGCCGCCGGCAAGCACCGGCAGCAGCGCCCGGGGCAGCTTGCAGGGGCGCGTGGGCACACTGTCCACGCGCCACCCGCGCCCGAGCAGCACACCCTTCCCCTTCGAGGGCGGGCCATTGCCGGGTGCCGGACAGCTGATGTCACTGAGCAGCACCTGTCCGTTGCGGTCCAGCCATTGCTGGACGAAGTACTCGCCATCGGCAAAGCGCATCGTCCCGAGATTCAACTGCGTCAGCGGCTGGCTTTCCACATCGCCCTGCCAGGTGGACTTCAGTTCCACACCACTGAACAGCAGGCGTCGCCGCAGCAGCACCTGGTGGTGGGCATCCAGCAGGACCAGTTCCTCATCGCCCCCGTCCAGATAGCGGCGCGTCCAGGTGCGGTCCGTGCCCCAGGGCAGGATATCGAAGCTCTCTGGCGGCACCGGTTCGCCGCCATCGGCCAGCATCATGCCCAGCTTCCCGTCCCGGCGGAATACCACGCGGTCAGCATCCATGCGCACCACAGCTTCGAAGGGACGACCCACGATGCGGCCACGCGCGAGGTTGTACAGGTGGTTGACGCCGGCGCCCTGCTCCCGGAGCAACAGCAACGGCGGGGTGACGTGGTTTTCGTCGATGGCCATCTCGGCAGGCACCGTGTAGGCCGTGCGGCCATCCCACCACAGCCGGGGTGAGGACTCGTCGCCGAACCTTCCCAGCAATCCGCTGCCAACGGCATCGAGCCGGGTCACGCCTGAGGGCGCGAATATCACCTTGCCATCGCAGTCCAGTACCGCTGCGGTCTCGGTATCGGTGGGGTGGCGCACGCGCCACGGCGGTGCCTGCCGCTGTTCGGCATCGGGTTCGTCGAGCACCACTGCCAGCGCGGCCGGGGCGGCGGCGGGCGGGTGGGCGCCCTCCTCGTCCAATACCTGCCAGCGGCCACCACAGTAGTCCAGGCGGACGTTGCCACGCTGTGCGGCAAAGTGTCCGTCGGCCATCAGCCAGCCGGGCTCGGGCGTGTCGTCGGGGCTGCCGGTGGCATGCCGATGGACCTGCTCGGGCCAGTCGCGCCGCCCTGCGGTGCCGCCGTATTGTCGGTAACGGGGATACAGACCATCCTGCTGGTAGCGCGCGATGTCGGTCGCCCTGCCCTGTGCATCCACGCGCCGCCAAAGCTCGCCCTGACGCAGCCACCAGCCACCGTCGCTGACCGGCAGCAGTGCGTCGATGTCATCGGAGAACAGCGTCGTGCCGTCTTCATCCAGCACGTTGCAGTGCTCAGGCACCTGGACACTGCAGGCCACATACACAGGGCGGCCGGCGAACGGTCCGGCGACCCACTGGAACTGGCGCTCGTCCAGTTCCATGACCGGGCGCCCGTGCAGGTCATGGAAGCGAAGCGGACCACGTCGGGGATTCCACAGCACGCGATCGGGCACCGCCAACGGCACCCACTCGCCATCGTCCAGTGCAGGCAGGCGCACCTGGCCCAGCGCATCGACCACGCCCCAACCGCCGGTGGGGTCTCCGTCCGGCTTGATGAACGCCTTCCACAACGGATCCCCGGGGGCGGCCTGGCGCAGCACGAACCGTTCCTGGTACTCGGTGTAGCCGCGGTCCTCGCGCAGCAGCCGGCCTGCATCGTCATACCACTGTTGCGGCGTGGTCGTGTGCTGCGCGCGCATCCAACGGTCGGCGGACAGGCGCTGCATGCGCGCGCCATTGGGCGGAACCAGCAGGCGGCCATCGACGGACACCAGCGCCTCGGCGCCGAAGCTGTTGCCCAGCACGGTGAACGACTGCGCCTGCGCGCCGCCTGCCAACGACGCCAGCGCGGCTACCACGAACATCCTTTTCATCGGTCACATCGTACAAAGCGGAGCTGCACGCTACCGCCTGTCCAGGGACGATGCAATGCAACCGGCGCGACCCCGCACGCGGCGTGCCAGCGCAGCCGCGTGGCGAAGCAGGCCGGGTCCGCTCAGTACACCGGCAACGAAATGAAGCTGGCCTGCTGCGGCGCGTGCCAGATCTGCTGCGTCGCCTTCTGGTAATCGCCCGGCTTGGCCAGGTAGATGTTCGGCACGAACGTCTGCGGATTGCGGTCATACAACGGGAACAGGCTGGACTGCACCTGCACCATGACCCGATGACCCGGCTGGAACACATGGTTCGCGGTCGGCAGGCCGAACTTGTAGTCGAGCACCTGATTGCTCGCGATCGCCTTCGGGTCGCTGAAGCTCTCGCGGTACCGGCCACGGAAGATCGCCATCGAGACCGACAGCTCGTACCCGCCCATCTCGGGCGTCGACGGCGTCTGGTCCGGATACACATCGATCAGCTTCACCACCCAATCGCTGTCGCTGCCGCTCGTCGCCGCCTGCAGATTGACCTGCGGCGCACCACCGATCCGCAGCGGTTCGGTCAAGGGCTCACTGACGAACGTCAGCACGTCCGGCCGGCCGTCCACGAAGCGCTGATCCTTCACCAGCCAGCTGGTCCACATATCGCGGTCGGCGAACCGCACCGGGCGCGGCACGAACGGCACCGGCTTGGCCGGATCGGACACATAGGCTTCGAACGTGGCCTCCCCCGCCTGCGGTGCCTCGAAGGACAGCTTGCCGCCCGCGCGCAGGTACAGCGGCCGGGACTGCGCCACGCTGCGCGGCCACTGCTGCAGCTTGTCCCAGTGGTTCTCGCCGGTGTTGTAGATCAGCACCGGCGGCGTCTGCGCCTTGGGCGCGCCATCGACCAGGTACTGATCGAAGAACGGTTTGAGCACATCGCGGCGGAACTGCAGTGCGGTATCGCCGTCGAACTTCAACGGCCCCAGGCTGCTGCCGTCATAGTTGACCTGGCTGTGCCGCCACGGGCCCATCACCAGATAGTTCAGCGTGTTGCCGGTGTCGCGCGGCTCCATCGCCGCATAGCTGTGCACCGCGCCCCACATGTCTTCCTGGTCCCACAGGCCCTGCAGCCACATCGTGGGCACCTTCAGTTCGGTCTTGGCCATGCGCGCGTCCAGCGCCTGCTCCTGCCAGAACGCGTCGTAGCCCGGATGCTCGATCAACTTGTGCCACCACGGCAGCTGGTCCAGCCCGTTGGCCTTGGCGTAGTCGCCCGCCGAGCCGGCGCGCAGGAAGGTCGTGTAATCGTCGTAGCCTACGCTGGGGATCGACGGCCCCTTGCCGCGCTTGGCCAGCTGCCCGGTGAAGTAGCCGAAGTTGACCTGCCGGAACGCCCCGTAGTTGAGCCAGTCGTCGCCCATCCAGCCATCGATCATCGGGCTCTGCGGCGCGGCCACCTTCAACGCCGGGTGCGGGTTGGTCAGCGCCATCACCACGGTGAAGCCTTCATACGACGAGCCCAGCATGCCGACCTTGCCGTTGCTCTCGGGCACGTGCTTGACCAGCCAGTCGATGGTGTCCCACGCGTCGGTGGCGTGGTCGACCTTGGTGTTGTTGAGCGGCCCGCGCAGCGGCCGGGTCATCACGTAATCGCCCTCGGAGCCATACTTGCCGCGGATGTCCTGGAACACCCGGATGTACCCGCCATCGACGAACACCTCGTCGCCCTGCGGCAGGATGTCGCGCATGTTCGGCGAATCCATGCGCTTGGCGCGGTTGGCGGCATCGTACGGCGTGCGGGTCAGCAGGATCGGCGCGTTCCTGGCGCCCTTGGGCACCACGATCACGGTGTAGAGTTTCGTTCCGTCACGCATCGGCACCATCACCACGCGCTTGTCATTGTTGTCCTGCGCCGTGGGCGTCACGAAGCCCTTGGCGGGAATGTCCGGGGTCATCGGCGAGGTCTGCGCCGACACACTGGCCGCAACCATCAGACTCAACAGCGCAACTGGCAATACACACACACGCATGGGGCTCTCCCGGCAGTGATGGCAACTCCCGCAGCCTAGCGCTGCGGGCGCTGCCCCGGTAGATGCCGATCGGCCTGTTCCTTGGCCGTTCCGCGCATTCAGCTGCCAACCGCCGTTTCATGCAAAGCCTGCCAGGCCAGCGTGCCGTCAGCGCTGTCCACCAGGATGGCCAGCGCTTCGCGGCGATGGCCTACGCCACCGGCCTCGCTCTGGTCTTCGCGGTAGCGCACCGCGCAGGCGTTGGCAACCAACGGCAGATACTGCAAGGCATCGACGGTGATCTGCAGGCCTGGCCGGCTGCCATGGGCCGATCCGAAGAAGCCTGCCAGCGCCGGCTTGTCCAGGCGCACGCCACGGATGCCGACCATGCTGAAGTCGTCGTTGAAACGGGCGAGCAGCGCGTCCAGTGCAGCCACCGGCGCGCGGCCGGTGAACCAGTCTTCGATCAGCACATGCAGGTCATGGATTTCGGTGAAGGCAAGCGTGTCATTCATGGGGAGGTTCTCAGGGAAAGGGAGGACGCCGGCAGGCGCCACAACAGCAGGATCGGCAGCAGGCTCATGCCGGCTGCCAGCATCAGGGTGAGCGTGAATGCCTGTGCCGGCAGGACGGCGGAGAGCAGCGCCAGGACGCAGGCCAGCAGTGCGGCAGCCAGGCAGAAGCTGAGCTGGCGGTTGAGGTTCCACAGCGCGCTGCCCGGCAGCAGCTCCGCATCCGCCAGGCCCTGGAAGGCGAGCGTCTGCGCACTGCTGCTGCACAGGCTGCCACCCAGCCCCATCAGCGCGAACGCCAGCACCGGCAACCACGGGTGGCCGGCCTGCACGCCGATCAGCAGCGCGATGCCGAGCGCCTGACATCCCATGCCGAAGCTCAGGAGTGGGCGCGCGCCGATGCGTGGCAGCCAGTGCCGGGTGGTGGCAATCGCGCAGGCCGAGGCGATCGCCCACGGCAACATGAAGCCACCGATGGCGGCGGCCCCGTAGCCTTGCCGATGCAGCAGCAGCGTCGCCACCAGCTGGGTGCCGATGAAGGTGCCGGGCACCAGCAGATAGACCAGCATCGCCAACCGCAGTGAGGCATGCCGCAGCAGCGACCACTGCAGCACCGGCTGATCGGTCCGACGCGCACTGCGGGCGTAGAGGAACAGCACCACGGCGGCGGCAACCAGCAGCCCGGCGCCCACCGGCCGCTGGCCCGGTTCGGCGATCAGGCTCAGCGCGACCAGCAGCACGCTCAGCCCCATCGAGCCCAGCAGCAGGCCGCGCCGGTCCAGCGCTGGCGCGGACAGCGGCGCACCCGGACGCACCCAGCAGGCCGCCAGCACCAGGGCCACCACGGCCAGCGGCACACTGACCAGCAACACGCCCCGCCACGAGCCCCACTCCACCAGCAGGCCCCCCAGGGTCGGCGACAGCGCCGGCACCAGCAGCGCGACGGCCATGATCCGGGCGGTCAGGCGCGCGCGGTCGGCCGGTGGGCATTCGCGGTAGGCCATCGCCTGCCCGACCGGAATCAACAGGCCCCCACCCAGCCCCTGCAGCAGGCGCCAGCCGATCAGCCACTCGATGCTGGGGGCGGTGCCCGCCAGCACCGCGCCCAGGGTGAACAGCGCCAGCGACACGCACAGCAGCCGGCGCTCACCCAGGCGTGCCGCGAGCCAGCTGCCGAGCGGAATGACCAGGGTCAGGCCGAGCATGTAGGCGTTGCCGATCCACGCCAGCTGCGGCACGGAGGCCTGCAGGTCGGTCGCGATGGCCGGATACGCGACCGTGCCGATGAACATGTTCACCAGGTCCAGCGAGAATCCCAGCAGGTACAACGTTTCCACTTTCGCCCGGTAGGTCATGGCGCGCTCCGATTGCAAGGCGGCAGCATGCGCGTTGCCAGCGGCTGGATATACGGGCAATCGAGTGCAAGACTGTCAAACCATTTTTGACAGACACGGCAGCCATGGTCAGCCTGGACCGCTTCGAAACCTTCAAGGCGATTGTCGATGCCGGCAGCCTGACCGCGGCCGCGGAGCGCCTCGGCCAGAGCCGGGCAGTGGTGAGCTTCAATCTCAAGCGGCTGGAGCAGGAACTGGGCGTGACCCTGCTGGTGCGCAATACCCGCAGCCTGGCGTTGACCGAGGCCGGCGAACGCTTCTACCAGCACTGCACCGCCCTGCTGGCGACTGCCGAGCTGGCGATCGAGGAGGCCCGCAGCGAACAGCTGCAGCTGCGTGGCACGCTGCGGCTGACCACCACGCCGGAGTATGCGATCGCCCGGGTCGTGCCGGTGCTGGAATCGTTCCGCGCCCTGCATCCCGAGCTGCGCCTGCACCTGTCGACCTCACCGGCGCCGGCGGACCTGATCCCCGAGCGGTTCGATCTGGCGATCCGGCTGGGGCGCCTGCAGGACTCGCAGCTGCGCGCGACCCTGCTGGACGAGCACGCGCTGTGCGCGGTCGCCTCACCGTCATTGTTGTCCACGTTGCCCGACGATGCGGCACGCGACGATCCGGACTGGATCCGCACGCTGCCACGGTTGGGGTATCCGCGCCTGGCGGACCTGCCGCTGGTGGCCCCCGATGGGAGCACCGCGCTGTTTGCCTGCAACCCCGCCCATGCGGTGGTCACGGTCGACAACGCCTCCACGCTGCGCGCCTTCGCGCTGGCCGGGGCCGGCGCGACCGTGTTGCCGCAGTGGTTGATCGATGACGATCTGGCGCAGGGCCGGCTGCTGCCGATCCTGCGCCACCATCGTTTCCCGCGCCAGGGCGTGTATGCGGTGTTTCCGAACACCGCCCAGCCCTCGCGCCGGGTCCGGCTGCTGCTGGCGCACCTGCGCGAGCACCTGCCGGGGTGACCGGTGGCACGACCAACGGTCGTGGCCTGCCCGTCAGAACGTTGGCACGACCAACGGTCGTGCCCTACCCCGTACCGCGCGTTGGGTCCGATCCGCGGTAGGTACCGACCGTTGGTCGGTACCGGCGCGTCCGTCAGCTCAGCGGACGACCTGCTCGGCCAGCTCCAGCGGCACGCGCTGCACCGGTGCGTTGGCCGCGCGCGACAGCTGCACTTCGTACTGCCCACCGGCGATCTTCCACTGCTTGTCGGCGGTGTCGAAGCTGGCCAGCGTCTTCGGTTCGGCTTCGATGCGGATCCGGCGGCTCTCGCCCGGCTGCAGCATGACCTTCTGGAAGCCGATCAGGCGGATCGGCGTGGTGCTGCCCTGCGGCAGCTGCAGGTACAGCTGCGGCACGTCCGCACCGGCGACCTTGCCGGTGTTGCGCACGTCCACGCTGGCGACCACACGCTGGCCTTCCACCACCACCTGCAGGTTGTCGTAGCCGAAGCTGGTGTAGGACAAGCCATGGCCGAACGCGTACTGCGGAGTCAGGCCCTTGGCGGCGAACCACTTGTAGCCGACGTTGGCGCCTTCGATGTCGTAATCGATGGTGTCATCCGGCTTGTTCTTCGGGTTGAAGCCCAGGCCGTTGACGTGCGGGCGCGGCAGCTGGCTGACATCCACCGGCCAGGTCACCGGCAGGCGGCCGGACGGATTGACCTTGCCGGTCAGCAGCGCGGCGATGCCTTCGCCACCGCGGATGCCCGGGTACCAGGCCTGCAGGATGGCCGGTACCTGCTGCAGCCACGGCAGCTCGACCGGGCCATTGGTTTCCAGCACCACCACGGTCTTCGGGTTGGCCTTGGCGACCCCGGCGATCAGCTTGTCCTGGTTGTCCGGCAGCTGCATGTGCGGCAGATCGACCGACTCGGCCGACCACTGCGTGGCGAACACGATGGCCACATCGGCGGCAGCAGCAGCGCGCGCGGCGGCAGCCACGTCACGGCCATCCACGTAATCGATGCGGGCATCCGGACGCTCGGCACGCAGCGCTTCCAGCGGCGAGGACGGGTGGAAGATCACCGGGCCCGGCCAGGTGGTCGGCATCACGCCCGGCACCGCATTGGTGCCGCGCGCGGTCCAGCCCACCATCGAGGAGCCGCCGCCACCGATCACGCCCTTGTCGGCATGGCCACCGATGATGACGATGCGCTGCACGTCCTTGCCCAGCGGCAGCAGGTCACCGGCATTGCGCAGCAGCACGCTGCCTTCTTCGACGGTGCGCTGCGCGGCGTGGAAGCCGGCGTCGTCGTCGATCGGCTCATGCACCGGCGGCAGATCGAAATTGCCGTGCGCGAACATGGTGCGCAGGATCCGGCTCACCATGTCGTCCAGGCGCGCCTGCGGCACCACGCCACCGGCCACGGCCAGGCGCAGCGGTTCGTCGAAATAGACCGCCTTGTCGAACACTTCACCGGCCGACTGCTGGTCCAGGCCGGCCAGCGCCGCCTTGGAGCCGCTGTGCACGCCGCCCCAGTCGGACATCACGAAACCGGGGAACTTCCATTCCTGCTTGAGCACCTCGTTCATGAGGTAATCGTGTTCGCAGCCGTAGGTGCCGTTGATGCGGTTGTACGAGCACATCGCCGAACCGGGCTTGCCGATGTCGATGGCGATTTCGAAGGCCAGCAGGTCCGACTCGCGCATCGCCTGTTCGCCGATCTCGGCGCTGTGGAAATTGCGCGAGGTCTCCATGTCGTTGAGCGCGAAGTGCTTCATCGTGGAGATCACGTGCTGGCTCTGCACGCCGCGGATCGATTCGCCGACCAGCACGCCGGCCAGCAGGGGATCTTCACCGGCGTATTCGAAGTTGCGGCCATTGCGCGGATCGCGCTGCAGGTTGACGCTGCCGGCCAGCAGGATGTTGAAGCGCTGCTGCCAGGCTTCACGGCCCATGGTGGCACCACCGGCGAAGGCGATATCCGGGTTCCAGCTGGAGGCCGTGGACGGGCCGGACGGCAATGCAGTGGCGTGGTCGCCCTTGCGCAAGCCACCCGGATTGGTCACGCCCAGGCCGGCATCGGCCGACTGCTGCGCCGGAATGCCCAGGCGCGGCACGCCCGGTACGAAACCGGCCGAACCGACCGCGCCTTCCGGCAGCGGACCGCCGTCCTTGCCCAGCCCGAAGTAGCTGTGCAGCATCTGGAACTTCTCGTCCACCGTCATCTGCGCGAGCAGGGCCTTGGCGCGGGCATCGGCGTTCAGGGCGGTGTCCATCCACGGCGTCTCGCCACCGACCGGCGCGGCATAGCCCAGGGTCAGCAGCGTGGCCGCGGTGGTGCCCTTCCTGCCGTCATGGATGCGCAGCTTGATCGGGGCCGAGCTGGCCGACTGGAAGCCGTCACTGAAGTAGCTCTCGTTGGCTTCCAGCGCGACGCGCGACGGATCGAAGCCGGCGGTGGTGGCCGCATCGGCGCTGACCGCGCCCAGCAGCACGGCCGGTGCGCCCAGGCGCGAACGGGTGACCAGCGGCGGCAGTGCAGCGGCATCGGCAGCGCTGGTGTACAGCGCGACGACGTGGCGACCATCGTTGAGGCGAAGGTAATTCAGCGACGGCTGTTCGGTGCCCGACTCGGCTTCGATCGGCAGGCGGGTCAGCACGACGCTGCCGGTCTGCTGCGCGGCGGCAGGATCGGCGGTCACGAAACGATAGTGGTAGCCCAGCGCGTCGGCCAGAGCCTGCAGCGGGTCCACGCGGTCGGCGCGGCGTTCCACGTTGCGCACGGTCAGGGCATCGACCTGCAGCTGCTCCAGCTGCGCGGCGACCACGGCCGCATCCAGCTCACCCGGGGTCTGTTCCAGGGTCAGCACGGTGAACGCGTCGGTGGTGGCAACCGGGGCGGCAGCCCAGGCGGAAGCGCTCAGCGAGAGCGCGATGGCGGCCGTCAGGGCCAGGGGCTTTGAAATCGTTTTCATGAGCGGACGAAACACCTTTGCTTGCGCAATAAATCCAGGGAGTCTTGCCGCAGAAGGGTGCAGCGCCATGTCGGCGGGAACCACGCGCGGGCGCGCGGAACCGTTTACAACGCAAGGCGATGACGGCTACGTCCAGGCCCCTCCGCCCGTCGTGACAGCCGCACCACCCGGGAGCCCGTTACCGGCACTCCACCCCGGAAGAGTGGGCGAGCCTGTTCATGCCTGTCAACAGGATGCTTACATTTGGGACACCGTGGGCCTCGGGATTCACGACGAAACTGGCTTGATGACCCGGGTCTCGGCGGCCTCCACCACCTGCCCGCGCTGGTCGCGCGGCTGCATCAGCGCCAAGGGGCGATCATCGCTGTCGGCCTGCAGGACCGAGCGTGGTTCGCCCGGCGCGAACAGGAAGGCTTCGCCCCATTGGCGCAGCGCCACCACCAGCGGGAACAGCGCGCGGCCACGTTCGGTGAGCACGTATTCCTGATAGCTGCGGCCTTCGGCCAAGGGCTGCTGCGCCAGCACCTCCGCCTCCAGCAAGGCCTGCAGGCGCTGGCTGAGCATGCTCCGCGACATCCCCAGGCGGCGCTGGAAATCGCTGAAACGGCGCACCCCGTCGAAGGCCTCGCGCACGATCAGCAGCGACCAGCGGTCACCGACCAGATCCAGCGCGCGCCCTACCGGGCAGGTTGTCATCGACTCGGTGGCCATCAGGATGCTCCGCTCAAGGTTTCATTTTAGAACCACATGCCGCAGAATCAACTGGTTCTATTTTGAGACTGAATGATGGCGACCACCGCCCCCGGCATTTCCGCTTCCCCGCTTCCCTCCGCCCTGCTGATGCTGTTCGCCTGCGCCGCCGGGCTCAGCGTGGCCAATGTCTATTACGCGCAGCCCTTGCTAGATGCGCTGGCGGCCGATCTGCAGATCAGCACCGGCCGCATCGGCGCGGTGATTGCCGCCACCCAGCTCGGCTCGGTCGCTGCCCTGCTGTGGGTGGTGCCGCTGGGCGACCGCATGGAGCGTCGCCGCCTGATGGCGATCCAGACAGTGGGCCTGGTGCTCGCCCTGCTGGCCGTCGCGATGGCCGCGCAGGCCTGGAGCCTGTTGCTGGGCATGCTGGCGGTGGGCCTGCTCGGCACCGCGATGACCCAGGGGCTGATCGCCTATGCGGCCGCCGCCGCAGGCGAGCACGAGCGCGGCCGCGTGGTCGGTGCCGCACAGGCCGGCGTGGTGGTCGGGTTGCTGCTGGCACGCGTGGTGGCTGGCGCGGTGGCCGATCTGGGCGGTTGGCGCGCGGTGTACCTGCTCTCGGCGGCGCTGATGGTGGTGACGGGTACCCTGCTGTGGGCGCGCCTGCCGCAGCTGCCGGTGCCCATCACGTCCAGCGCGCGGACCGGCATGATCGCCCTGCTGCGGCAGCAGCCGGTGCTGCGCCAGCGCGGCGTGCTGGGCCTGCTGCTGTTCACCGTGTTCGGGCTGTTCTGGAGCAGCATGAGCCTGCCACTGGGCGCACCGCCGTATGCGCTCAGCCACACCGGCATCGGCGCTTTCGCGCTGGTCGGCCTGCTCGGTGCGTTGGCGGCGGCACGCAGCGGGCACTGGAGCGACCGTGGCCATGCCGGTCGGGTCACCACCGGCGCCCTGCTGCTGATGCTGCTGAGCTGGGCGCCAATCGCGGCGATGTCCCACCACCTCGGCTGGCTGGTGCTTGGTGTGCTGCTGCTGGACCTCGCCGTGCAGGCGCTGCACGTGACCAACCAGAGCCGGATCCTGGCCGCGGCCCCGCACGCACAGGCGCAGGTGATCGCCGCGTACATGCTGTTCTACGCAGCAGGGAGTGGATTGGGTGCGCTGGCCGGCAGTGCGCTGTATGCCGCCCATGGTTGGAACGCGGTATGCGCGGCCGGCGCCGGCATATCGCTGCTGGCACTGCTGGCGTGGTGGGCGATGACGGGTTATCACGCCATCACCGGTGGTCATGAGCCCTGCCCGGTTCCCGGCGGAGCGCGGATCGATAATGACTGCTCACGTCCCGGAGCAACCGCATGCCCCCACACCGCCACTTCGATCAACTCTGGCGCGACCGCAATGACACCTCCCGGCAACGCAGCCCGCGGGTGCTGATCCGGGTGTTCGTCGGCCCGGGCGAACTGGAAGCGCGGGTGGCGTTCTACGAGCAGTTGCAGGGCGTGGTCGCCGATGCGGGTTTCCCGTTCCCCGAGGCCGGCCTGCGCCTGGCGATGGTCGGGGCGTTCCTGCTGATCGAAGGAGCGCCGGACAAGCTGGCCCCGTTCACCTCCACCACCGGGACGCTGCTGGTCGATGACGTGCAGCCGTATTACGACCGGCTGGTGGCGGCCGGGGCGCAGATCATCTTCCCGCTGCAGGTCGTGCCTACCGGCGCGGCCTTCAATGCGGTGCATCCGGACGGCACCGTGGTCGAGTACGTGCACCACCGGCCCGATCCACAGGGGCGCTGAGTAGATCCACGCCATGCGTGGATGCCCTCCATCACGCACTTGGCCATCCCATCTGGCGCGCTGCCATGCTGCTCTCCTGAAGCATTCAGCACCCTCAACCGGTTCGGAATCCGGCTGCCGAATTCGTTAGCATTTTTACTAATTGCGGGTAGGATTGTCGGTCTCAGCCTTTGACACGCGTGCTGCCGATACTCGCCGCCATGCCCTTGTTTCCCGCCCGTTTCCGCCTGCTCCAGCCCTGCCGGGAGGCCCGCTGATGGGCGCCGTGCTGGCCCTGGACCGGCTGCTGGAAACCCGCCGGGTCTGGCGGGGGCAGCCACGTGCGGCCTTCCCGGAGGTGGCCCCGCACCCCACCGGCCACCCGGCGCTGGATGCCCGCCTGCCCGGGGGTGGCTGGCCGCCCTCGGCGTTGTCGGAGGTGCTGCTGGCTTCGCCCGGGGTCGGTGAGCTGGCCCTGGTCTGGCCGACCCTGGCACGGCTGAGCCAGCAGCAGCAGACCGTGGTGCTGATCGCCCCGCCGCACCTGCCGCATGCCCCGGCCTGGGCCCGCGCCGGGCTGGCGCTGGGCCAGGTGCAGGTGGTCCAGGCCAGCCCACGCGATGCGCTGTGGGCGGCCGAACAATGCCTGCGCTCGGCCGCCTGCGCGGCGGTGCTGTGCTGGCCGCAGCAGGCCGATGACCGCGCGCTGCGCCGGCTGCAGGTGGCAGCTGAAACCGGCCAGTGCCTGGGGTTTTCCTTCCGCGATGCCCGGCATGCGCGCAACCCCTCTCCGGCCGCGCTGCGCCTGCAGCTCGACGATGGCCAGGTGCGGGTGCTCAAGTGCCGTGGCGGGCTGGCACCGGCGCAGCCGTTGCCGCTGGCCGTGGCCCATTGAGCCGCCGCCGTGGACTGGGCCTGCCTGCTGCTGCCGCACCTGGCGCTGGACGCTGCCCTGCGCCAGCAACCGGATCCGGCCGCGCCGCTGGTGCTGGTCACCGGGCCGGCGCAGCGGCGCGTGCTGCATGCGGTCAGTCCCTCGGCACGGCAGCTCGGGCTGCGCCGCGGCATGCTGCTCTCGGCCGCGCAGGTGCTCACCCGCGACATGCTCAGCGCGGAGTACGACCCGCGCGCCGAGCAGGCCACCCGCCAGCTGCTGGCGAGCTGGCTGTATGGCATCAGCTCGCAGGTCAGCCTGGATTTCCCGCACGCGCTGGCACTGGAAATCCGAGCCAGCCGCGCCCTGTTCGGTGATTGGCCGAAGGTCGAGCAGCGCCTCACCCGCGGCTTGACCGAGCTGGGCTTCCGGCATCGGCTGGTGGCCGCACCGAATCCGCATGCCGCCAGTGTGCTGGCGCGCGTGCATGGCCGGCTCGGCGTGGATGCGCACCAGCTGGACGCGGCCCTGGCCCAGGTGCCGATCGAACGCAGCGGGTTGCCGGTCGAGGCGGTCACGGTGCTGGCGCGGTCGGGCCTGCGCACGCTGGGCGCCGCGTTCGGCCTGCCACGGGAGAGCCTGGCGCGGCGTTTCCCGCCGCAGGTACTGGCGCACCTGGATGCGCTGCGTGGGATCAGCACGCCGCCGCTGCGCTATTTCCAGCCACCGGACCGCTTCGATGCGCGCATCGAGTTCGAGTACGAGGTCGAGTCCACCCAGGCGATGCTGTTCCCGCTGCGGCGGCTGACCACCGACCTGGCCGCCTTCCTGTGCTCGCGCGATGGCGGCGTGCTGCAGTTCGATCTGTGGTTCGAACACGAAAACCACCCGGATACGCGGCTCTCGATCGGCCTGCTCGCACCCGAGCGCGAACCGGCGATGCTGTTCGAGCTGGCCCGCAACCGTGTCGATCATCTGCAGTTGCCGGCGGGCAGCCGCGGCCTGCGGCTGCAGGCCGAGCAGCTGCCGCCGTTCGTGCCGGCCGCGCGCGATCTGTTCGACCCGCGCCCGCAGCAGGCGATGCCGTGGGAGCAGCTGCGCGAACGCCTGCGTGCGCGGCTCGGCGATGACGCCGTGCAGGGACTGGGGCTGCGCGCCGAGCACCGGCCCGAACGCGCGAGCGGCGATGCCCAGGGTGCGCCCAAGGCCCGGCCACCGGTGCTGCCGATGCGTCCGGGCTGGCTGCTGGCGCAGCCACAGGCGCTGCAGGATCCGCACCTGCGCATCCTGTCCGGGCCGGAGCGGATCGAATCGGGCTGGTGGGATGCCGGCGACATCCGCCGCGACTATTACGTCATCGAAACCGGCCAGGGCCAGCGCGGCTGGGCCTATACCTCCACCGATGCACGCAGCGGACCTTTCATGCTGCACGGCTGGTTCGCATGAGCGCGCCGCCGTTGCCCGGGTATGCCGAGCTGCACTGCCTGTCGGCCTTCAGTTTCCAGCGCGGCGCGTCCATCGCCGAGGAGTTGTTCGCGCGCGCCAAGGGCCAGGGTTACCGTGCGCTGGCGATCACCGATGAGTGCTCGCTGGCCGGCATCGTGCGCGCCTGGCAGGCCGCGCAGAAGCACCAGCTGGCACTGATCACCGGCGCCGAATTCCAGCTGGAGGACGGCCCCAAGCTGGTGCTGCTGTGCACCGACCAGGGCAGCTACGCCGCGCTGTGCCAGCTGATCACCACCTGCCGCCGGCGCGCGCCCAAGGGCGAGTACCGCTGCCTGCGCAGCGACATCGGATCGTTGCATGCCGGCCTGCTGTGCCTGTGGGCCGACGCCACCCCGGGCATCGAGGATGCACAGTGGCTGCAGGCCTGCTTCCCGCAGCGGCTGTGGCTGGCGGTTGAACTGCACCGCGAGGCCGACGACCGCGCGCGCCTGCAGCGCCTGCGTCGTTTCGGCCGCGACCAGGGCATTCCATTGGTGGCCAGCGGCGATGTGCACATGCATGTGCGCCGCCGCCGCGCGCTGCAGGATACCCTCACCGCGATCCGCCACCACTGCACGCTCGGCGACGCCGGCTGGCGTCTGTTCGCCAATGGCGAGCGTCATCTGCGCACCCGCCAGGCCCTGGCCACGCTGTACCCGCCCGAGCTGCTGGCCGAGACGCTGCGCATCGCCGAGCGTTGCCACTTCGATCTCAAGCAGCTGCAGTACACCTATCCGCGCGAACTGGTGCCGGCCGGCCACGACCCGGCCAGCTGGCTGCGGGTGCTGGTGGAGGAAGGCATGCAGTGGCGTTGGCCAACGGGCGCGACGCCCCGGCAGCGCCACCAGATCGAACACGAGCTGGCGCTGATCCACACCAAGCAGTACGAGTCGTACTTCCTGACCGTGCACGACATCGTGCGCTTCGCGCGCAGCCAGCAGATTCTCTGCCAGGGCCGCGGCTCGGCCGCCAATTCCTCGGTGTGCTACGTGCTGGGCGTGACCGAGATCGACCCCAGCGACATGGACCTGCTGTTCGAGCGCTTCATCTCCGCCGAACGCGACGAGCCGCCGGACATCGACATCGACTTCGAACACGAGCGCCGCGAGGAAGTCCTGCAGTACGTGTTCAACCGCTACGGCCGCGAACGCGCCGCGTTGACCGCGGTGGCGATCAGCTACCGAGGCCGCAGTGCGGTGCGCGACGTGGCGCGGGTGCTGGGCCTGCCGCCGGACCAGGTCAATGAGCTGGCCGCCTGCCTGGACCGCTGGAGCAGCCACGAGCCGCTGCCCGAGGCGCTGCGCGAGCGCGGCTTCGATCCGGAGACCCCGCTGATGCGGCGGGTGGTCGCGCTGACCGCCGAGCTGGTCGACTTCCCGCGCCACCTGTCCCAGCACCCGGGCGGTTTCGTGATCTCCGAACATCCGCTGTCCACGATGGTGCCGGTGGAGAATGCGGCCATGGCCGACCGCACCGTGATCCAGTGGGACAAGGACGACCTGGATGCCACCGGCCTGATGAAGGTCGACTGCCTGGCGCTGGGCATGCTCACCGCCGTGCGCAAATGCCTGGCGATGCTGGAGGCACATGGCGAACCGCCGATGAGCATGGCGAAGATTCCCGCTGGCGATGGCCCCACCTACGACATGATCTGCCGCGCCGACACCCTGGGCGTGTTCCAGATCGAGTCGCGCGCGCAGATGGCGATGCTGCCGCGCATGCAGCCGCGCTGTTTCTACGATCTGGTGATCGAAGTGGCGATCGTGCGCCCGGGCCCGATCCAGGGCGACATGGTCCATCCCTATCTGAATCGACGGAAGAAGCTGAAAGAAGAAGGCATCGAAGAGATCGACTACCCGCCCGCGCTGGAGAAGGTGTTCAAGCGCACTCTCGGGGTGCCGCTGTTCCAGGAACAGGTGATGCAGCTGGCAGTCGCCGCCGCCGATTTCAGCCCCGGCGAGGCCGATGCGCTGCGCCGTTCGATGGCCGCCTGGAAGCGCCACGGCGGGCTGGAGCCGCACCGCGACAAACTGCTCGCCGGCATGGCCGCCAACGGCTACAGCCGCGAATACGGTGAGCGCCTGTTCGAGCAGATCAAGGGCTTCGGCAGTTATGGCTTCCCGGAAAGCCACGCGGCCAGCTTCGCGCTGATCACCTATGTCAGCTGCTGGCTCAAGTGCCACCACCCCTCCGCGTTTGCCGCCAGCCTGATCAACAGCCAGCCACTGGGTTTCTACACCCCGGACCAGATCCTGCAGGACGCGCGCCGCCATGGCGTGCCGGTGCTGCCGGTGGACGTGCGTTACAGCGCATGGGACTGCACCCTGGTCCCGCCCACCTCGCCGGGTCGCCCGTTCGGCATCCGCCTAGGCCTGCGCCTGGTCGATGGCTTCAGCGAGGCGGTCGCCACCGGACTGGTACAGGCGCGCCACCGCGCGCCGTTCGACAGCGTCGCCGACCTGAGCCAGCGCGCGCAACTGGACCGTCGCCACCAGGGACTGCTGGCCGATGCGGGTGCACTCAAGGGCTTGAGCGGCCATCGCCATCGCGCGCGCTGGGAGGTTTCCGGGGTGGAGAAGCCACTGCCGCTGTTCGAGACCGCGCGCGCCACCACTGAAACCGCCGTGCCGCTGCCGCTGCCGAGTGCCTTCGAGGACATGCAGGCCGACTACAACAGCACCGGCACCACGCTGGGCCGGCACATGGTGTCGTTCATCCGCAGCCAACTGCGCGAGCGCCGTTGCCACCGTTCCGACGAACTGACCGCACTGCCACACGGGCGCAGCGTGCGGTTTGCCGGCCTGGTGCGCATGCGCCAGCGCCCCCAGACCGCCAGCGGCGTCACCTTCCTCACCCTGGAAGACGAATGCGGCATGGTCAACGCGGTGGTCTGGCGCAAGATCGCCGACCGCCAGCATCGGGTGCTGGTCGAAGCGCAGTTGATGCAGATCGATGGCCGCCTCGAACGCGTGGACGGCGTGCAGCACCTGATCGTCCGCCAGATGCACAACATCGACAGCCTGATCGACGGCGTGCGCACCCACAGCCGTGATTTCCGCTGAGCCATCTCGTGACCCACTTCACACTCTGAATTCAATTCCAGAGTTTTCCGACTGGTGCCGTGAATAGCCTATCCGGTATGGTCGCACCCTTCCAAGGATCCGGAGACGGTATGTCGCGCGCGCTGACCCTCACCACGCTGGTTGTGTCCAGCCTTGCTCTGGTGGTTTCCGGATGGACCGCGCTGCGCCTGCACCAGAGCCAGTCCGATGAGCGTGTCATCACCGCGCGGGGCCTGGTCATCCGCGATGCCAACGGCCAGGCGCGGGTGATCCTCGGCGCACCGGTCCCCGACCCGCTCACCAAGGGCGTTACCCAGGGGCCGCGCGCGTCACCGCTGTCGGGCCTGATCCTGCTCGGTGCCGATGGCTCCGAGCGTGGCGGGTACGGCACCGCCGATGTCGGCGACGAGGCGATCCTCACCCTGGACGATGCCACCGGCACCACCGAAGTGTTCAAGGTCACCGCCAACCCGGACCGCGGCGCCACCCTGGTGGTCAAGCACCAGAACAGCACCGGCGCGATGCTGACCTCCTGGCAGGGCAAGCCGGAGCTGATCTTCCTCAACAACGACGAACAATCGCACTACGTCAGCCCGCACTCCGCTGCGGCGCCCTGATATCGGCGGGCGGTGATTTTCGGGTAGCGCTATGACAACCTGTCCGTTGTCACGGGACCGCCCTGCCGGCGCGCCGACGCGCCGCAGCCGTCCCCGCTTCCGGAGCCCCCATGCCCATCGCTGCCCCCACCTGGCCCCAGGCCACCACCGTCGACGAGATCCGCCACAACCTGGAGGCGGTGCGCGAACGCATCGTCCACGCCTGTGCACTGGCCGGGCGCGACCCGGCCGGCGTGCGCCTGCTGCCGGTCAGCAAGACCGTCGATGAAGCCCGCCTGCGCATGGCGTGGGAAGCCGGCTGCCATGAGCTCGGCGAGAACAAGGTGCAGGAAGCCCAGCGCAAAGCCGCGGCCATGGCCGACCTGCCCGGCCTGCGCTGGTCGGTGATCGGCCACCTGCAGACCAACAAGGCACGTGACGTGGCGCGCTTCGCCAGTGAGTTCCAGGCGCTGGACAGCCTGCGGGTGGCACAGGCGCTGGATCAGCGGCTGGCACTGGAGCAGCGCACGCTGGACGTCTTCGTGCAGGTCAACACCTCCGGTGAGGACAGCAAGTACGGCCTGGACCCGATCGAGGTCGCCGACTTCGTGCAGCAACTCCCGGCGTTCCTGAACCTGCGCGTGCGCGGGCTGATGACCCTGGCGCTGTTCTCGTCGGACCCGGAACAGGTACGCCCGTGCTTTACGCGGCTGCGCGACCTGCGCGAGCGGCTGCGCCCCACGCTGCCACCGGGCATCCGCCTGGACGAACTGTCGATGGGCATGTCGGGCGATTTCGAAATCGCCATCGAGGAAGGCGCGACGGTCGTAAGGGTCGGCCAGGCCATCTTCGGCGCGCGCTCGACCCCGGATAGTTTCTACTGGCCGACCCCGGCATGAGCCGCCATCGCCGGGTCATCGATTCCCACGACCAACCCTCAGCCCGTTCCACGGGTTAGCCCGCGGTATTCATGTGCAACGCGTGCTCGGCCGCTTCGGCATGCAGCCATTCGCGAAAGGCCAGGAAGCCCTGATGCGTCGCCGATCGCGGCGGGTACACCAGCCAGTGCGACCAGCGCGTCTTCAGCCGGTGCGGTGACAGCGCGATCAATTGCCCGGAATCGAGCAGCAGGCGCGCCCGCGTCACCCGCCCCAACGCCACGCCGATGCCGTCCAGCGCGGCGCGATGGTGTGCTTCGGAATCATTGAGCATCGCCACATAGCGCGCCGGTGGCGTGTCCTCGACCAGCGCAAACCACCGGTCCCACTCGCCATCCGGGTCGCCCAGCAGCGGCCAGTGCGAGATGGGCTGGCCATCCACACCACCCATCTGCTGTACGAGTGCAGGACTGGCCATCGGCACCAGCCACTCGTCGAACATCGGCTCGGCGGTCAACCCCGGCCACTGGCCTGCGCCTACGCGCAGCGCCGCGTCGATCTGCAACTGGCGTGCGAAATCAGTGAGGCGTTCGCTGGACTCCAGATTGATCTCGATCTGCGGATAGGCGGCGACGAACCTGCCCAGTCGCGGCACCAGCCAGTTGGAGGCCATCGAAGGCAGCGCACTCACCGTCAGGACCCGGTCATGGCGCGCCGCGAACGGCTGGAACGCCTGCCCGATCGCGTCCAGATGGGGTGCGACCTGATCCAGCAACCGCTGCCCTTCCGGCGTGACCCGCACACCGCGTGGCTGGCGCAGCAACAACGGATAGCCGAGGCGCTGCTCCAGTTGCCGCATCTGGTGGCTGAGGGCACTGACCGTGAGGTTCACCGTCTCGGCCGCGCGGGTCAGGTTGCCCAGCCGCGCCGCGGTGACGAAGTTCTGCAGCGCCTGCAGCGGTGGTCGGGACATCTGACTTGATCTCAGCTCAAGGGTGGCTTGCAGGAATATCGCTTTTTACGCCCGCATCCTGAACTTATCGTCAACTCCATTCAAGTGGAGATAGGCGCATGAACCTGTTCGGCGGACTGCTTTTTCTGCAGGGGCACATCACCAATGTTGCACTGGCCCGGCAACTGGCCGGCGTGGATGCCGTGGACGGCGAGACGGAGGATGGGCCGGGGGACGCCGCAGCAGGCGGAGCGCAGTGTGGGGAGGTCGCGCCGGGCGTCGTGACGAAGACATGCCCGAGCAACCGTTGATATCACCAAGGCGGCCGACGCGTCCTGGCGCCCTGTCCGCCACCGGATGTGCCATGCTCGCCCCGTTGCAACCAACTGGAGAGCGTCGCCATGGCCAAAGGCCTGAACAAACAGAAAGAGCAGAAGAAGAAACCTGCCAAGACCGCCAAGGAAAAGAAGGCGGAGAAGAACGAAAAGAAGACCACCCGCGGTTTCGCCCCGGTCTGACCAACGGGTCTACCCGCTCATTGCGCGGGCAACATGGGAGTGCGGCCACACCACGGTGTCCCGCAGCTCCTCCCGCTACATACCGCCGCAATCGGCACGCCAACGCTCACGCGTCGGCCAACCTCAGTCTCTGCGCATCCGTCGCCGGCGGCATCTCGAACAGCCGCGAACGCGCCTCCCGCTTCCGCAACTGCGCCCTGAACTCCAGCGGGCTCATCGCCGCGGCAATGCGAGCGCAAACCGACAGATTCAGTGAAAAAGACCGGCGGATCGCCGTGAGACAATGCGGTGCATGACCTCACCCGACCCTCAACGCCTTCTTCTTTCCAGGGATGCGTGGAAGCGCCGTGCGGCCTTGTGGGGCGGTGCGGTGGCCGTGGCCCTGGTCGCGATCGTGTTCGCCAAGGCCAGCGACGCCGCCTTCAGGGTGTTCCAGTCGATCATCGCCCACTCGATCTGGTGGGCACTGCTGGTGACCCCGGCGGTCTTCGCGCTGCTGGCATGGCTGACCAGTGGCGCACTCAAACCCACGCGTGGCAGCGGAATTCCGCAGGTGATCGCGGCGCTAGATGTGCCGACACCGACGTTTCGGCGGGACAACCTCTCGCTGGGCGTATCGGCAGGCAAACTCGCCCTGACCACCCTGTCCCTGCTCGGGGGCGCCTCGGTGGGCCGCGAGGGCCCTACCGTGCATGTCGGCGCCAGCGTGATGTACATGTTCGGGCGATGGTTCGGATTCCGCGATCCCAAGGAGCTGTCGCATTTTCTGCTGGCCGGTGGCGCCGCCGGTATCGCGGCGGCGTTCAACACGCCGCTGGCGGGCATCGTGTTTGCCATCGAAGAGCTCAGCGGCCGTTTCGAGCATCGCTTCTCCGGCACGCTGCTGACCGCGGTCATCGTGGGTGGCGTGGTGTCCCTGGGCCTGCTCGGCAACTACACCTACTTCGGCAAAGTCACCGCGACCCTGCCGCTCGGCCAGGCCTGGCTGGCGATCGTCCTGTGCGGCGTCGTCGCGGGCCTGCTGGGCGGTGTGTTCGCCAACGCCGTGCTGCTGACCATGGCAGGCCGGCCACGCTGGCTGGGTCAGCTGCGGCAGCGCCATCCCGTCCTGTTGGCTGCCCTGTGCGGGCTCGCCCTGGTCCTGCTGGCGGCGGCCTTTGGTGCGGGCGCCTTCGGCACCGGCTACGAGCAGGCCAGGGGGCTGGTCCAGGGCGCGCCCTCGGTCGGCCACGAGTTCGGCCTCATGAAGCTCCTCGCCAACCTGGTCTCCTATGTCGCCGGCATTCCCGGCGGGCTGTTCTCGCCCGCCCTGGCCGTCGGCGCCGGCCTGGGCCACAACCTCGCCGCCATCATGCCCTCGGTCGATGAGCGCATCTTCGTCCTGCTGGGGATGTGCGCTTACCTCACCGGGGTGACCCAGGCACCGCTGACCTCCGCGGTCATCTCGTTGGAACTGACGGACAGCAGCGACATGCTGCTGCCCATTCTGGCAACGGTGCTGATCGCGCGCGGCGTCTCCGGCCTGGTGTGCCGGGTGCCGATCTACAAGGCCATGGCCGAACAGCTGGTCAAGCCGCTGCAGGGCGCCAATCCGCCGCCGGCGTAGCGGGCTGATCCACCGCAGGCGCCTGCTGCCCGTCGGCCGCGTGTGCGGGCCGGATCACGCGTTGACGTCCACCACGGTGCGCCCCTGTACGCGGCCCTGCAGTAGCTGCCCCGCAAGTGCGGGCACCTCGGCGAGTCCGATCACCTGCGTGGTGCGGGCCAGCTTGCCCAGGTCGAGATCACTGGCCAGGCGCGTCCACGCCTGCTCGCGCGCTGCGTAGGGCGCGTTCACCGAATCGATGCCGGCCAGCGTCACGTTGCGCAGGATGAAAGGCAGCACGGAGCCCGGCAGATCGGCCCCCTGGGCCAGACCGAAGGCCGCCACCACACCGCGATAGCGGGTCTGTGCGAGCACGTTGGCCAAGGTATGGCTGCCCACCGCGTCGATCGCACCCGCCCAGCGTTCCTTGGCGATCGGCGCACCCGGTTCGGACAGCGTGGCGCGGTCGATGATCTCGGCCGCGCCCAGCGCCTTGAGATAGTCGGACTCCTCCAGCCGGCCGGTCGAGGCGACCACCCGGTAGCCGAGCGCGGACAACAGCGCGATCGCGATGGAGCCGGCACCACCGTTGGCGCCGGTGACCAGGATGTCACCCTGGTCCGGTGATACACCGCCATGTTCCAACGCCAGGACCGACAGCATCGCGGTATAGCCGGCGGTGCCGATCGCCATCGCGTCGCGGCTGGAGAAGGCCTCGGGAATCTTCACCAGCCACTCGCCCGGCACGCGCGCCTTCTGTGCATAGCCGCCGTGATGGGTCTGGCTCAAGCCCCAGCCGTTGACCAGTACACGATCACCGGCGGCGTAGCCCGGATGGCTGGAGGTCTCGACCACGCCGGCCAGATCGATGCCGGGGATCAGCGGGAAGGTACGGATCACGGGCGAACGGCCGCTCAGCGCCAGCGCGTCCTTGTAGTTCACCGTGGAATACTCCACGGCAACGGTCACGTCGCCGGGCATCAGATCCTGTTCGGTCAGGTCGACGACGCCGGCCGTGATGCTGTCACCGCTTCGCGTGGCAAGGAGGGCTTTGAAGGACATGGGATCTCCGGTTCCGGTGCATGAGGGGCGTTGCAGAGGAAACCAGTGTGCGCACGGCGCTGTACCGTCCCGTTAAATGGCCGCTGTTCTAGCGTCCACCCATGGGGTAGGACCCGGCACAGACGTCACCCTCCTCGACCCCGTCAACCCAGGCCTTGAGCTGCTTGATCCGATCCAGCGTCAGCTGCTCGTATTCGCCGCTCTGGCACATCGGCAGAACGCTCCCGTAATCCTCCGGAGACGGATACCGCGCCGCGATCTGGGCATCGCGGAACACCAGCCAGGCACGCTGCGCTGCCTTGAATCGCTCCAGGAACACCGTGTCCTGGGCATTGAGCGCCAGCACTTTGGCATAGATCCGATTGAGCTCGGCATCGGCGCTCTGCGCGCTGTTGCTGGCACATTGGTTGAGCCCGGCCTGCGACTGGTTCGGGCTGTCGCAGGCCATGCCATCGGACGTATGCGGCGCCGCCGCTGCCTTGGGCGGGCCTTTCGGCGCCTGTGCATGCGACGACGCCACCGGAAGCACCCCACAAACCAGGAGGAGTGCGGAAAGAACACGCATCGCAGCGCGCGCGTTCATTGGTATACCGCCGGAGCGGATGCGTGGATGACGTTGATAGACATGACGGCTCCGATCACCAGGCAGGTGGCGAGGTCCGCCACGGCCGGATTAACCGCGCGCCGCCGTGAATTCCATGTGACCGGGGCTCACTCGCCCAGCACGCTCGCAATCGCCACCGCCAGCAGACCCCGCACGGTCTCCGCCGCGAGGTCCGGATCGCGTACCGCACGCATCGCCAGGCCCTCGACCAGCAACCGCATCAACAACGTGCGGCGTTCCAGATCGGCGTCTTCGGGGGTACGGCCGCGCGCGATGTCGTGCTGCCGCAACCACGCGGTGATCGCCGCACTGGTCAGCCTGTCGTGCCGGCGCAGCACCTCGGCCACCACGGGATCGCGATGCGCTTCGGCGGTGATCTCCGCATACAGCGCGACATTGGCGATGGCATTGCCGCGGGTCTCCAGCGTCTCGCCGCGCGCCCACAGCTGGTAGCAGCGCAGCAGCCCATCGACCAGATCGGCGGCGGCCGGCATGTGCCCGATCGCCTCCTCGTCGTGGGCGAGCTGCCGTTCGATCAAGGCCAGGATCAGTGCGCGCTTGTTCTGGAAGTAGCGGTACATCAGGCCCTGGCTGATCTCCGCCTCCGCGGCGATGTCGCTGATCGAGCCGGCGTGGAAACCACGGGCGATGAAGCAGCGCTGCGCGGCATCGAGGATACGTTGTCGCTGCGCCTCGGCACGGGCGGCGGCGGTGTCGTCGGCGGCAGCGCCGGAAAGGGAATTAAGCGTCATTGCTCGTCATAGCAGGCGTCCAGTAGAGGACGGATGGTACGACAGCCGGCGGCTGAATGAACGGTCATTCATCTGTCATTTTGCGCGCCCAGACTGCGCCGGCCCCCTCCTTCCATGAACACTCCGATGCGCCACGCCCAGCTGCACCGCCACCTGTTAGCCCTCGCCATCGCCACCGCACTGCCCGGCCTCGCCCTGGCCAACGACGCGGACACCGCCACGACCACCGATAGCGCCGCCCGCGACGTCGTCGCGCTGGATCAGGTGGTCGTCACCGCCCAGAAGCGCGCCACCAATCTGCAGGACACCCCGATCTCGGTCTCCGTGGTGGATGCCGAAGCACTGAAGGACCGCAGCGCGATCTCGATCGGCAGCCTGTCCGATGGCTCGATCCCCTCGCTGCGGGTCACCCCGTTCGCGACCCGCAGCTCGGCACTGAACATCGGCATCCGCGGCATCGGCGCCTCTGGTGATGCCAACCAGCCCGCACGCGATGCGGGCGTTGGCGTGTATGTCGATGGTGTGTTCATGGGCCGCGCGCAGGGCCTGGGCAGCATGCTGTACGACGTCGAGCGCATCGAGGTGTTGAAGGGGCCGCAGGGCACGCTGTTCGGCCGCAACACCGAAGGCGGCGCACTCAGCATCGTCACCCGACAGCCCACCGGCGAGTTCGGTGGCCGCGTGAGCGCAGGCGTCTCCAACTACAGCGGCTACACCACCGGCCTGCACCTGGACCTGCCGAAAGTGGGTGATGTCAGCTTCAAGATCGACGCCGTGCAGGCCACGCGCGGCGGGACCACCGACAACCCGATGCGCGGCGAGCGCGACTTCAACAGCTACGACAAGCGCGGCGCCCGCATCACCGCGTTGTGGCAGCCCAGCGACGACTTCTCCGCGCTGTATGCCTTCGACCGCTCCTACGATGCCACCACGCCGTACCACACCCAGTTGCTGGTCCCGGGCCCCTACGTGAGCCCGCTGCAGAAAGCCGGCGCCAGCGAAGATCGACGTGATTCCGCCATTCTCGGTGGCCCACAGGAAGACAACATCGGCCGCACCAGCGGCCACCTGCTCAACCTCGGCTGGACGCTCAGCGACAGCCTGGAACTGAAGTCGATCAGCTCCTACCGTGAACTGACCCAGGGCCAGTTCGACATGGGACTGGTCGACGCGATCTCCGCCTATGGCGGCCCGAACACGCCGTTCGGCCGCTACAGCCTGGCCCAGGTCTACCAGCACCAGTACAGCCAGGAGTTCCAGCTGATCGGCACCACCTCGCAGGTCCAGTTCCTGGCGGGCGCCTTCTACTATCACGAAACCGCCGGCGACAACGCACAGACCCCCAACATGCTGCTGTGGGGGCCGGGCGGCAACAGCTACACGCTCAATCCCGCCACCAACCCGTTGAACCTGGGCAACGTGCGCGTCGATCGTGCGAGCAAGGCGTGGACCGACAGCCTGGGCATCTTCGGCCAGGCCACCTGGACGCCGGCCTCCCTCGAGCGTCTGCACCTGACCGCCGGTGGCCGCTATACGCGCGATGACAAGAAGGGCAGCCTGTACATCGTCAACGGCGCGGCCACCGATCTTGCCTTCGACGATGCCTGGGGACGCTTCGATCCGATGGTGAACATCGCCTACGACCTCGGCGAAAACGCGATGGTGTATGCCAAGTACAGCACCGGCTTCAAGGCCGGCGGCGCCAACTCGCGCTCCACGACCTATACCGCCTTCGCCCCGGAAGAGGTGACCGCGCTCGAGCTCGGCTTCAAGTCGCAGTTCTGGGACAACCGCGCGCGCCTGAACCTCGCGCTGTTCGATTCGAAGATCGAGCACAAGCAGATGGATTTCTCGCTGCCCTTCGATCCCAACAGCGGCGAGACCCGCACCACGATGGTAACCACCAACGCGCTCAGCAACGGCACCTCGCGCGGTGCGGAGCTGGAATTCAACGTGATGCCGGTGGACAACCTCACCGTCGGCCTGAACTACGCCTACACGCGGATCGATGCGCAGAGCGCGGTCGACCCGTTCGGCGCGGGCGTGCAGGTCACCGTGCAGCCGCTGCTGGCGCCGAAGAACGCCGGCAGCGTGTCGCTGGACTACCTGCTGCCGTTCGCCAATTTCTCCGCGCTCAAGTTCCACCTCGACGGCAACTGGTCCGACGGCTACTACACCAGCGAGTACGACCAGATGCTCACCGACAGCTCCTTCATCGTGAACGCCCGCGTGGCCCTGATCGACGTCCCCCTCAACAGCACGGGCTCGACCCTGGCCGTCTCGCTGTGGGTGCGCAACCTGCTCGACGAAGAACACCTGTTCTACAAGCTCAACAACGCGTCCCTCGGCCAGAGCGGGATCTTCAATGATCCGCGCACCTATGGCCTGGACGTCACCGTCACCTTCTGATCGCCCTGGAGATTCCGATGAAGAACCGAAGCACCCCACTCGCCCTTGCCATGGCCCTGAGCCTGCCGATGCTCACCGGCGCCGGTATCGTGCTGGCCCGCGCGCCGGTCGCCGAGACTGCGACCGCCGCCACGCGCACCACCAACGTGCAGCCAGTCGCCGCCGACGCACAGCGCGTCATTCCGCTGCAGGGCGCATGGAACACCCGCACGTTTGCCGGCCTGCAGGGCACCCATGGGCCGATCCCGGCCAGCGCGTTCGTGCGCACCTCGGACCTCGGTCGCCTGACCGCCGCCGACCGCGACGCACTGGCCGCCGCCGGCGTCACCCTGGATATCGACCTGCGCACCGCCGATGAGCAGGCGCAGTCGCCGGACCTGCTGGCCGACGATGCCCGCTTCGCCTACCAGCGCACCTCGCTGATGGGGACCGAGAAGATGGACCTGCAGAAAATGATGACGACGTTCCCGGACTCGCTGGGCGCGGCCTACGTGCAATGGCTGGATCACAGCCAGCCACAGTTCAAGCAGGTCTTCCAGCGCATCGCCGCCGAGCGCGACGGCACCGTGCTGTTCCATTGCACCGCCGGCAAGGACCGTACCGGCATCATCGCCGGGCTGCTGCTCGACCTGGCCGGCGTTCCGCGCGCGGACATCGTGCACAACTATGCGATCTCCGCGCATTACCTGGAAGGCCAGCCCAAGGACAGCGCGATGAACGCGCAGATCATGGAACTGATCAGACAGAACCCGGAGATCGGCAGGAAGATGGCCGGCATGTCGGGCACCGCGCCGGAGAACATGGAGATGTTCCTGGTGGCCCTGCATCAGCAGTACGGCGGTGCCGAGGGCTACCTGAAGTCCATCGGCGTCAGCGAAGCGGAGATCGACCAGCTGAAGCTGCGGTTGGGTCAGGCCGGCTGAGCCGAGCGGGTCACGGGGGCGTGTGGGCCACGGACGGTCCACACGTGACGCAGCGGACGTCGCGTGGCGACGCTCGCCACTGGCATGACGGGCAACGTCCAGATCGCACTGCCTACGGCTGCTCGGTCATCACGCGCTCAATCCAACCCGCGTAGTGGCTCATCCGCACATTGCAGGTCACCTGACCATAGCGCCCGGGCCGGGCCGTCAGCACATTCCCCTGCACGACCTTCCAGGCTCCCTGCCCGGCCAGCAGCCACTGGCCATCGCGCTCGATGAGCACCGGGCCGCCGCTGTCGCCGTTGCCCAGCACGCCCTCGAGGGGCAACGCTTCCGGCGGTTCGTCGAACACGTAGCAGAGCCAGCGGTCGTAGGCACTGGTGATCCGGTTGAACGCACGCCGGAGCTCGGTGCGATTGGGGCCGTTGGGAGAATGCCCGGTGGCGCCGGTACCCGTTGCGCCCTTCCCCAGGATTTTCGCAATCTGACCGGCCTCGTCGCTGTCGCTGTACAGGGCCACCGGCGTTACGTCCGTGACCGGCGCCTTCAACCGGATCAGCGCAACATCATCGCCCGAGGCGAGAAACACCACGATCAACATCGCCTCGCCACTGGCGATGGCCTGATCGATCAACGTCTGCGGCAGCGTCCTGTAGCCCGGATGGGTGATGACGCGCTCAACCTCCCGCGCGGTTCCGTTGATCACCACCTGCTTGAGCCCGGCATGCATCGGCAGCGTGTGCGCGGCGGTCAGGACCCACTGTGGTGCGATCAGCGCGCCGTGACCCTCGCCGGGCATGTCCACGAGAGCGGGAAACTCGCTGGCAGGAACGCCGTACGCGGCATCCTCCACATCGTGGCGGATGACGATGGCACTGGCGGGTAACGACACCGCAAGCAGCAGCGGAAGCAGCAGGAATCCTTTCACGTGTGATGCCTTGAGGTTCTGACAGGAGCGTCCAAGCGACGGGCGAAGGGGCTGAAACGTCCGCGGTGCGTCGTTACGCCTCCCGCTCGCGGGCTTCCAGCGCGCTGGCGAACTGTGCCATCAAACGGACCAGCTCCGATACATCCTGCGCGGGCCACGACGCGAAGATCTCCCTGCCGATCCGCTCGCGCGCGGCGTCCAGCCGATCGGTCATCTCCTTGCCCTTTGGCGCGATGGTCGCCTCCCGGATGCGGCGGTCCTCGGGGTTTCCACGACGTGTCACCAGCTCCATCGCCGCCAGTTTGGCGACCTGCCGGCTGATGGTGGTGTAGTCGCGGCCCAGCCGGTCGGCGAGGTCCACCACGCCGATGGGGCCGACCCGCTCGATCACCACCAGCAGGCGGAACAGGGCCTGGTCCAGCGTCACCCCGGCCTCCTGGATCAGCCGCTCATCGTTGCGCGGCCGATTCATCACGCTGGCGAGGCTGACCATGGACAGGTGCAGCGACTTCAGCGCGGCCGAAGTATGTGTATCTTGCACCTTCTTTTTCGCAGGCATAGCATCCCCTCCAAGTAAGTGCATATTACACACACCTGGAGCGGCGACATGGGGACGACCCCTGAAGTAGTGATCTGCGGTGCCGGCGCTGCCGGCCTCACCCTGGCCATCGAACTGGCCCGCCGCGGCGTGTCATTCCGCCTGGTGGAGCAGCGGGAACAGCCCTTCCATGGCTCACGCGGCAAGGGCATCCAGCCGCGCAGCCAGGAAGTCTTCGAGGACATGGGCATCCTCGATCGCCTGTTCGCGGTCGGTGGGCCCTACCCTGTGTCCCGGATCCATCGCGCCGATGGCAGCTGCATCGACACGGCCGTCATCGAGGGCGCACCGGCCACGCCGGCCGAACCCTACCGCCAGCCGCTGATGGTTCCGCAGTTCCTGACCGAGGCCGTGATGCGCGATCGTCTGGCCGAGCTGGGCCACCGGGTCGAGTTCGGGCATGGAGTGATCGGCTTCGAGCAGGACGCCAGCGGCGTGACCATTCGTCTCGCCACCCCCACGGGCGAGCAGACGCTTCAGACGCGCTATCTGGTCGGTGCCGATGGCGGCCGCAGCTTCGTGCGGCAGGCACTGGACATCGGCTTCCCGGGCAAAACGCTGGGCGTGCGCGCGGTGGTGGCCGACATCGTGCTGAAGGGACTGCCGCGCGATGCCTGGCACAGCTTCAACGAGGAGGACATGGCGCGGCGCATCTCGCTGTGCCCGCTCATGGGAACGGCGCTGTTCCAGCTGCAGGCCCCCGTGCCGCTCGACGGTGACGTGGATCTTTCCGTCGACGGGCTGGCGGACATGGTGCGCATGCGTACCGGCCGCGAGGATCTCGCGGTGCTCGATGTCCATTGGGCGTCCGCGTACCGGATGAACGCGCGCTTGGCCGACCGGTACCGCGACGGCCGCGTGTTCCTCATCGGCGACGCCGCCCACACGCATCCGCCGACGGGCGGCCAGGGCCTGAACACCAGCGCGCAGGATGCCTACAACCTCGGCTGGAAACTGGCCGCAGTGCTGAAGGGTGCGCCGCAGGGCCTGCTGGATACCTACGAGGAAGAGCGCCGCCCCATTGCGGCCTCGATGCTCGGGCTTGCCACGACGCTGCTCGCCCAGGCCCAGCGCGGCGACAACCGCCGCGGGCGCGACGTGCAGCAGCTCGATCTCGCCTATCCAGAATCGTCACTCACGCTGCCTGCCGACCCCCGTAGCGGGCGCATCGCGCCGGGCAGCCGGGCGCCGGATGCGCCGCTGCAGGGCGCGGGTGGGCAGCGCGTGCGCCTGTTCGACGTGCTGCGCGGGACGCATTGGACATTGCTCGGCTACGCCTGCGATCGGTCCAACGCCCCCTCGCGTGCGGGGGTTCGCGTCCACGTTATCGGCCCGGCTGGCGACCTGCACGATGTGGAGGGGCACTTCGTCGAGGCCTATGGCGTGCAACCGGGCGAGTGGCTGCTGATCCGGCCGGACGGCTACGTCGCCGCCGTGGTCGACACGTCGCGCATCGACATACTGGAGCGGCATTTCGGGGGGATTGATGCCTGCCACCCATGCCCCCGAGGGGCTTGATCCGGTTCTGCGTAGGCGCGTCAGTTATTGTCATCCGGGTTGTCGACCTTGCAGCCTTCACCGTGGCAGCCCTGATAATTGCCATGGGTGTCGAAGTTCGGATTTCCGTCCTTGTCGAACTGAGGCCGCGTGTCGATCGCGTCCGGGTTGTCGACGAGGCAACCATTGCCATGGCAACCGTCGTAGGTGCTGCTGTGATGCTTGTGGCTTTTATGGGAATCGTCGTCGGCCGCTCCGGCCAACAGCGCAGCGAGCACCACGCCGGCTGCTACCGCGCCTACGTCATGGCCACGGTCATCATAGCGACGCGTATTGGCGTCATATCCATCACCCCTGCCGTGGTGATAGCCGCCCACATCCGCAAACACGCCGGCGCAGCCGTCCGACACCCAGAGGTAACCGCTCCGCCTGTTGAAGCCCCACGATCTGTTGACGATGCAGGCGCTGGAAGAAGATTGTCGTACAAGCTGCGGGGATCTCAGCGGTCCCGCACTGCATTCGTTGTACTCAAAATGACGCGACGCGCATTCAACCGTTTCACCAGCGGCAGCCTGATACAGGGGAACCAGGCAGAGCAGGACAGCAAAGGAAATCACACGGCGCATAGCATGTTCCTTGCAGGTTGGGGGTAAGGTCGATCGGGTGCGCCACGCTCATCCGCCGTAACCGCGGATTCGCATGCACTTCTTGATGAGATCCGATTTTTCCATTCCGCGGACGACGCCCTCGCCTACCGCATCGTCAGTACTCCTGGGGGCTTTTCCATCCCCGATCGTGGCCTTGGAAGCGTCGTAATCGCACTCTGCAAGGTCGCGCTGTTTCTGCTCTTCGCTTGCGCCCGGTCTGCTCCACGCCTTGATCTGGGACGTACCACACCCAACCAGCATCAGAGCACCAGAAAGCAGGGCGACGGCGCCAATCGACTTGGTCTGCATGAGGGGCACCACCCATACGAAGTGGCGCCGATCGGCCACGGGCCAATTAACGACGCGACGGAGTGAAAAGTCCGTGAACGGATCATGAATATTCATGTCGCCGCCACGTGCGGGAGGACGTTCGGCCTCTTTCGCGACGTGCTCACGGCCCGCGTGCTCCGCTTGGCCGGCACGCCGCACCCTCACAGCACCCCCGCACCCCGCTGTCTCATTGGAGATTTCAGCGATGGCATCTGTTCCTTTACCCGCACGTACCTTGATCTGCTATGGGCTGTGCCTCACTGCCAGTGTGGCCTTCGGCCAGGACGCCTCTCTCGGCGTCCAGCAGCAGACCATCTCCACTCAACAAACCAGCGCCTCCTCGACCACCTCGACCCGTCAGTCCGATGCCGGCCAGATTGACGATGCAGGCGCCGACCAGAACGGGAGTGCGGCGTCCGGCAACCTCGGTACGGTCACCGAGCAGACCAGCAGCAGCTCAGCGACACGAAGCCGGAGCACGCGCGCCTATGTGGGCGTCGACCTCAATGACGACGGAGAGTGGGCCGATGACCATGGCCGCAGCTACGAACACCATCGGGGCGACAGGTCGGGCCCGGCGACCGACATGATCGGAAACTGGACGCTCGGCCAGGAGAGCGGTGAGACGTGTACCGTCCAATTGAAGGACAACCCCTGGCTGGGCGGATACGGCGCCTACGTGCCTGCAGGTTGCCCGGATGGCTTTTTCCAGGCGTCGCGGTGGTTGATGTCAGGCAACCAGTTGCTGCTCACCGACAGCAACAACCAGGTCATCGGCCGCTTCCGTCCGTCTGGCGGCGGTCGCTGGTCGGGGCGTCGGGAATCCGATGGCGCACGTCTGTTCCTGAATCCCGCCGCGCGCTAGCAGAGTCAGCGGCGCTGCGGCCGCCAAGCGACCCCATCCGCCCATCAGCGTTGGCGTGCCGGGCCGCGTGCCGGTTACAGTGAGTGCCGTATGCAGCAACCGCGACATCATGGATGCCACCGCCCGCATGGAATGCAGAATGATCCCCCTCCATCGCGCGTTGGTTGGGTTGGTGAGTGTGGTCCTGTCAGCGGCAGCCCATGCCGCGCCCGTTCCGTTCACTGACTATGCCGAGTTCTACCGGTCACTAGGCGGCAACCTGTTCCCCGACGCCGGGACACCGTTGGCGCTGCCCTGCGCCGAATCGCCGCGACACTGCATCTGGGTGACCTCGATGCGCCAGGCACTGCGGCGCTACGACCAGCCGCTGTGGACCACGCCGGGCGATTTGGCCATGTCGCCGCCGAAGGGAACCCCCGACGTTGCCTTTGATGGCGAGGCCGTGATCGTGGGTGCGCGACGCTGGTCGCTGGGCAGCGCCGTCAGCCTCGGACCAGAGCAACGGGCCAGCGGCGCGCACATCCATCCTGAGCGCGTCGCAGACGTAACAGCCTGGCAGCGCGGCAGCTCCGTGTGTCTGGATGTCCGGCACGCCGGCAGTGGCGCGAGCGTCCGCTACACGACGGTGCTCCTGCTGCACAGTGATCGCCTGTACATCCTGCCTCCGCTGTTTGGCAGCTGCGCGGCCGTTCGGGAAGCGCCCCGTGGTGGGTTCAGCTATCCCAGCAATACCTACCTGGGAGCTGAGCAGGAAAACCATCCGACCGGCCTGCAGGTGGACTATCTGCTGTCCGACGGCAGCACGCGCATCGCGGGCTATCTGCTGCGCTTTTCGGATCCGGGCGACCCCTACAGCTTTGAGGCATCGCTCGACCCATGACAGCAATGGGGGTGCGTGACGGCCTTGGCCGATTACGCCGGTCTACTTGCCGGTGGCACCCGCGTCTGCTCCATCCTTCGCCTGCGCGGTCGCGCGACTCTTCGCGAACTCGGGGAAGGTCTCCGCTATCGAGGCTTTGTCGGGCAGCACGTAGAACACCCCGCCGCGCTCGAACGTGGATTGAATGATCTGCTCGTAGAACGCCGGCGAGACATTGATGCAGCCATGGGTGACACGATTGTCGTCCGGCGACGCCGATGCCAGCCGCTCGGCGCGTCGCTCTTTCGGGACGCCCGTCGCCGTCGGGTGGATGGAGACGGCGGAATCGTAGTCCACCCACAGGACGCGGCCCGCGTCGATGGACGGCCCGAAGCCGCCCACGAAGCGCCCGGCGGGCGTCGTGCGATCCCGGCCTGGAATTTCACGCAGGGCGAGACCGGCGATCCCCGGCGCGATATGGTCGCCGGTCGCCGAGCCGAACAGCCCGGGAGCGGCGCCGCGAAGCCGACCTTCGCCGTCGAAGACCAGGATCTGGGCAGCAGCCTTGTCCATGATCGCGAACGGATAGCCTTGGCTGTCCTTGCTCGCGACGATCCAGCCCGCGAGTTCAATCACGGTCTCGGACACGTTCTGCCCTTGCGGAAGCTCATCGACGGCGCCGGCTGGCTGAGCGGGAGCATCCTCGGCGCTGGCCACGCCGATGCTCGTGAACGCCAGCGCCACGGCCAATGCGCCGCGCAGGGCCCGGGTTACAGGGTATGAGTGCGTACGGATGGGACGATTCCTTGCATTGAAGACTGCACAACCACAGGAAACCAGTGGCCCGCAAAGGCCACTGGTTTCCGATTCACACGTTACTTGCGTGATACATGGTGCGGGAACGATCAGCCGCGCGGCTTGCGACGCGGTGCTTGTTCGAGCTGCTGGACGCGGCCCTCGATCTGATCGAGACGCTGGTTGGCCTGCTGCGCCGACTGATTGGCGGACTCTGCGCTCTGCGCCGCGCCCTGCACCTTCACGTCGAGCTGGTCGAGGCGGGAGTTGATCGTTGCAAACTCGTCTTTGTAGGTCGCACAGGCACTCAGGCCGACGGTAGCGACAAGCGCCACAGCAAGCGTACGCGCGGTCGTCAGGTGTTGTTTGGTCAGAATCATTGCACTGCCTCCTTCTTATGGGGTGTTCGGACTATAGCGGCCTTTACGCCAGAGCCATGACCGGCATTCAGTTGAAGCTGGGCGACGTAGAGGGAGCGTGAAGGACATGCTCCTCGTCGGCTCAGCCCGAAAACCTCACACTTTGGAGACCAGATACTCCGTTGGTGACACCCCAAGAGAGCGGCGAAACATGGCCGAGAACGCGCTTGGGCTCTGATACCCATGCTCCAGCGAGACCTCGAGGATGGAGACGCCCGAGGCGAGACGCGGCAGGCTGAGCAGCAGGCACATTCGCCGCCGCCAGTCGCCAAAACTCATGCCGACTTCTCGATGGAACAGCCTCGCCACCGTTCGCCCGCTTGTGTTCATCTCGCGCGCCAGGCCTTCCAGCGTTACCGGTTCAGCGGGCTCGGCGATCATTCGTTCGCAAAGGCGCAGCAGCTTGAGATTGCGCGGCAGCGGGACATGCAGTTGAAGCCGGGGAGCCACTTCGATCTCGTCAAGGATCAGGTCCATGACGCGCTGGTCGCGCCCCCCATTGCCGTAATCCAGGCGGATCGCGGTAGCGGCAATGATGGCCTCACGCAGCAGCGCGGATACCTCGATGACCTCGCAGTAGGTGGGAAGGCCCGGCCGCACCTGCGGTGCAAGGTAGAGGGTCCGCATGGCGACATTGCCGGCGATGTGGATTCCGTGGACGACATTTTCAGGCATCCACACCGCCCTGCCGGCCGGCACCACCCAGCTTCCAGCAGCGCTGACGACCGTCAACACGCCGCTGAGTGCATGGATCAACTGCGCCCGCGCGTGGCTGTGCGGACGGATATGTTCACCATGGGGATGTCGAGTGGCCAGGGCTGCGACGGGGCGGTCGGTGGCGTGGCAGTCGCTGACAGTGCGTTTTTTGTCCATATCTCGACGATGGTAGTCCGCCAGGCGGGAGAAGGACAGACGTGAGGCTGGTGTCATGGATGCCTTGGCTCCACGACACCCACAAGCCCCTCGTCCATGATCGTTCCCCGTCCCTTCTTGTTGTGTTTGCTGGCTACCACCGCCCTCTCCGGATGCGCCGTGGGTCCAACGCGCTCCCCCCGTTCCACCCTCGACGCAGCGCCATCGTTGAACCCATCAGACAGCACCAGCGTGGGCCTGCCCACCGTGCCTCGATGGTGGAGCCTTTATCAGGACCCCACGCTGGATGCGCTGGTCAGCGAGGCGCTGCAGAACAACCGCGACCTGCGGGTGGCTTCGGCGAATCTCGCCGAAGCCCACGCGGTGCTCCTGGAACGCCAGGACAGTCGCCTGCCGGTCACCACCGTGTCCAGCGACATCGGGTATGGCAGCACGGTCAGTGACCAGATCGCAGCCGCGTTGGATCAAACCGGGGTACGCACCGGACCGCGCTACACCGCGGGGCTTTCGTCAGGCTGGCGGCTCGACCTGTTTGGCCAGATAGCCCGCAGCATCCAGGCCGCCCACGCCGACGAGGCGGCAACCCTGGCCGCTGAAGACAGTGTTCGCGTTGTCGTAGCCGCCGAAACGACGCGTGCCTACCTGGACAGCTGTGGCTTCGCCGCGCGCGCAGAAGTGGCGCAAAGGTCGCTCGCCGTAGTCACGCGCAGCCTGGAACTGAAGACCGCGCTGCGTGATGCGGGGGGCATGACGTCACTGGATGTCGCGCGCTCGGCGGTGCTGATGGAACAGGCACGTGCAGCAATTCCGGCCATCGAGGCCGCGCGGCAGAATGCGCTGTACGAACTGGCCGTGCTGACCGGACGTCCCCCGGATCATCTGTCCACCCCTGCGACGGGCTGTGTCAGCGTGCCTCAACTGACGGCACCGATCCCGATCGGAGACGTGACAGCACTGCTGCAGCGCCGACCGGATATCCGCGAGGCGGAGCGGCGGCTTGAGGCCAGTACCGCGCGCATCGGCGTAGCCATGGCCAGTCTGTATCCGACGGTGTCCATCCTGGGTTCCGTAGCCAGCTCCGCGCCGACCGTGGACGGCATGCGCGACCACGGCTCGATCGTCTGGGGTGTGGGGCCGGCACTGTCCTGGCACTTTCCCAACCGCAACGCCGCGCGTGCGCAGATAGCCAAGGCCGAGGCCCAGGAAGTGGCCGCACTTGCACGCTTCGACGCCGTGATCCTGACGGCACTCAAAGACGTGAAGCAGGCGCTCGCCACCTACGCGGCGGCAGTGCGCCGGCAGAGCGCCCTGGCTAAGGCTGCCCAGCAGAGCCGCGAGGCTGCCCGCCTGGCCGGGGTGGGCCGCCGCGCCGGCGCGATAAGTGAACTGGATGCGCTGGATGCGCAGCGCCGGAATGTCGAGGCGGAAGCGATGCTCGCCTCGGCGGAGGCCGACGTTGCCTCGGACCAGGTGGCCTTGTTCCGCTCCCTCGGTGGCGGCTGGGAACAGGCGCCCGCGGTACGCCGACCTGTGATCACTCGCGCTGTCGATGCGGCGCGCTGAACCCCCTTCCCCCTCCTCTGATAGCCAACATGACCAATACAACTCCTTCCCGCAGCGCACATGCCGATGCGTCCGGTTCGCTGATCCGCAAGACACGCCGCCCCGCGGTGATAGGCGCGATCGCGCTGTGCCTGCTGGCTGCCGGTGGCGCAGGCATTCGATGGTGGACAGCCGGCCGCTTCATGGTCAGCACCGATAACGCCTATGTCCGGGCTGACATCGCCACCATCAGTCCGCGCGTCACTGGTTACATCGTCAACGTGGGGGTGCGTGACAACCAACGCGTCGCCAAGGGCGATGTGTTGGCGACGCTCGATGATCGGGACTACCGCATGCGCGTGGCCCGGGCCGAGGGTGCGGTCGCGGCCGCAAAGGCAGCGTTGGACGCGCAATACGCGGCCATTGCCAATCTCGATGCGCAAGGCGAGCGGCAACGCAGTGTGATCGCCGCGACCACCGCAGACGTGCAGGCGCGCCAGGCTGATCATCGCCAAGCGACCCTGGAGTATCGTCGTGAACGTGCGCTGGAGCATCAACAGGCCTCCGATGCGCGGCACCTGGAAGCGGCCGACGCCAGTGCGACGCGTACAGAGGCCGCGGTTCAGGCCGCGCGTGCCACCGCCGAAGCGAGCCGAGCCTATGCGAAGGTACTGGCGACAGAGCGACAACGATCCGCCGCCGCATTGGATGAGGCGCGCGGAGCGTTGTTGCAGGCCGAAGCCGGCTTGGCGCTGGCAAACCTTGATCTCGAACACACGGTAATCCGCGCGCCGATGGGGGGAACCATCGGCCAACGTGCCGCGCGGGTGGGAGCGTACGTCGGTCCGGGCAGCCCTTTGATGGCGATCGTACCGAACGAGGTCTACGTCATCGCCAACTACAAGGAAGTACAGCTGGAGGGCGTCGCACCCGGCCAACGTGTGGAAGTCGAGGTCGATGCGCTGGGTGGCGGAGTGCTGAAAGGCCGCGTAGAGAGCTTCGCGCCTGCATCCGGCGCACAGTTTGCGCTGTTGCCGCCGGATAACGCCACCGGGAACTTCACCAAGATCGTGCAGCGCATCCCGGTGCGCATCGCCGTGGATGCCGCCCAGCCGAAGCTCTCCAACCTCCGGCCGGGAATGTCGGTCGTGGCCTCAATCAACACCCGACCGGAATCCAGTCCATGACCGCCGCCACTGCACTGCCTGGCGAAGAATCGGTCTCCCTGCGCTCCTGGGTCGCGGTGATCGGCGGCGTGGTCGGGTGTTTCATGGCGGGCATGAACGTCCATGTCACCAATGCGTCGCTGCCCGATGTGCGCGGTTCGCTGGGCGCCACCTTCGAAGAAGGCTCGTGGATCACCACCGCCTATCTCGTGGCGGAGATCATCGTGATTCCGCTGGCGGCGTGGCTGGCGGCGGTGTTCACCGTCCGTCGCGTCCTGATGGTAGGGGCGGCTGGTTTCGTGATCTTCTCGATGGCCTGCTCGATAGCGCCCAACATCAACGCAATGATCCTGGCGCGCACACTGCAGGGTGCCTTTGGCGGCGTCCTCATCCCGCTTTCCTTCCAGCTCATCGTGACCGAGCTGCCCTCCTCGAAGCATCCCTTCGGCATGGCGTTGTTCGCCATTGCAAACAACGTTGCACAGGCCGCGGGGCCCTCGCTGGGCGGCTGGCTGACCGATGCCTATTCCTGGCGCGCGATCTTCTATCTCCAGGTCCCACCCGGGCTGCTGCTTCTGGCTGCGATCGGCTGGTCGATCCGGCCGGAGCCGATGGCGCTGGAGAAGTTCAGGAAGGGTGACTGGGGTGGGATCATCGCCATGGCGCTGGGCCTGTCCGCACTGCAGATCATGTTGGAAGAAGGCGGGCGCAAGGACTGGTTCTCGTCGTCGTTCATCATCGAGGCCTCCCTCGTCGCTGCCGTGGGCCTGGTGGCATTCGTCGTCATCGAGCTTCGCCGCAAGGAGCCGTTCCTCAATCTGCGACTGCTTTCCAGCTACAACTTCGGCTTGGCCAGCCTGATGCAGTTCACCTTCGGTGCCGTGGTGTTCGGGGTGGTATTCCTCATTCCCAATTACTTTTCCGACGTGCATGGCTACAACGCGCGCCAGATCGGGCTGACCATGATTCCCTACGGCATCGTGCAGTTCATCATGTCCTTCGCTACGCCGCCGCTGATGAGACGCACAAGCGTAAGAACGGCCATCGTGCTGGGCTTCGTCATCATGGCGGGGGGCTGTCTGATGAACATTCACCTGGACGCCAATGCGGCGAGCAACGTCATCGTGCCGTCGTTGATCGTACGCGGCATCGGCCAATCGCTGATCGTGGTCGCGCTCAGCGTGATGGCCGTGGAAGGACTGGAGCGCGCGGAACTGGGTTCGGCGGCGGGGGTGTTCTCGATGGTACGCAATGTCGGCGGTGCCATCGGCATCGCCGTGGCCAGCCAGTTCATCGTGACCCGGGAACGGCTGCATGCATTGCACATCGGGGAATCAGTGTCGCCGTTCGCGGAGGCGACCCAGGTGCGTGTGGTCGAGCTGGTCTGGATGCTGGCGAAGGTGCCGGTGGATAGTGCGACGGCCCTCTACGGCAGTGGCCTCGCACTGGAGCGGCAGCAGGCCTTTGCGATGCTGGACCGGATCATCCATCGTGAGGCGCTGCTGCTTGCCTACAGCGACGCCTTCCTGGTGGCGGGAGTCGCCATGCTGGGCTGCGCGGCTGGCAGCCTGCTGCTTCGTGGCAGGAAGGCGAGCCCGTCCAGCATGAAGCAATAGATCTACCAGCGCTGTGCGCCAACAGGTGTGGCCGGGGGTTGACCCCGGCCACGGCTACAGAGAGGTTGGAACCGGTGGCCTACGAGCCCTTCGCAACATCCACGACAAACGGCACCGTGCGGATTTCATCACTCGCCATGAACTGGATCCAGAGTGCATATCGGCCCGCATGAGGCGGCTGTGCGTGGAGCATCATCCGTGCCGACACCGGTCCGGCCTGCGGATGCGCTGCGCCGTGGCCGCCGTGTGCACCTTTGGCGGCATCGGCGGACATCGCATGCGCGTGGACGTAGGCAAGGTCATCGGTGCCCACGAACACCGCATGCGCCGGCACGCCCAGGTACAGGCCCAGGTCCTGCGCCGGCGTGCCGTTCTTCAACACCGTCAGGTTCAACATGCTTTCCTTGCCCGCCTGCAGGCCGGCCTTGTCCAGCTGGACGGTATACGGACCATCCGTCCCTTCCCTCGGGGCCGAAACCGGCTGGGAGGACGTCGCGCCGGCGGGGGCACTCACGTTGACGTCGAATCGAACCACCTGCTGGCCCAGCCCGGTCGGCATTGCGTCGGCGAAGACATGGTAAACGCCGGGCTTGGGGAAGGTCATCGCGACCCGGAACTGACCGTCCGGTCCCGCTTTTCCGGGATGCTCGTGCAGGAAGGTGGAGAATGCGCTGTCGGTCGCGAGCACATGCAGCTCCTGTGTCAGCTCCTCGTCAAACTGCGCGATGCGCTTCCCGGTGGTTTTGTCGGCGAAGGTGATGAGCAGATCGCGGGACAGCGGGCCGGTTTCTTCGATGGACAGTTGGGCAATGACCTTCTCGGTCGTACCGGAAAGCGCAAAGGCGCCTTTGATCGATGCGTCGGATGCCGAAGACGGTACTGCCACGGTACCGAGGGCGGCGACGCCGAAGGTAAGAAGCTGTTTCATGAACATGTGACGTTTCTCCTCGAGAAGGGAATTACGGGCGCGGCTGCGGCTGGTGCGGATACCCCGCCTCTGCCAGCACCGCGATGAAAGCGGCTTCGTCCAGCGCGGTCTCGACGCGCACCTGCCGCGCCGGCGTGTCGGTCTCGATCTGCGCCAGCGGGTCGACGCTCAGCAGCGCATCTCTCACCGGCCTGGCGCAGGACCCGCACGTCATGTTGGGAATGTTGAACTGGAGCATGGTGTTTTCCTGATTGAGTGGTACAGCGACCACCTTCGGCGTTGACAGCATGGCAATGTCAATCACCTGTTCTGCGATCTCCGCCTGCCCCTGGGTTTCCGTTCATGCAGCGGTGTCCGGCGTAAAGAAGACATCGGCGTGGAGATCTTCCTGACGCAGGCGCCCTGCCCTGAGGACGCGCATGGCTGCATCCACCATCAACGGCGGCCCGGCCACGTAGGCCTTCCACCCTTCAACATTCGGATGATCCTGGGCCACGGCATCGGTCACCCAGCCGGTCCGCCACATCGTCTGCCGCTGATCGTGGGACAGCACGGGGGTAAACGACAGGTTGGGCCGGGTCTGCGCCAGTCGCTGGAAATGCGCCACCCGGTACAGGTCACGGAGAGCGCGTGCGCCCACGTAGACATGGATCGGCTGCGACATGCCCGCCGCGATCGCCGCGTGCACGATGGCCTGGATGGGGGCCAGACCCGAGCCCCCGGCGATGCAGAGCATGGGGCCGTCGTGCTGGCTGCGCAGATGGGAGACGCCCAGGGGCCCCTCCACCAGCACGGGATCTCCCGGCTTCAGCGACGCGTGGATCCACTCGGTCACGGCTCCGCCCGGCACGCGGCGAACATGGAAATCGAGCTCGCCATCGAGCGCGCCGCCGGCCATCGAATAATCGCGCGGTGGAACGCCCGGGAACGTCAGTCGAGCATACTGGCCGGCATTGAACGCCAGCTCGGCGCCGCAGGTGGCGAGCCGGATGCGTTTGATGTCATGGGTCAGGGTTTCGATCGCCTCGACCCGATATTCAAGGCGCTGCATCGCGAGCGAAGGAGTTGCTTCGATGTCACCCGCATAGGCAGCGACCAGGTCGCTTCCCGGCAGCGCACGACACGCCAGGAACAGGCCCTGGGCCTTCTGCTCATCGGTGAGTGCAAAGCGACTGTGCTCAAGGTGCACAACGCTCCCGCTGATCACGCGGGACAGGCAGGAGCCGCAGCGACCTGAGCGGCAGCCATGCGGATAGGCCACCTCCGCGGCCAATGCGGCGTCCAGTACGGTGGTTCCTTCCGGCACGACGAGGGTTCGTCCTGCGGAGCGTAGTTCGACATGTCGGGTCCTGTCGCTCACTCAGGCGGCTCCAGACAGGCCGAGGGCCGCGGTCAGCAACGGCCTCTGGGTCAGGAAGGTGCCGTAGAAAACCGACTCACCCACGAGGGTGATCGGCGCTATCCGTACACCGGTGCGCGCCTTGGCCTCCTCCATCACCTGGCGGATCGATAGATCGCGCTCTTCGAACACGACTCCCTCGCGATCCAGCCACGCTTTCAGCGTATGGCAATTCGGGCATGTCGGTGTCGTGTAGAGAATGACGGGGGGATGGGATCTGTTGCTCATGGTGGTCTCCTTCAGGCAGGTCTAAGGCCGCGGCAGAAGCGTGGTGAATCGCCCATCCGGCGCGCCGCTTGCACCACCACAGTCGATCTCTTCCCGCGTGCAGGGCAGCCAGCCACCGCCCAGCGCCTTGTAGATGCTGACAATGGCCAGGCGCTGGTTGGTCCGGGCTACCACCAAGGCACGCCGGCTGGCGAAGTCGGCCCGTTCCGCATCCAGGACATCCAGATAGATGCCCTCGCCGTGGGTGAACTGCGCGCGTGCAAGGCCTGCTGCCTGACCCGTAGCGGACGCTTCCTGGAGCCGGAGCTGCAGCGCCTCGCCGGCCGAGCTGAAGGCACCGAACGCGTTGTCGGTTTCCTCCAGCGCATGCAGCACGGTCTGGTCGTAGCGGATCAGCGCTTCACGCGCACGTGCTTCGCTCGCCGCGATCCTGGCGCGAACCCGTCCGCTGTCGAGGAAGGACCAGCGCAGCAGCGGTGCCAGAAGGCTCGACAGCGCCGAACTCCCGCCCGTGGAGCCCAGGCTGCCTGCCACCACGCCAATCGACCCCTGCACCTCGATCTGGGGATACAGCCCTGCGGTCTCTACGCCGATGCGAGCGGTCGCCGCCGCCAGGCTCAACTCCGCCGCTTCGATATCCGGACGTCGTGCCAGCAGCGCAGTGGGATCACCCACGGCGATCCTGCGGACCTCCAGCACGTCGCGTGCGGTTGCGGTCGAAGGTGCGGCGAAGGTCTGCGGTGTCTCACCCAGCAGGAGGGCGAGCGCGTTCGAGGCCACGGCGCGGCGGTGCGCCAGTTCGGGCGCCACCACTTCAACGGCGCGCAGCGCGGCGTCCGCCCGCAGGCGGTCGACCTCGTTGGCCGAGCCGGCATCCACCAGTCCCTCGACCAGCCGCAGACTGTCGCGCTGGCTCCGCGTCATCTCGACAACCACGCCGAGCTCCGCCTCCAGCCCGCCCAGCTCGAACCAGGTGGCCGCCACCGCCGCCGCCACGCTGGCCTGCACATCGCGCAGCAGCGCTTCACGCGAACCGGCGTCGGCCCGTGCTGCTTCCGCCGAGCGGCGGACACGGCCGAACAGATCGATCTCCCAGGAGGCATCGACTGCAGCCCGATAGGTCTCGGTCCGGCGCGCCTGGCCCGGTCCGCGTTCCACTTCGCCGAGCCGACGGTTCTCATGCCCGACGCCGACGCTGCCGCGTGGCAGGTAGCCTTGCCGACTCTCGCGAAGCATCGCCTTGGCTTCGTCCAGGCGTGCGGCGGCGAGCCCGATGTCATGGTTGGCCGCCCATGCGCGCTGGATCAGCGAGGTCAGCACTGGATCGTCAAAGGACTGCCACCACGCCGCGTCCACTGCACCGGGTGAAAGCCCGGCCGACCCCACGCGGAATTCGGTGGGGAACGGCGCCGACGGCAGATTGGGCAGCGACGGCGAGGCGACGTTGGGCCCCACCGAGGCGCACGCGGACAGCATCACGCCTGCGGCAAGGGGAAGCAGGGACAGCCTGCGGCGACGATCGTTCACGACGCACTCTCCTGTGCAGGGTGGCTGGCGCAGCGCTTGCGCCTCTCGAAGCGGGACGAAATGCGGCGGATCACCACATAGAACACCGGCGTCAGGAACAGGCCGAACACGGTCACCCCCAACATGCCGGCAAAGACCGCGACGCCCATCGCCTGGCGCATCTCGGCGCCCGCGCCGGTCGCCAGTACCAGCGGCACCACACCGGCGATGAAGGCCAACGACGTCATCACAATGGGACGCAGCCGCAGTCGACATGCTTCCACCACCGCATCGACGGTGGCCCATCCCTCTGCCTCGAGTGCCCGGGCGAACTCGACGATCAGAATCGCGTTCTTCGCCGCCAGCCCCACCAGGACGATCAGACCGATCTGCACGAACACGTTGTTGTCCCCCCCCATCAGCCAGACGCCGCCGATCGCACTGAGCAGACACATCGGCACGATCAGCAGCACCGACAACGGCAGCAACCAGCTGTTGTACTGCGCGGCGAGGATCAGGTAGGCGAGCAGCACACACAGCGGGAAGATGTACAGCGCCGCGTCACCGGCCAGCTTCTGCTGGTAGGTCAGTTCGGTCCACTCAAAGCTCACGCCCTCGGGCAGCACTTCCTTGGCCAAGCGTTCCATCACCGCCACGACCTGGCCCGAGCTGACCCCGGGCGGCGCGCCGCCGGAGATGTCGGCGGAGGGATAGCCGTTGTAGTGGATGACACGGTCCGGACCCGCGCTCGGCGTGACCGTCACGAATGACGACAGCGGCAGCATCTGACCGGCGGCATTGCGCACCTGCAGTTGGCCGATCGCCTCGGCTTGCATGCGATGTTCCGCGTCCCCCTGGGCGGTGACCTTGTAGGTGCGACCGAAGCGGTTGAAGTCGTTGATGTACAGCGAGCCCAGATAGACCTGCAGGGACTCGAAGACATCCGCCAAGGGCACGCCCTGGCTCTTGGCCTTGGTCCGGTCGATCACCACGTCCAGCTGCGGCGCGTTGACATCCAGGCTGGTCATCAGCCCGGCGACCTGGCCGGATTCGGTGGCCTTCATCATCAGGATCTGGGTCTGCTGGACCAGGGCGTCCAGCCCCACTCCGCCGCGATCCTCGATCTGCATCTTGAAGCCGCCCGTGGCGCCCAGCCCGGGGACGGGCGGCGGCGGGAACACACCGAGGAAGCCATCCTGGATGCCAGCGAACTTCGCCTGCAGACGCCCTGCGATCGCCGTCGCCGCGAGATCAGGCGACGTACGGTCCTTGAACGGATCGAGCATGACGAACATGACCGCTGCGTTGGGCACGTTGACGAAACCATTGATCGACAGCCCCGGGAAGGCGACCACGCTCTCGACGCCCGGCTCGGCAAGTGCGAGCTTCGACATCTGCTTGACGACATCGTCGGTGCGGTCCAACGAGGCCGAGTTGGGCAACTGGGCGATGCCCATCAGGTAATACTTGTCCTGCATCGGCACGAAACCGGGCGGCACCACCTTGAAGCCGAACAAGGTCAGCGCGAGCAATCCACCGTAGACAAACAGCGCTACCCCACTGACCCGCACGAGTTTGCGCACGCCATTGCCATACGCATCCGGTGCACGCTCGAAGGGACGGCTGAGTCGCTCGAACACCCGCCCGGCACGGCCACGCAGGCTGCGCGGATCGCGTGGAGGTGCGATCGTGCGCGGTCGCAGCAGCATCCCGGCCAGCGCCGGGCTGAGCGTGAGCGAGTTGACCGCGGACAGAATCGTGGAGATCGCGATCGTCAGGGCGAACTGGCGATAGAACTCGCCCTGCAGGCCGGTCAGGAAGGCCGTGGGAATGAATACCGCAGCCAGCACCGAGGTGATCGCGATGATCGGCCCGGTCACCTCGCGCATGGCACGCCGCGCCGCCTCCAGCGGCTCCTCGCCGTCCTCGATATGCCGTTCGACGTTCTCCACCACCACGATCGCATCATCGACGACGATGCCGATGGAGAGCACCAGGCCGAACAGGGACAGCGTGTTGAGTGAGAACCCCATCAGGTGCATGACGGCGAAGGTGCCGATCAGGGACACCGGGACGGCCAGCAGCGGGATCAGCGAGGCCCGCCAGTTGCGCAGGAACAACACCACGACGATGACCACCAGGATGATTGCTTCCAGCAGCGTCGTCGCGACCGATTCCAGCGAGGCCCTCACGAAGACCGTCGGGTCATACGCGATGCGCGACGACAGGCCCTCCGGGAAGTTCTTCTCGAGCCTGGCCATGGTCTCGCGCACGGCGGCCGACACGTCGAGTGCATTCGCACCCGGGCTCTGGATGATCTGCAGGGCCACCGCCGGCTCACCATCGAGCAGGCTGCGCAGCGCATAGGCGTCGGCGCCCATCTCGATCCGTGCCACGTCGCGCAGGCGGGTGACCTGGCCGTCATCGCCGGTGCGGATGATGATGTCGCCGAACTGTTCTTCGTCGGTCAGGCGGCCCAGCGTGTTCACCGTCACCTGGAAGGCGGCGGTGGAATCCGGCGACTGCCCGACCGAACCGGCGGCGACCTGCACATTCTGCTCGCGCACCGCGGCAATGACATCACCGGCGGTCAAGCCGCGGGCGGCGATGAGGCTGGGATCCAGCCACAGCCGCATGCTGTACTCCCCCGCTCCCCAGACCAGCACATCGCTGATGCCGGGAATGCGGGACAGCTCGTCGCGCACCTGCAGATAGGCATAGTTGGAGATGTAGAGCGGGTCGTACCGCTTGTCCGGCGACAGCAGGTGGACCACCATCAGGATGTCGGGAGACGTCTTCTGGGTCACCACGCCCTGGCGCTGCACTTCGGCAGGCAGGCGCGGCAACGCACGCGAGACCCGGTTCTGCACCTGGACCTGTGCCATGTCCGGATTGGTCCCGTCGGCAAAGGTGACGGTGAGGATCATCCGGCCGTCGGTCGCGGACTGCGAAGACATGTACATCATGCCTTCGACACCGGTGATGGCCTGCTCCAGGGGCGCTGCCACCGTCTCGGCGATCACCTTCGGATTGGCACCCGGATAGGACGCCGTGACCTGGACGGTAGGCGGCGTCACCGCCGGATACTCACTCAGCGGCAACTGGAAGAAGGCGACGATGCCGGCGATCACCATCAGCACCGACAGCACGATGGCGAAGATCGGCCGATCAATGAAGAAGCGCGGGAAATTCACTGCGCCGCTCCTTTCTTCGCCGGCGCCTTCAGCGGCGTACCGTCAATGGCACTCGCCTGCGGCGTCACTTTCATGCCGGGGCGCACCAGGCCCTTGACGACGATGCGGTCGCCACGTTGCAGGCCCTGCTCGATGACCCGCAGCCCATCCACTACCGGGCCGAGTTCGACCGGTCGGTATTCGGTCGTATCCCCCTTCCCCACCACCAACACATACCGGTGGCCCTGGTCGGTGCTGATCGACTGATCCGAGACCAGCACCCGGTCCTTCGACGGGCCGGCCTCCAGTCTCACCTTGGCGAACAGGCCGGGCGTGAGCTGGCCATCGGGGTTGTCGATCACCGCGCGCACGCGCACCGTCCCCGTCCCGCGATCGGCTGCGTTGGAGAGGAAATCGAGCCGCCCTTCGCGGCTGTAGTCCTTGTCGGTGACCAGGGCCACCGCAACCTTGGCGGCTGCAGGGCCGGCGGCGGCGTCCTGCGTCCGGCCCGCAGCCAGTGAGCGCAGATAGGTGCGCTCGTCCACGTCGAAATAGACGTGGAGCGGATTGATCGACACGATCGTGGTGAGCGGCGTCACCCCGGCGGCAACGAAGTTGCCTTCGGTGACCAGGACCTGCCCTACCCGGCCGCTGATCGGGGAGGTGACGTGGGTGAAGCCCAGGTCCAGCTGCGCGGCATCCAGCGCCGCCTTGGCCGCGTCCACCTGTGCCTTGCCGGCATTCAACGCCGCCGTGGCCGAGTCCAGCAGGTTGCGGGCCACGATCTTCTGGGCGAACAGCTGCTCGGCGCGTGCGTGGTCGGCCTGGGCGAGCGCCGAGGCCGCTTGCGCTTCGCGCAGACGCGCGGCGGCCGCATCGCGTGCGGCCTGGAACGGCCGCGGGTCGATGTGGAAGAGCGCCTTGCCCTTCTCCACGAAGCTTCCCTCCGGCACGCTGACCTGCTGGATGTAACCGGCGACGCGCGGGCGCAGTTCCACCTGCTTGACCGCCGTCAGTGAGCCGGTGAATTCGGCAAAGGGCGTTACCGGGCGGACGATGACCTCGGCGACGGGCACACCGGGCGGCTGGGCGGAGCCCGCGCCAGGCGCGGTCTCCCTGCATCCAGCGAGGGCGAGTGCGGCGCCGATCGCCAGGGTCATCAAGGTGGTGCGCGTGAGTATCATCGTTGTGCCTTTCGCGACTGCGGTTGGATATCTGGATTGCTGAACCGAAACGGCTCCGGCGACCGTTGTCCGGCATGACACGCTGGGAAGGTCAAGCGGTTTTTGAGTACGCAGCCTGCTGCGCCGATGGCCCGGCCAAAACGCAGGCATGGCGATGCCGCCTGGGCTGCGCTTAGGCAGGCCGGGCACGGGGGCGTAGAAGCGCGTTTTCGGCGCTGGGCGATAGGGCGTCGGGAAGACGCCGCGTCGGTCGTCCCAGTGCAGTCGCGGCAGTCGGCGCGACCATACATGCGACACATCAAAATCCAGGACGCGATGTCTTTACTGAATTTCCAGTGAATCGTTCTGTGATCGACCCATCATTTACAACTAATTGCATATTTTCTCATTGACAGCCCTCCTACCGTTGCGACCTCGATCTTCCCGGGCATCTCCAATGCCGACACTACGAGGTTGCACACCATGAAGTCTGATGTCTCAGTACAGCGGGTCCTTTCCCTGGCTATCGCTTCGGTGATCGCAATGGCGGCTGCGGATGCCGCCAGCGCGCTGCCGATCGTTGCCGACGGCACCCATGTCGATGCCAGCGGTCAAACCGTTGCAGGCAATCCCGGCTATCTGGGTCACGCGATGAGCGCCGTCAATGGCGGCAGCATCACCGCGTCGGACATGACCCTGTCCACCAGCGGGGAGCAGGCATCCGGTGCTATCGCCAGTGGGGTCGGCAGTCGCATCGAACTGAGCAACAGCACCATCGCCACCTCCGGCTATGTGTCCCCTGGCCTGAACGCCACGGACGGTGGCAGGATCGCGGCCGATGGCGTGACCTTCAGCTCCACCGGCAACAACGGACGTGGCGTGCAGGCCACCGGCGCCGGCAGTGAAGTCACCTTCAACGGCGGCCGCATCACCACCGCAACGATCTACGCCGATGGCGTGCGTGCCGCCGACAATGGCGTGATCAACCTGGGCCGCGATAGCGCCGGCCAGGGCACCGTGATTACCAGCAATGGCGGCTCGGTCGGCCTGCTCGCTGGCAGCAGCACTGCAGGTGCCAGTGGCGCGATCAACGCGGTCGGTGCCACCGTGAACAGCAACGGGCCTGCTGCCTTCGCCGGCGGTGCGGGCGCCCGGCTGAACATCCGGGAGAGCTCCATCAACTCACTTTCGTCTGGCGTGGTCGCCACGCTGGGCGGCCAAGCGGTGGTCGAAAGCACCACCATTCGCGCGGGTCGCGCCGATCGGATCAACAGCCATGGTGTGTCCGCCGATAACGGTGCTCACGTGGATGTCCGCGACACCTCCATCAGCACCATCGGCGCCAGGTCCTACGGCCTCTACGCCACTACTGCGGGCACCATCGATGCCACCTCGACCAATGTCGCCACCACAGGCCTGAACTCCCACGGCGCCGTGGTCGACAGCGCCGACAGCCGCATCACCATCGCCGGCGGCCAGGTCACCACAACGGGCCAGGAAGCCTACGGCCTCTATTCCAGCGCCGGTGTGATCAACGCCGACAACCTCACCATCACTACCTCCGGCCTTGGCTCCATCGGCGTATTCGCACGCGGTTCCGATGCCGTCGTCACCTTGAGCAACAGCACCGTTGTCGGCAACAACCGCGCCCATGGCGCTGCCGCGCTGGGCGGAGCACAGTTGAACATCATCAGCTCCGACCTCACCGCCAACGATTCGAACGGCGTCACCGCCCGCAATGCGGGTACCAGGGTCAACGTCGTCGGCTCCAACATCCAGACCAGCACCCAGGACTCGCACGGAGTACTGCTGAGCGACACCGCCAGCGCAACCATCGACGGCGGCCGCATCAGCACCGCCGGCGACCGCAGTCGCGGCATCTGGGCCGCTGGTGGAAGCACGGTCAATGTCACCAACGCGCGTATCGAAACCGCCGGCAACCGCACCGCCGACGCCAGCGGTCTACCGTTCGGCGCAGCCGGCGCAGTCGCTTCCTCCGGCGCCCAAATCACATTGCAGAACACCGACGTCGCCACTACCGGTTACTGGGGCGACGGTGTCGATGTTGAAGGTGACGGCTCGCTGCTTCGCATGATCGGCGGTAGCGTGCACACCACCGGCGACGACTCCAAGGGCGCCGCCGCCTATGGCGGCACCAACCATCTAAGCCTGGAGCAGGTGCAGATTCTCACCGAAGGCCAGAGCGCGCGCGGCGTGGTGGCGTCTGGCGCTGGCAGCAGTGCAGATGTGGCGGGCGCCACGATCACGACCCGCGGCGGTGCATCGCATGGCTTGGACGCCATCGACGGCGCGCGCGTACAGGCAACGGGTACCCACGTGACTACCCAGGGCAGCGGTGCCTATGCGGCGCGTGCCCGCAATGGCGCACGGATCGACCTCCAGGGCGGCACCTTCTTCGCCGCCGCCTCGGCCGGCCTCGGCCTCGAAGCTGCAACACTGCGCGCTAGCGATGGCACCCGTATCGAAGGCGGCAACGGTCGGCTGGCCGAGTTCGCCTCGGACAGCGCCAATACCGTTTCCTTCGACCGCAACGTGGTCGCCCTCGGCGACATCCGTTTCTCCGATGCCGCCATCGACAGCGACGGCAATGGTTCCCTCGACCGCACCTCCACCCTCTCGCTCGACCACGACAGCTACTGGAAGGGTGCCACCGATGCCGTGGGTGATCTCTCGCTCGCCAACGGCAGCCGCTGGGACGTGACCGGCGATTCGCAGATCGGCAACCTTGCGATCGCCAACGCCACCCTCGCCTTCGACCATACGGACGGCCAGTACAAGACCGTCACCGTGGACGGCAACTTCCACGCCGACAACGGCCTGCTGGCGATGAACACCGCACTGGGTGATGACACCTCGCCCACCGACCGGCTGCACGTACGCGGCGACACCTCGGGTACCGCGCGTATCGCCGTGAACAATATCGGCGGGCCGGGCGCCCTCACCAATGACGGCATCCAGCTGGTCCAGGTGGACGGCGTTTCTGCCGGTAAATACCAGTTGCAGGGCCGTGCCGTGGGCGGTGCCTATGAGTACTTCCTGCATCAGGGTGGCCGCACCGACCCGACCGATGGCGACTGGTACCTGCGCTCGCAGCTGCCGGTGGCCCCCATCGACGAGTGCCTGGCCAACCCGCAGAACCCTGCCTGCCTGGACCCCGAAGTGCCCACGCCGGTCGAGCGCCCGGAAGGCGGCGTCTACCTCGCCAACCAGGCCGCTGCCGTCGGCATGTTCGACCTCACGATGCACGAGCGCGTGGGCGAGCCGAACCTGGCCGAGCGCCAGAAGAACGGCGATACAATGGGCGGCGTGTGGGCCCGCGTGACCTCGGACCACACCCGTGGCCGCATCGATGACCAGCTCACCCACCAGGGTCGCCAGAACCTGCTGCAGGTGGGTGCCGACCTCACCCGCTGGGGCCGCGAGGACCGCGGTGTGGTTGGCGTGATGGTGGGGACCGGCGAAGCCACCGAGCGCGTGCTTTCCCAGGTCACCGGCTATGCCGCCGAAGGTCGGGTCAAGGGCCGCGCCGCCGGTGTCTACGGTAGCTGGCTGCGCGATGCCGCCAATGACGGCGGCCTGTACGTGGACAGCTGGGCGCAGTTCGCGCACTTCCGCAACACGACCCAGGGCGATGCGCTGCAGGCCGAGCGCTACGACAGCCGCAGCACCACTGCCTCGGTCGAAACCGGCTACGCCTTCAACGTCCATCGCGGCAGCGCCAGCGCCATGTATCTGGAGCCGCAGGCCCAGGTGATCTGGAGCGACTACCGCATGGACGGCGGCCACCACGTTGAAACCAACGGCACCCAGGTTCGCGAGGCCAACGCGGGCGGCGTGCGGACCCGGGTGGGCGTGCGCCTGTTCGGTCACACGACCATGGAGGGCATCAACCGGGTGCAGCCCTTCGCAGCGGTGAACTGGCTGCGCAACCATGGCGGCGCGAATTCGGTGTGGATGGATGACATCAAGCTGCAAGGCGCTGCGCCGCGCGATGTGTACGAAGCCAAGGCGGGCGTGCAGTTGCAGCTCAGCCGGGCACTGACTGCCTGGGGTGAGATCAGCGCCGGGCGTGGCGCCAAGGACTACCGCAGCTATGGCGGGCTGCTGGGCGTGAAATACGCCTGGTAAGACGGCGGGGTGGTAACCGATGAGGACGCCCATGGGCGTCCTCATCGCTATTCTGTCGCAGGGTGCTGCGTGGCCCTACCGTACATGTCCTGCCCGGTGAGTTCATTGACCCCACGCAGCAGCGCTTCGGTGGCTGCGTAGGTGGTGCTCGCGTCCATTCTTCGGCTCGCCATGTCCATGCACTCGGAACGGAGCGTTGCGGTCAACTCGAAAAGCGCAGACAGCACGGCCTGGTTGTCAGGCATATCACGCAAGGCCGCCCTGCCAACGGCATAGGCCTGCGCATGATCGCCGGACAGGACGTGCGTTCTTATGCGATGCGATGCGTCACTCACTATCGTCTCCAGAACGATCAACGCTCGACGGCAATGCCTTCGTCAAACGCCATCCTTCTGCGTCCCTGCCGAGTCTCCACCCCTCGCTGAGCTCCAGCATCCAGCCCGGCCCCGTCCATCTGGAGGCCTCGCCTTCCACCGGGTCGCCGCTGACACTGAGCAGCGCCCAGTCCTTGGACAGCAGCGCCCCGGATTCCGCCGTCAGCTCCCCCCACTCATCCCGAACCGTCATGGGCGTATAGACCGTCCCCGCGTCATCCAGCGGAAACAGCGCGCGCGGATCGAAGGACACCGATGGCGTACCGAGGGAGAGGCGAACAGCATCCTTGCCCAGGAAACGCTGACGGTACTCGGCGCTGCGCTGCTCCCGCGCTTTAGCCCGCTCGCGCTCCTCTGCGCGCACTGCGTTCATTCCATAGGTGCCACCGGCACGGGCAAGGTCCGTCGCGCTCAGTGGGACATCAAGCGTCCCTGCCAGCAGCCCCGCCAGGTCCGAAGTGGCCGAGAGCCCGCTGCGCCACGACGGCGACCAACGATCCAGCAGAATCCCGTACGCCGGCCCGGTCGCATATGCAGCCGAGCGCACGAAACTCTGCGAGACATCCGCCCTGGCGAGCGCCTCCACAACGGCGGGGGCGGCATTGGCATTGCTGGCGGCTGCGGCGACGAAGCGCCCTGTGTACTCGGCCAAGCCTTCGTTGCGTTCGACGTTCGCTTCCTCGCCCAGCGCGCGTTTCGACGATGGTGGAGACCCGGAGCGAAGCGCCCTGAAGCCCAGCGCCGCCGCGGCGTGCTGACGCGCCTGGCGGTCATCGGTTTCCGCAACGGCCTGTGCCAAGGCGCGCATTTCCAGCCGCAACGCCGTGCGACCGGCTTCGCTGTCCAGATGGGCCGTGTCGCCTTCGGCAGCAGGAAGACCGAGGGCCGCCTGCACGCAATGCCACTGCTCGTGCCAGAGCAGCGTCGCCAGCCCATCCCGGTCGGCGGGCAACGGCAGAAGCAGCAGGACAGTGGGTACGCCGTCGATGAGGGTGCAGGTGTTGGCAGGCGGCTGATCCTTCCGCAGCGCCACCGGCACTGTCGCCCCTGTCACGGAATTCCGTTGCCAGTTCGTGCCGGAGGCACGATCAGGCACGACCACCGGCGCAGCCAGCGGAACACCCCAGAGACGCTGCGCGGCTCGCCGGAATGCGGGCGCTTGCGCCACGACGACCACTCTCTGCAGCGCCTCCTCGATTCCGGCAGGCGGCGTTTGGCCTGCAGCCACACACGGTGTCAGCCACACAGCCAAGGCAACCGCAGCGAAAGCGCTGCATCGATGCCGATGGCGTTGCGCTTCCGCCACCTGTTTCGAACGGGACGTCCTTGCCATGATCTCCGCGCGTCTCCTTGCAGGCTGTTCCCTGCTCTGAATCCGGACGGTAACCCACGACAGCCGGCGATTCCATATCGTCGTGGCCGAGCACGGCTTCAATCAATGGACACGCCAACACCGGCACCGCGGTTTTCGGCACCGGCGTCTCACGTGGAATATCTACGCCTGCTTCGCCGCACGCGCGCGCAGCGCATCGGTGGGTGCTCCTGGGAAGGACGCGCAGCCCTGGCCTTGCCACGGGCTGCGCCCACCGTCAGCGCCAGCCGCGGTTATGGTGGCGACGGTCCTGGTTCCAGCGACGCTGGTCATGACGGCGGTCGTGGCGGCTGCTGCGCTCGTAACGGTGGTCGCGGTCATAGCGGCGATCACGGTCGTAGCGATAGTCACGGTCGCGGCGATCCTTGGTGGTCACGTTGCCGATCGCACCGCCCGCCACTGCGCCACCTGCGGTCATCAGCGGATCGCCGTTGGACAACACGTGCCCGGCGACGCCACCCACCACGGCACCCACCAGCGTGTTTTTGTCCTTGCGCGACATCGCATCGGCGTTGCCTGCGGCGGTTACGCCGGCGGTCAGGGCCAACGCGAGGGCCAGGCCACGGAAGCTGAAAGCGGTCGAGGTAAGCATCGTTGGATCCTTTGAGTGGAACGGTGTTGAATCGAATCTGGTGGCCGAAGATTGCCGGAACATTGCGCACCCGCAGATGAACCTCCCCCTGTTCAGTTTGGCGAAAGTACAGCTTTCCCCTCGCGCCGATCTGCGATGGCTTCACGCCGGCATTTGCTATCGTGCCCTCCGTCAGTCCCACCTACCCTGGAATCCCATGCCCCGAACGCCCTCCCCTGCCCGCTCCGCATCCAAGATCAACGCCAGCCTGGCAGCGCAGGTCGCGCGATCGGGCATGGATGAGCAGGCACTGCTGAAGGCCGCCACACGGGAGGCCTACGAGCGCGTCACGGTGCTGCTGAGCACGAGCTTCGCTGACTTCACTCCGGAGCAGCAGCGCAGGATCCAGGCAGTGGTGGGAGCCGAAGGCCCGGCCAGGCGTGAAAAGCCCGCCAAGGCCGCCAAAGAAGATCTGCCACCGCGTTTCTGGTTGCCGCACAGCGGCGCCACCTGGTCGGGCCGCGGCCGGGTGCCCAATGCCTTCCTGTCCTGGGAAGGCACGGTGGCGCATACCGAATGGAAGAAAACCCACCCGGATCAGCGTTTCCCTGCCTATCCGGGCTGAGGCGATCATTGATGCAGCAGACCGTCATCCCCCAGCTGCGCATGACCGATGCCACGGTCAGCGTGCCCTTCTACCAGCGGCTCGGGTTTGCAATCGACTGGGAACACCGGTTCGCCCCGGACATGCCGCTGTTCGTGCAGATCAGCCGTGAGGGCCAATCGTTGTTCCTGAGCGAGCATGCCGGCGACTGCGAGCCTGGCGGCGCCGTCTATTTCCACGTCCCGGAGGTAGATGCACTGCACGCTGCGTTTGTCGCGGCCGGAGCACCGGTGTTTCGACCGCCGGCGGACGTGCCCTGGGGCGGGCGCGAGATGATGGTGATCGATCCGGACCACAACCGGCTGCGGTTTGCGACGCAGGGCGACTGATCGAAGCGACTATGATGGTCGCCATTGAACGAAGCAGTGGTTGCAGATGAGTCGCGGAATCAAGATGCGCAAGGCGGTGGGCACGCACGGCACCCTGCACCGGGTGGGCGACCTGCAGAAGCGCCATGACGCGCAGCAGACCCTGCCGACCCTGTTGTGCGATGGCTGCAACGTGCCGGTGCGGTTCGTCCCCGAGCACAGCAGGCCCGGCGTGGAGCGTGCCCCGCCCCTCCTGGTCCCCGCCTACATCGCGCTGCAGAAAGGCACCGAGCATCTTCCCGGCTGCCGCTACAACGCCCCCGGGCACCTGCAGGCCCTCCTTGCCAGCGGAGCCGATCCCGAGTTCCTGCCCACACTGGATGATGGGAAGCATGAGCTTCGCTTGTTGGTCCTTCAGCAGGCCCTGAAACGCGGCAGCGCGGGGCCGACGCCTCTCCCGGCAGACGCACCGCTCGACGGTTACCTGCGCACCCTCACCGACCTGCTCATGCTGCAGGCGATGTGCGAGGACGACACGCTGCTGGCCGCACAGCTGACCCTGCGCTTGGGCAAGAAGCGGGTGGATTGGACGAATTTCGTCTACCGGCAAGACCGCTACGACGCGGCATGGGAACGGCTTGGCTCAGCATCCAGCGAGCTGCCGATGGCGCTGCTTGGGACCGTGCGGTCACATCGCACGCCGCAGCCCGGTGACCCCCATGGCGTCACCTTCCTCAACTGTGCCCCGAAGTATCAGCACACCGGCGTGACCGACCGCCGGGATTTCTACGAAGTAAGCGTCGGGCACCCCGATGCCGCGTGGCTGAAGTCCTTCCCGGTGGGCGCGGAGATCGTGATGGTCGGGCTTTGGCGCCAAGGCAGGAGCAGCACCACCTCCCGGCCGCATCCGACCGATCCGCGCCGCACGATCACCAGCGTCACCCACAAGCTGGCACTGCGGCCGGTTGTTGCCGGACAATTGGCCTTGGTGGAATAACGCGGCCTGTGGGTGCCTGCATGGCGGCCAGACCTACGCGATGTTTGACCCCGCTATAAGGAGATAGCCGCAGATGAAGGACACACAGTACTGGTTTGTCGCGCGTTCCAATGGCTGGGGATGGGGACTTCCCTGCGCCTGGCAGGGATGGGTCGTCTACACCGTCGCGTTCGCGTTGCTGATGGCCAGCCCATTCGTGTTCTCGCCATTCAAGGAACCCGTGGCGTTCCAAGTGTGCACCTGGACTGTCGTTATAGCGCTGGTGCTGATCTGCTGGAAGAAAGGGGAACCGCCCAGCTGGCGCTGACAATACGCGGGAGTGCAAACGTATCCTAATATTTCAAATGCGAATGGGTCGTGATACGATTGTTAAGAGTTGTTGAAATTTCCCACACGGACGTCCCCAAGCCATCGCCAGCGGACCCCTCTTTTCCAGGAGTACTGCGTCGATGTTGCACCCGTCCCCCCGTTCCCGTCGTTCCGTTGCCACGCTGACTGTGGCCATTGGTCTTGCCCTGGCGAGTCAGGTACATGCGGATGTAGCGGCAGACGCCGCCTCGCCCCGCCAGATGGACACCGTCGTGGTCACCGCCACCGGCGCCCAGCAGTGGATCAAGGACGCCCCGGCCAGTATCAGCGTGATCACCCGCGAGGAGATCGAACGCAAGCCGGTCAGCAGCATCGGCCAGCTGCTGAGCACGGTTCCCGGCGTGACCGGTGGCTATGCGCTGTCCGGCGCGCAGTCCAAGATCCGCCTGCGCGGCCTGCCCGAGCAGTACACGCTGATCCTCATCGACGGCCGCCGCCAGGGCAATTCCTCCGGCGTCAATTACCGCGATGACCTGGGCCCGCAGGATCTGAACTGGCTCTCGCCGGACATGATCGAGCGCATCGAAGTGGTGCGCGGGCCGATGTCCTCGCTGTACGGTTCCGACGCCATGGGCGGCGTGATCAACATCATCACCCGCAAGATCGCCGACGAATGGGGTGGCTCGGTCACCTACAACTACAGCAAGCCTGATTCCTCCACGCGCGGCAATACGCTGCAGATGGGCGGGCTGTTCAGTGGCCCGCTGACCCGGAACCTGGGCCTGCGCGTGGGTGCCAACGTGACCGACCGCGAATCGGATCGCGGCGAGTACCAGACGCCGGGCAACAAGGCCGAGAACGCCAACGCGCTGCTCAACTGGCGCATCAATGACGACCACACTCTGGGCTTCGAGGCATCGCGCGGCGAACAGCGCAACAGCGGCGCCGGTGACGTCGGCGCCTGGGGCCTGTCCAAGCTGGTGCAGACCGGCTACGCGATCAAGCATGACGGCCGTTACGGCGATGCCGCCACCTCCAAGACCACGCTGGTCCAGAACGATTACGAAGACAAGGGCAGCTCGGTCGGCACGCATTCCAAGGAGACGGTGTTCGATACCGCGTTCACCCGCAGCTTCCATTGGGGCTTCGAGCAGAGCCTGAACGTCGGTGGCCAGTGGAAGCGCGAGGAACTGGAGAACAGCGCCACCATCGGCACCGTACCGGTGACCTGGACCGGCACCGGCCGGATCAGCCCGACCAGCGAAGCCGATTCCTGGGCGCTGTTCGCCGAAGACCACATCACGCTGCACGAGCGTTTCATCCTCACCGTCGGCCTGCGCTGGGACAACACCGACAACTACGACGACAACCTGAGCCCGCGCGTCTACGGCGTCTGGCATCCGTCCAATGCCTGGACTGTCCGCGGTGGCGTTTCGCAGGGCTTCCGCGCACCGACGCTGAAGCAGGGCACGGCCGGCGCGGCGACGCAGTCCGGTGGCCGCGGCTGCACCGCGCTCACCGTGGAGGGCTGGAACAGCCGCTCGGTCAGCGCCGATGGCACCACCGGCTGCTACATGGCCGGCAACCCGAACCTGGAACCGGAAACCAGCACCAACTACGAGATCGGCGTGGGCTTCGACAAGAACGGCTGGCTGGCCTCGGCCACCTACTTCCTGACCGACTTCGACGACAAGATCCAGCAGGTTCCGCTGCGTGACATCCCCGGCCAGACCACCAGCTTCGTCAACGGCTTCTGGTGGACCGTCGCGCAGAACGTGGAAAAGGCGCGTACCCGGGGCGTGGAAGCCAGCGTCACCGTGCCGCTGCATGAGCGCCTGACCTGGACCACCAATGCCACGCGCATGCTGGAGTCGAAGAACCGCACCACCGGGTCCAACCTGCTGGTCGTGCCCAAGCTCACCGCCAATACCTCGCTGGACTGGCAGGTCAGCGACGACTGGTCGCTCAACCTGAGCGCCCAGCACATCGGCGAACAGCTGGTCTCCACCTCCAGTTCGACCTTCGCCAAGGCCTACACCACCTGCGACCTGGTGGCCGGGTTCGACGTCAACGAAAGCCTGACCCTGCGCGCCGGCGTGCTCAACCTCGGCGATGTCTCCACCATCGAAGAAGGCAACGACTACGACGGTGGCGCGCGGACGTTCTTCGTGGGTGCCACGGCGCGGTTCTGACCGCGCCGGGTCGAGTGCAGACCTGAGGTGAAGAAGGGCGGCGCGGACTTAAACGCGCCGCCCTTCCGCGTTGTGGAACATGCTCTCGTTACGTGCGGCCGTCCACGCCCGCAGGCCCATCACCGCCAGGCCCACGAAGACCAGATACAGCGCCGCCGTGACATGCAGTGACTTGACCAGGTACATCCCGACGTACACCACATCGACCAGGATCCACAGCCACCACGCCGCCGTGTGCCGGCGCGCCTGCCACCACTGGGCGACCAGGCTCAGTGCGGCCAGCATCGCATCCAGCCACGGCAGCGCTGCATCGGTATAGAAGTGCATCGCCGCACCAAGCGCGATACCAAAGGCCACGCCGATGCCCAGGTCACGCCACAACGCCACCCGCGCCAGCGGCAGGATCGCAACCCGGCCATCGTCTTCGACCTGGCCGCGCCAGCGCACCCATCCATAGACGAGGAAACCGCCGAACACGATCTGCAGCAGCGTGTCCGAATACAGCCTGGCCTCCAGGAACACCAGCGCGTACAGCGCGACCGACACCAACCCGACCGGCCAGGCCAACGGCACCCGGCGCGTCATCAGCCACACCCCGAGCATGCTGACAGCGGCCGCCGACCATTCCAGGATCGCCGGGTTCATAGCGCGAAGGTCACCGACAACCGGGCCTGACGCGGCGCGCCCGGGAACAGGTAGTAGTCACCCGAGCTGCTGCCGGTATCGCGCCAGTAGAAGCGGTTGAACAGGTTGTCCACCGAAAGGTTCCAGGTCACCGGGTGCACGCCCACCTGATGCTTGAAGCGCAGGCCGGCGTCGAACACGCTGTAGGCCGGCGCGCTCACGCGGCCATCGGCCGTGGCCACGTTGGACGCGGCGTAGCGCCAGCCACCGGTCATCCCGAGTCCGGTCACGAACGGCAGCTGGTACTCCGCGTGCACCGTCGCGCGGGTCTTCGGTACGTTGATCAGCTGGTGGCCCTCGTAGTCCGGCGTGCCGGCATCGCGTGCACGGGCGCGCAGGAAACTGGCGCTGGCGGTCAGCGACAGGCGCTCGCTGAGCTGCCCCTGCGCGGTGAGCTCCAGCCCGGTGTGGGTCTGCTGCCCTTCTTCGACGAAGGTGTAGCCCGCATCGCTGCCGTCCGGCTTGGCGTACTGGAACGGCTGCGAGGTACGGAACAGCGCGGCACCCAACGTCAGCGCATCGCCGGGGACGAACTTGACGCCCACTTCGACCTGGCGCGACAGCACCGCGGGCAGGAACGTGCCTTCGTTGGACGTCCAGAACGGGGCCTCCTGGCCGAGCGAGATGCCGCGCACGTAGCTGACGTAGGCGTTGACCTCATCGGTGGCCTTCCAGACCAGCGCGGTCTGCGGCAGGAAGCGCGACAGGCGGCTGTGGCGCTCAGGCGTGCCGCGCTTGTCGTAGGCCCGCTCGTCCAGGCGCACGAAACGGCCCCCGGCCAGCCACTGCCAATCGCCCAAGCTCATGCGGTCCAGCGCGAAGACCGCCGTCTGCGCGCTGTCCAGACGCCGCGCGGACGCACCCGGCATCAGCGGCGACGGCGCGAACTGCGGCACCTGTGCGTCGTGGATGTTGGCCGTGCCCACGTACTCGTTGACGTTGCGGCGCTTGTCCACGGTACGCTCGAAACGATCCGCGCCAATGCTCAGCGCGTGACTGACGGCACCCGTGTCGAACGCACCCCGCAGCTCGCCACGGAACTCCAGGTTGCGGCGGGTGTCGTCCGGACTGCGGTAATCGTAGATGTCGTAGTCGCCGTTGGGCGCGAAGTAGTTGCCCGGCACGCTGCCATCGGCGCATCCGGCGGCGTAGTAGCAGCCATAGGCGAAGGCGACGTTGTCGTCGATCACCGAGCGGCTGTAGCTGGCCGACACGCGCGACTGCCAGCGCGTGCTGAAATCGTAGGTATGCAGCGCGGTCAGGTTGGTGCTGTCGATGCCGACCGGCCGCTGCCAGGCCTGGTAACCCAGCAGGTGCTTGCGGTCCACGCCGCGCGGCAGCTCGGTGGCGCCCAGCAGCTGATAGCCCGAGGCCGAGCGCTGCGCGCTGGTCTGGTAGTTGGCATCCACTTCCAGCTTGCCGCGTTCGCCGATCAGCCAGTCGGTGGCCAGCGAGTAGAAATTGCGGCGGCCATCGGCATGGTCGATATAGGAATCGCTGTCTTCCCAAGCCGCATTGAAGCGCACGCCGAAACGCGGCGACAGCCAATGGCCGAGATCCACCGCGGTGTAGCGCGAGCCTTCCGAGTCGGTGCCGAGGGTGACGTTGCGGACCTCGGTCGGGCGCTTGCCCACGTAATTGATGATGCCGCCGGGCGCCATGACGCCCGCGGCGAGACCCGCCTCGCCCTTGAGTATCTCCACTGACTGGATGTTCTCCAATGCCAGGCGCTGCTCGCCGGTGATGGCCAGCCCGTTGAAGCGGTAGCCGGTGCCGGTATCCAGCGGGAAGCCGCGGATGGCGATGTTCTGGTAGTAGCCGACCGGGGCGTAGCTGTCGCCCAGCGAGGCATCATTGCTGGCCAGCTCGGACAGCGTACGGACCTGGCGGCTGTCCAGCAGGTCGCGGTCCAGCACGTTCACCGAGGCCGGGGTGCTCTTCCAGTCACCGGCGCCGAAGCTGCTGGTCTGCGTGGCGGTGACCGCCGGCTGATGTGCCTGCACGCGCACCGCAGCCAGTTCGGTCGGCGAGCGCTCGGGCGCATCCGCGGGTTCGTTGGCATGGAGAGGCAGCGCGGCGCAGAGGGCGGCGGACAACAACGTGGGGCGGAAGCAGCGGTTCATTCGATTCGTCATCAGCGAGGGGAGACGAAGCGAAGGCGCGCACGCGCACCGACCCATCACGGCGGTATGCCTGCTGCTCAAAGCTCCCTACGCCGGTGCAAACCGGATCAGGTTCCAAGGGACTCTCTCAGCCTGGTTTCGCCAGGCACCCCCGCTTCTGCGACTATTTCACTACAAACCGTACGGATTTGCGAGCCTGCCCTCAGGCGGCGGCGTGCAGCGCCTTCAGCAGGCCCTGCCCTGCGGCGGTGCTGAACCAGTCAGCATGCCCCAGCAAGAAGGTGTGGTACGCCACGTCCGCATTGGCCGGCGAGTGGGTCACACCTTCGAAGTACTCCACCTCCGAGAGCGCGAAATCCAGCTGCACGACCGGCAGCAGATCGGCCAGCAGGTGCACGCGCTCGGCCGACAGCGGCACGATCCCGCGATAGCCCGCGAGCAGCGCCAGTGCGATATCCACGCGCACGGCCTCCTCCTCCTGCTCCAGCGCCAGCCAGGCGATGGCATTGCGTTCGATGGCCGTGGCCAGATCGAACAAGGCACTGGTCGGTGAGGCCAGGCCGACATCGAGCACGGTCGCGACCACGGACGTATCGCCGTGCGGGCGCCACAGCAGGTTGGAGACATGCCAGTCGTTGTGCGCCCACAGGCGCGGTTCGGCCTGCAGCCGTGCGGCCAGCCCGGCATGCCACGGCAGCACCGAACGCTGCAGGTCGGCCTGCCAGTCCTGCCGTGCCAGATAGGCCGCCAGGCCGGGGCGATCAGCGAGACCGGCCTGGAGGGCGGCGACGGGATCGGCGGCGCGGATCAGATCGTCGCGCGCGACCAGCAGATGCGTGCTGCGCTGGGGTGCGCGGTAGCTGGCCGACGCGCGATGCAGCGTCGCCAGCATCCGTCCCGCCTCGCGTGCCTGCGCGGCATCGGTCAGCAACGTCCACGACGGCGCGTCGCGGTAGAGGTCGTGGCCACGGCCCACGCTGTGCAGCTCATAGGTCCACCCCTCGTGCTCGACCGCGGTTGCACCGTCGCGGTCACGCAGCACCTCGACCACGGGCACGCCGTGCCCGGCCAGGTGCTGCAGGAAGCGATGCTCCTCGGCCAGTCCCACGGTCGTGCGGACGCTGCCGTGGTGGCGCTTGACGAACACCCTGCCGCCCCGGCTTTCCACGATGGCGGCGGCGGACAGCGGCCGCGGGCTGTGCCAGATCAGCTGGCACTCCCCGTCCAGCTGGGCGAAGCGCCCGCGCAGCCAGGCGATCTCGCGATCGGTGATGGCGGGCCAATCGGCCGCCACCTCATCGTTGTTGAGGCCTTGGACGCGGTGGGTGCTGTTGCTCATGGGATAACGGGTCGATGACGGCGAGAAAGCACGCTGTCACCAGACAGTGGGCGCGGCGAGGATACCAAGCCGGGCCCGGCAAGGGGGAGCAGCGGCCGTCGGTCAGGGCGTGCCGTTGCCCTGCTTCGCTGCGGCCGGCTTGGCCGGCAGCAACCGCGGCTGCTCCGCATACCAGTCGCGGGCCCCGGCCAGGTGCCACTTGCGCTGCTCGCCCTGCAGCTCGATGCCGGCCCCCAGCACGCCCCAGCGCAGATAGAGATCACCCCGACGTTTGGCGTGACTCAGATCCAACCGCGCCTGCAGGGACAACCGCTCGTTCTCGGCCTTCAGGTCCTCCACGATCAGCTCGCCACTACGCCAGCGCAGCTGGCCACTGGCCTGCACTTCGCCCGAGTCCAGCATGCCGAGCACCCAGCGCGGGTATTCACTGCCCTGGGCGAACACGCCGAGCAAGGGCCCGGCATCGCGCAGGCGCAGGTCGGCCAGCCCATCGACCTGGAACGGCGCGGCCGCATCGATGTGGCCGCTGCGGATCGCGACCTTGCCCCACCAGCGTCCATCACTCTTCTCATCCCCCACGTGGATGTTGCGCAGGTCCACCGTGGTGCCGCCGAGGTCGAACTGGCGGCTGTCGAAATCCGCTCGCTGCAGGCGCGCCTGCAGTTGCGCGTCGCCGCGCATCGCGATGCCCGCCACGCTCAGGCGGGCGCCGGTCCCGCGCAGATCGGCCCTGCCCTTGCCGACCCGGCCGGACGCATCCAGCGACACATCACCGCTGAGCAGTCCGGTGCCGCCGAGCAGGCGCACGTTGTCGTTGCCGAGATACCGGTTGTAGGCCGTCAGGTCCGGCACGCGTGCATCGGTAAAGCGCAGCTGCGCGCGCATGCCGTCACTCAACTGCTTAAGGCGCGCATCGCCCTGCAGGGTGAGCGCGAGCTCGCGCCCATCGAACAACAGCGCTTTGGGCGCGTTGGTCGGCGCGGCCTGGAACCGCGGAATCTGCACCTTCAGCTCGGCCTGCGCCGGCGTGCCCTCGACAATCCGGCCCTGTGCCTGCGCATCGCCACGCATGCGGACGCCGGCCACTTCGGCCACGGCCGCCACCTGCGGAATATCCACCTTGCTGCCCGGTGCCAGCTCACCCTCGGCCAGCAGCACGTCGGCCTTCAGCAGACCACCGCCGTCCAGATGGAACCAGGGCTTTTTCACGAACAGGTCGCTGATCCAGTTCAGCGACTGGAACTGCCACGCGCCCTGCACCCTGCCGGACAGTCGCGGCAGCAGCTCGGCCGGCGCCTGGAACGGAATCTTCCGGCCGGTCACGCGGACATCGGCGTTGATCTCGCTGCCCGTCTCCGGGTCGCGCGGCAGCCGCGCCTGCACCCGCATGTCCTGCGCCACGTCCAGCTGCAGGGACAGCAGGCCACGGTCGTCGGCGTGCACGCCGGCATGCAGCGGCAGCCGCCAGACCAGACGGCTGCCGGGTCGCAGCGCGCCGTCTTCCAGGGTCACATCCGCCTTCAGCCGCGCATTGGAGACCGCACTGCCAACCTTGACGTGCGGCCCGCCGGTGTCGATGCGCAGGCCCTGGCTGCGGGCGTCGATCTGCAGCTGTGCCCAGGTGATGCCGAGTTTCTGCAGCCCCGGCGCGTCGTCACGATAGTGGCGCGGGAAGTGGAAGCGCGCGGCGATATGCGCATCGTCCAGGACGTTGACCCCGTCGAAGCTGAACTGGGCATCGTCGAAGCCTGCCGTGGAATCGAACAGCTCCGAAGGGCCGCCCTTGAGCTGCTTGAGGAAACCGACCGTGCCGTGGCCCTGGCCGACCACCAGCAGCTTGCCGAAACGGCCGCTGCGGATGGTGTCGCTGTGGATGGCATCGAAGCGCAGGGTCCAGCCGCGCTCGCCGCGCGGCGGTGGCGGGATGGCGTTTTCGACGCGCTCGACCTCGGCTTCCACCCCGGTCGCGTCAATCCGCGGAATGCGCACTTCCTTGCGGAACAGCGCCGGCAGGTCGATCCACGCACTGGCCCGGTCGGCACGGAACACGTACTGCGTGCGGTTGGCCTGGCCACGCATGCGGATGTTCCAGACCACGGCCTGGCCCGGCATCAGGGTCAGCGCCGGCCCGGTCTGCATCGTGAATTTTTCAGGTTTGCGGTTGGTGACCGCATCGAACAGCGGCGTATTGAGGAATACGTTGCCTGCCAGCAGGTACAGCACGTACAGCGCCAACAAGGAGAGCAACGCCACGCGCCACGGCCGGGGCCAGCGCTGGACGCGCTCGGGAATCAGGGGCATGTGGATCCGCAACAGGAAGCAGGATGACGGCCCACTATCGACAACGTGCGGCCGTCACCGCGTGAAGGCCTGCTACGGCAGCTTCGCAATCACCTTGATTTCCACGTCGAATCCGTACAGCCAGGTCACCCCGATCCCGGTCAGCGTCGGATACGGCGCCTCGCCCCAGTAGTCCGGCACGATGGCCCACACCCGCTCGAAGATCTGCTCGGGGTTGACCAGGAACACGGTGACGTCGACCACGTCCTCGAACGTACAGCCCGCCGCGCCGAGCACGGCGTTGAGGTTCTCGAACGCACGCCGCACCTGCGCCTCGAGGTCGGGTTCGGGCGAGCCATCCTCGCGGCTGCCGACCTGGCCGGACACGAACAGGAAGCCGTTGGAGCGCACGGCCGGCGAATAGCGGTTGCGCTCGTACAGGGCCTGGCGGCCCGGCGGGAAAACGACGTCACGTGTTGCCATGATCAACCTCTGCCCTGGGCCGACGAACGGCTCGTCACGAATGAAGCGCCACAGTAGACCGGCAGGGGCGCGGGATAAACGCGGCCTCCCCGCCAGGATTGTTTGTAGAATCCAAACAATCAGCCCCCGTGGAATGCAGATGGACCGGTTCGACGCAATGCAGGCCTTCGCCCGGGTGGTGGAAACCGGCAGCTTCACCAAGGCCGCCGACACGCTGCACATGAGCCGCACCACGGTCACGCAGCTGGTACAGCACCTGGAGGCCCGGCTGCGGGTGCGCCTGTTGAACCGCACCACCCGGCAGGTGAACGTCACCGCCGATGGCGCCGCCTATTACGCGCGGGTGATCCGGCTGCTGGCCGACATCGACGACGCTGAAACCAGCCTGTCCACTGCGGCGGCGGCGCCGCGCGGGCGCCTGCGGGTGGACGTGCCCGCCCCATTCGCGCGGCTGGTACTGGTGCCCGCCCTGCCCGACTTCCTTGCCCGCTATCCGGAGATCCACCTCGATCTGGGCGTCAGCGATCGCCACGTGGACCTGATCGACGAAAACGTGGACTGCGTGATCCGCGGCGGACAGATCACGGATCAATCGCTGGTCGCGCGCCATATCGGCGATCTGCAGGCCGGCATCCACGCCTCGCCCGCCTACCTGCAGCAGGCGGGCATCCCCGCGCATCCGCAGGACCTGGAGCGGAGCCCGCATCGCGTGGTCGGCTACCTGCGCTCGCGCAGTGGCACGGTGCTGCCCTACACCCTCCAGCGCGGCGACGAACAGGTCACGGTGAAGGGGCACCACCTGCTCGCGGTCGATGATGGCAATGCGTATCTCGCCGCGGGCGTGGCGGGCCTGGGCGCGCTGTGGCTCCCCGACTACATGGCCGCCCCGCATGTGGCCGCCGGCGAGCTGGTCCGGCTGTTCCCGGAGTGGCGCATCGATGCGATGCCGCTGCACCTTGCGTTCCCCCCGAACCGGCATGTCAGCGCCAAGCTGCGCGTCTTCATCGACTGGATCGCGGCCTTGGTGGAGCAGCGCATGCCACGTGCGCGTCCGTAAGCGCGGGACGCACTGGCTGCACGCCACGGTTATCGGCTACGGGACGCACGCTGTGGCTCCAGCGCAACCGCGCGATCATCGAGTGTTTTCTTCAGCGGCGCGATGACCAGCGTATCGCCCCTGCACACATCCACATCCCGGTAGATCACGCGCCGGCCGTTGCGGAACGCCACGCGAAGGTCGAACCGGCAGCCTTCGTCGGCCAACCGGACCGTAGTGCCGACACCACCACCCGGCAGGGCATCGATCGACCGCGGAACGAAGGCCTCCGTCCCGGCAGGCGCGACGTCCAGGGCCACGACACTGTCATGGGCCCGGTTGAGCAGGCCGAGGTAGCGTGCCTCCGCACCGTGCGCGGTACCGGCGAGCATCAGCGAAACGATCAGGAAGGGGCGGATCAAGGTCATGGCAGCGTCTCCAGGCGGGTGATGAACCCCTGCATCACGCGCCCGGGCGCCCTCGCCGCCAACCGATCCGGGACGAATCGTCGCCACGACCAGGCCAATCGTAATGGGCCGTCATGGCGCTTCCCGCGCTCCCGCCGCCTGCCTAAGATGAGCTTCGCCAGAGATGCCTGGCCCGGAAATCGACCATGTACATCCGCCTCGGCAGCACCCGGATCCGCCTGTCCCGCTACCTCGCCCTGTGGACGGCGGTGGCGGTGGTGTTCGCCCTGCAGACCTCGATCAACGCCGGCCTGCCGAACAGCCAACAACCCCTCTGGGATCTCCTGCGGTGGTCGCTGATCCAGTGGTACACCTGGGCGGCCCTGGCACCCACCGTCTTCCGCCTCGCCGAGCGCTTTCCGGTGCGCGGCAGCGGGCGCCTGCACGGGCTCGGCACGCAGGTGGTGGCCAGCTTCTGCATGACATTCATCGCCATGGTGGTGGGCGCGATCGTCTCCACCCTGTTCGAGCCCAGTGGCTTCTTCGAGCAGCTGGGCTACTTCCTGGAGCAGCACTTCGCCATCGGGCTGCTGACCTACTGGACCCTGTTCGCCATCCAGCAGGCCATCCATTTCCACGCCGAGAAAGCCCGCCGTGAACTGGAGGCGAGCCAGTTGGCCACCGAACTGGCGCAGTCGCGCCTGCTCTCGCTGAAATCCCAGCTGCAGCCGCACTTCCTGTTCAACACCCTGCACGCGATCATTACCCTGCTCGACGAGGACAAAGTCTCGGCCGAAGACATGCTGTTGCGCCTGAGCGAACTGCTACGCGCGTTCCTGGAAGACTACGACGGCCAGGAAATCCGCCTGCGCCAGGAGCTCGACCTGATCGAGCTGTACCTGGGCATCCAGCGCACCCGCTTCAAGGATCGGCTGACCACCCGCACGTATATCGCGCCGGACACGCTGGACTGCGCGGTGCCCAGCCTGATCCTGCAGCCGCTGGTGGAGAACGCGCTGCGCCATGGCATCGGCCAGCGCGTGGGCAGCGACACCCTCGAGATCGAGGCGCGCCGCGATGGCGATACGCTGTGCATCGAAGTCCGCAACCGCAACAGCACCCTCTCGGCCGAACCGGCCGCATCGGCCGGGCACGGCATCGGCATGTCCAACACACGCCTGCGCCTGAAGGAGCTGTACGGCGATGCCGCCGACGTCCGCCTGGACATGCTCTGGCCAGAAGGCGTGGCCTGCCGGATCCGCGTGCCGTTCCGTGAACTGGACAGTGCCGACGAGGCACCCGAATTCATCCCGGGGACAACGCCGGGGATCGCACCGGCATGAGCCTGACCGTGCTGGTGGTCGATGATGAGCCCATCGCACGGCACGCGATCGTGCGGTTGCTGCGCGATGATCCCGGGATCGAGATCGTCGGCGAATGCGGCGATGGCATCTCGGCGGTCGCCGCGATCCGCAGCCACTCACCGGACCTGGTGTTCCTGGACATCCAGATGCCGGCGATCAACGGCATGGACGTGGTGGCCACCATCGGTGCGGCGCGGATGCCGGCCACCGTATTCGTCACCGCGTACGAGCAGTACGCAGTGAAGGCCTTCGAGGCCAATGCCGTGGACTATCTGGTCAAGCCGTTCAGCCGCGAGCGCTTTGCCACCACGCTTGAGCGGGCCAAAGCCCGGGTGGCGGCGTCAACCGCGATGGGCACGCAGGCCTCGGCGCAGATCCTGCAGGCGCTGGATGCCCTGCGCCAGCGGGACGACTACCTGCAGCGCATCCCGGTGCGGGTCGATGAGCATGTGGTGCTGGTGGCGGTGGAGGACATCGTCTGGATCAAGGCGGCACGCAACACGGTCGAGATCCACCTGGTCGACCGCATGCACGAACTGCGCGAGACCATGACCACCCTCGCCGCGCGGCTGGACCCGCGGCACTTCGCGCGCGTGCATCGCTCGGCGATCGTCAACGTGCGCCGGGTCAAGGCGATCCATCCGTGGTTCAACGGCCACCATGTGGTAACCATGGATACCGGCCAGCAGCTGCGCATGAGCCGGTATCAGAACGAGGCATTCCTCAAACTGGTCTCCACGCGCAGCGAATGACGGTTCAATCCGGCATCCGCTCGCCCGCGCGCAGCGTCAGCACCTCGACGCCCTCGGCGGTGACCAGCACGGTGTGCTCGGCCTGCGCCGACAGCTTCCCGTCACGGGTCGTCACGGTCCAGCCGTCGTCACTCATGTCGATGGCCGCGCGGCCCTGGTTGATCATCGGCTCGATGGTGAAGGTCATGCCCTCTTCCAGCTCCAGCCCGTCGCCGCGGCGCCCGTAATGCAGCACCTGCGGTTCCTCGTGCATCTCCTGGCCGATGCCATGGCCGCAGAATTCGCGGACCACGCTGTAGCCATGCGCCTTGGCATGCTGCTGGATCGCAAAACCGATGTCGCCCAGCGTCGCACCCGGGCGCACCACGCCGATCCCCTTCCACATCGCCTCGCGGGTGACCCGTACCAGCCGCTTGGCCGCGTAGTCCACCTCGCCGATCAGATAGGTCTTGCTGGAATCGGCGATGTAACCGTCCTTCTCCAGGGTGATGTCCAGGTTGACGATACTCCCGCTGTGCAGGATGTCATCGGCGGAGGGCACCCCGTGGCAGACCACGTTGTCGATCGAACTATTGAGTACGTAAGCAAAGCCATACTGGCCCTTGCTCGCCGGACGGGCGTGCAGCTGATCGACGATGAAGCGCTCGACCCAGTCGTTCACCTGCAGCGTGCTCATGCCCTCCAGCGACAGCTCGTCCAACGCTTCGAACACCTGTGCCAGCAGGCGGCCCGATGCGCGCATCAGCGCCTGTTCTTCAGCGGTCTTGATCATGCTTCGGCCACCCGCAACGCGCCCGGTTCGACTCCGGCGGCACGCAGTTCACGGCTGACGATCTCCTGATAACTCATACCCGGATTCATCTCGCACAGCATGCCGATCTTGATCCAGAACCCCGCCTGGGCATTGATCGAGCGGCCCGAGACGCCGCTGGCGCGGCGCAGGTTGTCGTGCAGTTCGTCGTCGATGTTGACGATGCCCATGGGCGAGCCCTCTGAAGATTGATATACACATCATATATGTTTCGTATATCGAGAGCCAGCACCGAACCTCCCCTCAGGTCCAGGCCGGATCGGCCGTGAAATCGATGGTCAGCCAGAACTCGCTGCCGCGCGCATCCAAGCGCTCGGCGATCTCGTCGCGCATCGCGTCCACGTTGCCGATGGTGCCGATCACCGTGTCCGGATGGGTCAGGATGTGGATTTCCACGAACCGCATGCGGCCCATCTTGGCCACGTGGCTGGTGAAATCCAGATAGCCGTGCTCGGTGACGAAGTCCTTCATCACCGCCTGCACGCGCGCATCCAGCGTATCCGGCGCCACCTGCAGGACTTCGCGCATGGCCTTCCAGGCGCTGCGAAGGGGTACCGGCAGCACCGCGACGCTGATCGCGGCCAGCACCAGCGGATCCAGATAGGGAATCCAGTGGGCGTGCTCGCCACCGCGCAGCAGCAAGGCGATCGCGAACGCCAGCACCACGGCCAGGCTCATCAACCCGCTGAGCAGCCAGGCGCGCACGTCCAGCCACAGCAGGGCCGACTGCAGCTGCATCGCGCGGATACGCACGAACGCCGCCATGGCCAGGTTGCTCACGCACAGCAGGGCCGCCCACAGCAGCGCAGGCCCGGCCTTGACCTCGTGCCCGCCGGTGGTCAGCCCGATCACCGAGTTGGCCAATGCATAGATGCAGGCCAGCGACAGGATCGCGCCGCCGAGGGCCTCCACCATCGGCTCCAGATGCCAGTACCCATACTGGAAGCGCGGGCTTTCTTCCCGCGCCACCAGCCGCAGCACCGACAACGCCACCAGGGTCAGCGCCACGTCCACCAGGCTGTAGACGCCGTCGAACAGGATGGCCTGCGATCCCACCAGCAGGCCCCCGATGAAGCCGACGGCGCTGACCGCCATCGTCACCCCGATGGAAAACGTGAGGACCCGCTGCTCGCGTGCTGTATCCATCGCTGGCCGAGGGTCCTCCGCGCGGGCGTCAGACCTTCAGCACCTCCACCTTGTAGCTCGGCGCATCGCCGTCGGTGTCGATGATAAGCCCGTGCACATCCGACTCGAAGCCCGGGAAGCGCGCGTTCTGCTCACGGGCGATGCGCAGCGACTGGATGATCGGCTCATCGCTGGCACCAAAGCGCTCGCCCGGCATGATGGTCGGGATGCCCGGCGGGTATGGCACCAGCATGGTGCCCGCGATGCGGCCACTGATCTGTTCTATGTCCACCCGCTCGATCTGGCCGCGCACCAGGTGGTCGTAGGCCTCGGCCGGGGTCATCACCGGCTCGGGCAGGTCCACGTACATCGCGCGCATCACCTGGGCCACGCCGAACTCGGCGTTGAAGGCGTGCAATGCATCGCACAGGTCGCGCAGGCCCCAGCCGGCGTAGGCGATCGGGAACTCGGCGGCGAGCTGCGGCAGTGCACGGGTCAACGGCGCGTTGCTGTCGTACAGCTCCTTGAACGCCATCAGCTCGGTCACCAGGGTGCTCCACTTGCCCTTGGTGATGCCCATCGAGAACAGGAACAGCACCGAGTACAGGTTCGTCTTTTCCACGGTGATGCCGCGGGTCCACAGGAATTTGCTCAGGACCGCGGCCGGAATCCCCCGCTTGCCCATTTCGCCGTCCATCGATAGCCCGGGGGTCAGCAGGGTCACCTTGATCGGATCGATCAGCACGTAGTCGTCGACCAGGCCCTCGAAACCGTGCCAGTGCGCGTCCGGCTGCAGGTACCACTCGCTGCGCTTGGCCACCATCGGGGCCGGTGCGTCGCCCTTGGCCAGCGAGCGCTCCAGCTTGTCCGGCTGCCATACGCTGAACCACCAGTCATCCCGACCCAGGTCCTCGCGCACATGCAGCATCGCGCGGCGGAAGGCGATCGCCTCGTCGTGCATTTCCTGCACCAGCGATTCACCGGCCGCGCCCTCCATCATCTTGGAGGCCACATCGCAGGCCGCGATCACCCCGTAATGCGGGCTGGTCGTGGTGTGCATCATGAAGGCTTCGTTGAAGCGCTCGGCATCCAGCTCGCGGGAGGCCGCATTGCGCACGTGGATCATCGAGGCCTGCGAGAACGCAGCCAGCAGCTTGTGCGTGGAGTGCGTGGTGAAGATGATCGCATCCTGCTCGCGCGGCTTGCCCTTGGCCATGCCGTAGTGGTTCTCGTAGAACGGATGGAAGGCGGCGTAGGCGTACCAGGCTTCGTCAAAATGCAGGAAGTCGACCGCGCTGCCGATCTCCTCGGCGATCTTCTCGGCGTTGTAGCACAGCCCGTCGTAGGTCGAGTTGGTCACCACCGCGATGCGCGGCTTGGAGCCGGCCTTGTAGGCCTTGCTGGCCAGCGGGTTGGCGGCGATGGCCTGCTGCAGCGATTCGGGGGTGAACTGATCCAGGCTGATCGGGCCGATGATGCCGTGCGCGTTGCGGCTCGGGGTGAAATACACCGGGATGCCCCCGGTCATGATCAGCGAGTGCAGCAGCGACTTGTGGCAGTTGCGGTCGACGAACACCACATCGCCGCGCCCTACCGTGCCGTGCCAGACGATCTTGTTGGCGGTGGAAGTACCGTTGGTGACGAAGAAGGTATGGTCGGCACCAAAGTTGCGCGCCGCCTCGTTCTCGGCTTCCTTGATCGGGCCACTGTGGTCGAGCAGCGAACCCAGCTCCGGCACCGAGATCGACAGGTCGCTGCGTAGCGTGTTCTCACCGTAGAACTGGTGGAACGCGCGCCCTACCGGTGATTTGGTGAACGCCACGCCGCCGGCATGACCGGGCGTGTGCCAGGAATAGTTCGACTCGGCTGTATGGTGGATCAGGGCCTTGAAGAACGGCGGCAGCAGGTTGGCCATGTAGTCTTCGGCCGCACGCATCACCTGGCGCGAAATGAAACTCTTGGTATCTTCGAACAGGAAGATGTAGCCGTGCACGAACTTGAGCAGCTTGCTCGGCACCTTCTCGATCGTGCGCCGCTCGCCGTACAGGAAGACCGGCAGGTTCGCGCGGCGGGCGGTCTGCTCACGCAGGAACCCGAGCAGGCGCTGGAACTGCTCCGGGTTCTCCTCGGTGCCGTCGATGGAGATCAGCACCGCCGAAGCCGCCACATAGGTGCGTGCACCGGCCTGGGCGTCGGCCAGGGTCAGACCGCACAGCACGCGCTGGTCGCTCTTGCGCAGCTCGTCCACCAGCGCACGGATCAGGATGCCGCCGATGCGCGGGGATTCGTAGTCGTCGTCGATGACGATGATCGGGTAGTCAAGGGACTTGAAGTACACAGGGATTCTCCTGGGGGAAGATCACGAAAGCGTGGTGCGGACGGCGGCGTCGAGGGCGGGCAGCTGGCCGCGCTGGCGCCGACGCTCCTCGCTGAAGAACGGATAGAACACCGTGATGAACAACACGAACAGGAAGGCGTACTGCACGATGTTGCCGGCCGAGCCGAAGATCGCCCACAGGCAGTACACGACGGTGACGCTGGTCAGCAGCCAGAACGCGCCGGTATGCACCAGCGTGTGCGAGCGCTCGACCACGAAATAGCAGGCCACGCAGGAGTAGATGTAGGGCAGCAGGGTCAGCACCACCGCGGCCGAGGTGATCACGTCGAACTGGGCCGAGGCGGTCTTGGAGGTCGAGGTGACCAGCACCGCCAGGGTCATCAGCACGGCCACGATCAGCACGCCCTTGACCGGCACGTCGTCCTTGTTGGTCTTGCTGAAGATGCTCGGGAACAGGCCATCGTCCGATGCGGCCTTGGCGCTCTGCGCGGTCAGCAGGATCCAGCCACCGAGCGAGCCGGCGGCACCCACGAAGGCGCACAGGCTGACCAGCGCCCCGCCCCACCCGCCCACGGCATTGGCCGCCGCCAGCGCGAACGGCGCATCGGACACCTGCAGGTCGCCATTTGGCACCATGCCCATGATCACCGAAGAGCTGGCGATGTAGGCGATCGCCGCCAGGAACACGCCGGCGAGCGTGGCACGCGCCACGTTCTTCTCCGGATTCTCGACCACACCGGCGGTCACCGAGGCCGATTCCACGCCGATGAAGGCCCACAGGGTCAACGCGGCGGCGCTGGAGATCGCGCCGAAGTTGGACTCCCCGGACACGTTGTAGGCGCCCTTGAAGATCGTCGGGTCGAAGAAGAACCAGCCGAAGATGGCGATGCCCAGGATCGGCACCAGCGCGAAACTGGTGGTCACCGTCTGCAGCTTGCTGACGAACGACGGGCCGATGACGTTGGCGAAGCTCAGCGCCCACACCAGCGCCAGCACCGCGATGCAGCGCGGCACCGGCTCGGACAGGATCGGGAAGAAGTAGCTGAAGTAGCCCACCGCCGCGATCGGGATGGCGACGTTGCCGATCCAGTTGGCAAACCAGTAGACGGCGTTGGTCTGGAAGCCCATGTAGGGCCCGAACCAGTCACGCGCGTGGGCATACGGCCCACCGGCCTTGGGCGCCAGCTTGCCGAGCTTGGCGAACACGAACGCCAGCAGCAGCGCGCCGGCCGTGGTGATCAGCCAGCCCCAGATCGAGGCGGTGCCGATCTTGGCCAGGCTGGAGGGCAGCAGGAACACCCCCGACCCCATCATGTTGCCGGCCACCAGGAAGGTGGCCCCGACGACCCCGATTTTCTTTGCTTGTGCCATGACGCTTGCTCCTTTGCCAGGCAGGGACCCGGTCAAGCCGGGCGTTGGGAGTTACTTGATGAAGTTGTATTGCAGGCTGCCCTGCAGCCGCACGGTGTCGCCGCGCTGTCCACCCTGCTGCTCCAGCTGCCCGTAAAGCAGTTCCATGCCCATCGTCCAGGACGGCGCCGGGCTCCACAGCAGGTTGAAGACGCCGTACCGGCTCTGGCGGAAGGCATCGGCGGCCAGCGCATCGTTGCGCCCGCTGGTCAGCTGGCCGTAGATCAGGTTCGAGCGCCACAGCGGCGACCAGTAATGCGTGTACCCGACGAAGCCGCCATACAGCGACAGCGCCTGCAGGCGACCATCGGCGGTCACCACCGCATCCATGCCCGACCCGGTCAGGTCGGCCGTATAGCGCGCCAGCCCCTTGCCACCGAGCATGCCGAACAACAGCAGGTCCTGGTCGCCTACGGCCGCAGAGCCGCTGAGCTGCAGGCCACCGGCAAATCGCCGGCCATCGCCGGCATCGCCGTCGTAGCCCAGGCTGCGCGCGACACCGCCCAGCTGCAGATGACCCCAGTCGCGCTCCATGCGGGCGGTGACGGTGACATCGGGGAGCTGGTCGACCGGCATGATCCCGTCGGCGGGGTTGCTCAACTGGGTATCCGGATCTTCGGCTGCCACGGTGAGCGTGTTGCCCTTGCCCATCGCGAAGCTGTGGTGGATGCCGGCCACCAGCAGGTAGCCTGCGCCGCCCGGACCGGCGAAATCCAGGGTGTCGGGCAGGCTGTCGGCATCCATGAAGCTGGAATAGCCGTAGCCGGCATAGGTGTTGCCGAGCTGGCCGTACGCGTGGCGCAGGCGGAACTGATAGCTGTCGCTGCTGCCGAAGAAGTCGTTCTCCAGGTAGAAGCGCAGGTTGCCGTGCGTGGTCGGGCGCCGCGCTTCGAAGCTGAAGCGGGTCTGCTTGGCATGCAGCGTGAAGTTGGACACATCCCGGTGCGCACTGCCGACCGGAATGGACGAGGTGATGAACTGCTCCTGGTCACCGGCCGCACGGGAATCGGCGATCGCATCGAGCTTGGCGTAGCCGCCGATACGGATCAGGGTGTCGGTGTTGGGAATCGCGAAGAAGCCTTTCAGCTCGGGATCGGTCGGGCCGGCGGCGCTGTCCGGGCGGGACGCGGCGGTGGACGGATCGGAAACGGAATCACGTTGCGGGAGGATGGCCTGGCCCATGCCCGGCACCTGGGCCTGGGCGGTCAGCGGGGCCGGTGACGGCAAAGGCGCGGCCGTCGTGCCCGGCGAAGGAATCGCCGTGGCCACCGGCGAGGCGGGAGGAGGCCTCCCGGATTCGATCGCTTCCAGGCGTTTCTCCATCTGCTCCAGGGTCTGCCGCAGCGTCTGGATGTCCTGCCGCAACGCCGCGGCCGAATCCTGCGCGTACACCGGCGCCGCAGCCATCGCTGCCACGCATGCGACCGTCAACACAGCCAAGCGCATCACATCCTCCTTGAAACGCACACAGTCCCGCGCGTCCGCAGCGGCAGACGTCCAGGACGCCGCAGGCCACGGGCGCACAGCCCGGCACTGCACGGAGCGCGACCACCGCGCCCGCACGGGATCCCCTCATCCCTGATGACCAACGCGCTCACGCGTGTCGGCCAGCGCCTTGAGTAACAATCGCAAAGTGAGAATGTCGTGAATGTTGTGAGGCCGTTTTCTGACCGCCACGCCACGAATCCAATGCGTGCGGGAAAATCCATGGAATAGCGCATGGAGCCCAGCGTAGCGATCCGGGCGATTCCGGCCTTGATCCAAATCAAGCCGGACGCATCGGCCCAGACGGAGGTGCACCGCTGCAGCGCGAAGCCGAAACGAAACGCGCCGGGCATGGCCCGGCGCGAGGTGTGGCGTGTAACGGGGCGCGTTGGCTCAGCGCGGGCCGAGCACCACGGTCATGTCGTCGCCCTGCGGCATGCCGGAGCGGCGTTGCACCATGCCCTGTGCATCCTTGAACAGAATGCCCGGCGTGCCCTGGAAGCCAAGCTCGATCATCAGCACCTGGTTCGCATCCAGCTTGTTGGCGACCTCCGCGGTCAGCGACGCGGCCGGCTTGATGCCGCCGCGATCAAACAGTCGTTCGTTCTCCAGCAGCGCGGCACTGGGATTGGGCGCGGTGAGAATCGCGGCCGCCTTGGCCGGGCTGTCTTCGCGGATAACGCCAACCATGACGTGGCGCAACTGTACTTTGCCGGCATCCACCCACGGTCGTGCCGCTTCCCAGAAGCGATGGCAGTACGGGCAGTTCGCATCGCTGAAGGTGTAGACCACGCGCGGCGCATCGGCACGGCCATCGCGCACCCAGGCGCTCTCGTCGAGCTTCTTCCAGCTGCGCTCGGACATCGGCTTGGCCACCAGCTTCTCCAGCGGCGCCGCACCCACGTCCTCACCGCTGGCATCGAACAGACTGCCAACGACCACATGCTTGCCATCCGCGGTGACATACGCCGCCGCGGGTTGCTGCCCGCCGACCACGCCGGCGAAACCGCGCAGGCCACCGGGCGCATCAAACTCGCCGATCACCTCGAACCCATGCTTCTCGATGCCCTTCAGTACCGCCGGACGATCGCCACCGGACTTGACCGGGGCGGCCTCACCGACCTTCGGCGTCTGCGCCTGGCTGCACCCGGCCAAGGCCATCAGCAGCGACACGGCAAGCACGGTGCCCAGCGGGCGCGAGGACTTCAATTTCATGGTGACTCCTGGATTCAATAAACATGACAACGCGACCCCGGTTACAGGCTGTCGAGCTTGGATTGCAGGCCAGCGGCACTGAGTTCACCCAGGTGTATTTCCCGCAGCCGGCCCTGCGCATCGAAGAACAGGGTAGTCGGATAGGCGTGCACCTGCAGCCGCTCGGCGGTGAGTGCGTCCTCGTCGAGCAGCACATTGGCCAGCGTCAACCGCTCGGCGGCCAGGAAACCCTGGACCTCCTCGCGGGTTTCACCCTGGTTGACGAACAGGAAGCGGATATCCGGATGGCGCTGCTGCGCGCGGGCCAGCACCGGCATCTCGCGGCGACAGGGGCCGCACCAGCTCGCCCAGAGATTGACCACCACCGGCTTGCCCTGCGTGTCGGACAACGCGGTTGGCGCGCCCTCCAGCGAGGTCAGGGTGATGGCCGGCAGCGTCACCCGCGATTGCTGCAGCCAGCCAGCGCCGCTGGACAGCAGGGCCCAGCCGAGCACACCGGCCAGGGCACCAGCCCATACCGGGCGACGCAGCGAAGGCCATCGGCGCAGGCGCCAAGCGCCCCACCCCAGCCCCGCCACCAGGGCCGGCCACAGCAGGAAGCCGCCATCGCCGATGCGCAGGACGCCCCAGGGATCCTGCGCATAATCGCGCACATGCCAGAGCACGAATGCGGCGCGGCCGGCCAGCAGGCCCAGCAGCAGCATGTCGACCACCACCGATCGCGGCCGCGGTGCGCCATCGATGGCCGGCGCACGCACCACGCTGGCCACGAGCATCGCAATGCCGACGGCCACCAACACCCACACGACCGCAAGCGGTACCGGGCCTACACTGCTGATCATTGATTCTCTCCGCCATCGCTCGGGGTCTGCCTCGCTGCGACGGCTGTTGCTTCGGGCCCGCCGGCATGGTCCCAGCAAGGCGTCAATGGAGCAAGCGTGCCGGTGGTGCGCGATTCAGGCCACCGAGCGCACCGGCTCGACCATCCGACCGACCGCTCGCGGGGCAACCCGCTCACGCAGTTGCGCGGCCACCTGACGCCGATAGCGTGCCGGGGTCAGCCCAACGATGCGCAGGAACAACCGTCGGAACGCGCTCTGGTCCGAATACCCCACCAACGAGGCCACCTGGTCGACCACGCCACCGGCCTGCAGCAGCAACTGTGCCTTGGCGATGCGCAGGCGCTGGCAATACTCGATCGGCCGCATCCCGGTGGCTTTCAGGAAACGGCGCTGCAACGTGCGCGGCTCCAGGCCCGCCTGCATGCAGATGTCCTCCAGCCCGACCCCGCGGGCGGCGATGCCGTGCAGCCAACGCTGCGCCTTGAGGATGCATCGGTCACCGTGCGCGAAGTTCGGGCTGAAGCGCTCCAGGTCGTCCAGTTCGGTACGCGGGATCACCAGTTGCAGCTGTTGGATCACGGTGTTCATCACGCTCTGCCCATAGATGCGCGCCAGCAGCCGCAGGCTCAGGTACTTCCAGGCGTCCTGGCCGGCGGCGGTCAGCAGATCGCCGTCATCAACCAGGGTGCGCTCGCTGGGCAACCAGCTGGGCACCATCATGCGCAGCGGCGGGCACCGCGCGGGATCGGGCACGCTGACCGAGCGCCCGGCCAGCACACCCGACGCTGCCAGCAGCAGCCCGCCCTCGTCGCAGCCGGCCAGCAGGCTGCAGCTATCGTGGCATTCCCGCAGCCAGGCCAGCAGGCGTTCGTCGGGCGGCGGCATGGTCCAGCTCGATTCGCTACCGGGCACGACGATGATGGCCGGGAGCGCATCGCCGAACAGCTCCGTTCCGGCAACGCGCTGCATACCGCGTGCGGACAGCGTCCACCGCGTCACCAGCATGCGTGCGCCGGTGCGGCGGCCGGCGGCAACCGTCCGGTTGCAGCGCTGCGCCAGCTCGGAGAGGACCGGCGCGGCAGCGCGCAGGCTGCCGGGGAATTCCACCACCGCGACTTCCATCAGGGCCGGCTTGTCCGGCCGGCGGTCCGGCTGCAGCGTGTTGCGGGGTGCGTCCATGGCCATTCTCCTGGAACAGTGCCTGCCGGCGCAGGGCCGGGCAGAACGGGTCGATACATAAGATGGCCTGAGGCTACGGACGTCCGGGGAGGAGGACCATGCAACTAGTTGCAAATTTCACATCGGCTGAACTTCCAGTGGGGTTTGAGCAAGCTTGACCCTGGAGAGCACTCCAAGCTTCAGAATGGGCTCGTCATCCACGAGGTGCTCATGAATATTGGACAGCTCGCGCGCCTGGCCGGCGTGCCCATCGACACGGTGCGTTACTACGAGCGGCAACAGCTGCTGCCGACCGCCCGACGCAGCGCCGGCGGCTACCGCGTCTTCAGCGAGTCCGACCTGACCCGGCTGCAGTTCATCCGCCGCGCCAAGACACTCGGCTTCAGCCTGGACGAGATCGCCAACCTGCTTGGCTTCAGCGATCAGCGCGGTCGGGACATGGCGCAGATCCGCGACAGCGCGGTGAACAAACTCACCGATATCGAGCAGCGCATCGGCGAGCTGCAACGCATGCACGGTGCGCTCAAGCAACTGGTCGATGCCTGCCCCGGTCACGGGGATCAGGAACGGTGCCCGATCCTGACGGCGTTGACCGACACACGCCTATGAAACCACTCACGCTCCAGTGCAGCGCATGTGCCGCGACGATGGTGACGCCACGCACACGGTGTGAAGCTCCGCGATGGATACGACGGTTGCCGCCGGCGTGCTGTATCCACTGGGCATCGTGATGTCGCCGCTCTTGGCGTCGATGGCGATGAGCCTGAGTTCGGGTCGGTGATCGGCAATGCACTGCGACTGCGCCATCAACGACTGCCTGGCGAATGAGCGCGCGTGCATGACGAAATTTCTTCACTTTTTCCTTGCCAATCCAAAACGTCGTCGCTATGATTTCGCTCCTCACGACGTGGGGCCATAGCTCAGCTGGGAGAGCGCCTGCATGGCATGCAGGAGGTCGGCGGTTCGATCCCGCCTGGCTCCACCAATCCGATCATTAGGCCGATCAGATTGCAGTGACAAAATTTGAAGTTTTCGTGCGTCCCCATCGTCTAGAGGCCTAGGACATCACCCTTTCACGGTGGCGACCGGGGTTCGAATCCCCGTGGGGACGCCAGTTTCAAGCAGACAGCCCTGACCTCGGTCGGGGCTTTTTGTTTGGGGCGCGCCGTTCAATGACACGGCACGTGCGGTCTGTTTTCCTTGGTCTGCGTGTCGATGCGGACTGCCGGGAACCGGCGGCATCGATGGTCGAGTGGTCGTGTGCATTCTTTCTTCGGTGTTTCAGAAAAAAGACTTGGCGAACGCTTCACGGCCGCGTAGAATTCCGCCTCCAGCATCGTGGGGCCATAGCTCAGCTGGGAGAGCGCCTGCATGGCATGCAGGAGGTCGGCGGTTCGATCCCGCCTGGCTCCACCACTCCGGACATTAGGCCGTCCGGGTGTGCTGAACAATTTGATGAGATTCATGCGTCCCCATCGTCTAGAGGCCTAGGACATCACCCTTTCACGGTGGCGACCGGGGTTCGAATCCCCGTGGGGACGCCACTCATCAGAAGAACACCGAGGCCCGGCATGCCGGGTCTTTTTGTTCACCGCTTACTGCGGTTGCGTTGCGGATGTCCCGAAAGGCTTCCACAAACGTGAACAGGCAGATATACTAGGCGGCTCGCGGTACAACGTGGGGCCATAGCTCAGCTGGGAGAGCGCCTGCATGGCATGCAGGAGGTCGGCGGTTCGATCCCGCCTGGCTCCACCACTTCTCCGGACACAGGCCGTCCGATGGAAGCCAAAAATTCGGTTTAACGCGTCCCCATCGTCTAGAGGCCTAGGACATCACCCTTTCACGGTGGCGACCGGGGTTCGAATCCCCGTGGGGACGCCAGCTTCAAACAAACAGCCCTGACTTCGGTCGGGGCTTTTTGTTTGACACCCCCTTCCCATCCGGCAAAACCGCCGCTATGATAGGCGGCTCGCAGCACAACTGTGGGGCCATAGCTCAGCTGGGAGAGCGCCTGCATGGCATGCAGGAGGTCGGCGGTTCGATCCCGCCTGGCTCCACCACTTCTCCGGACACAGGCCGTCCGATGGAAGCCAAAAATTCGGTTTAACGCGTCCCCATCGTCTAGAGGCCTAGGACATCACCCTTTCACGGTGGCGACCGGGGTTCGAATCCCCGTGGGGACGCCAGCTTCAAACAAACAGCCCTGACTTCGGTCGGGGCTGTTTGTTTATTTGCCTACGCCACCACCTTCGCCATGCCCACCGAACGCGGCGCGGTCAAGGCGAAGCCGAACTGCGCATACAGCCGATGCGCCTCCCCATCGGCGATCAGGCTCACGTAGGCACCGACGACATTCGCGCGCAGCCAGCCATCCAGCTGCTGCATCACGGCCTTGCCCAGGCCCTGCCCCTGGCGGTCCGGCACCACCGCGATATCCACCACCTGCAGGAAGCAGCCACCGTCGCCGATGATCCGACCCATGGCCAGCAGCCGGTCGCCTTCGCGCAGGCTCACGCCGAACACCGTATTGGGCAGGCCACGCGCCGCCGCCTCGGCCGATTTCGGGCTCAGGCCGGCCAGCACCCGCAGCGCGCGGTACTCCTCCACGCTGGGCGGTAACGGAATGCAGTGAACACCGACGGGCAGCGACATGACGCGGATCCAGCACTGAATGGACGCTCAGCATGCCCGAACGGATTCGCAGGATGTGCGACCCATGGGCCTATCCTGTCCCCCTGCCCACCCTGCTCTCCCGCCATGTGCTATTCCGCCCAGATCCGCGCCGACTACACCAAGCTGGTCCGTGAGTACGGCGCCATGATGTCGCTGGACGAGTTCGCCCAGCTCTATGCCCACGATGCCGGCAAGCAGCGCCCGAAGACCCCCAAGGCGATGGACGACGGCTTTGCCGGCGCGCGCACCGCGCAGGGCCAGGAGATCGTGGCGCGGATCCAGCAATGGCATGCCGAGGAAATGCAGGCACTGGATGAGGAAGTGCGCCTGCAGGGCGCGCGCTTGAAAGCGGCCGAGGAACAACTGGCTACGCGCCCCACGCAGAAGGCGCGCACCGAAGTGCGCGTGGCCGGCAACCGCATCGAGCGCGCGCAGACGCGCCTGTCCGATCTGCAGCGCGCGGGCCTGGTGCCGCGCGACAGCCGCATTTTCCCGGGGGTCTACGCGCCGGTGATCGTGTCCGAGCACGGGCAGCGCGTGATCAAGCCGATGCGATACCAGTGCCGGCTGCCGGACAAGCCCGCGCGCAACGACGCGCTGTATCCCGGTACGTACAACGCACGCCGGGACAGCCTGGAGGCGTACTGGAAATCCGCGTTCGGCCATCGGCATGGCGTGGTGGTGGTGCAGTCGTTCTACGAGCACGTACCGCGGCACGCACTGGAGCAGCGCCCGCTCTCACCCGGCGAGAAAGCCGAGAACGTCGTCCTGGAGTTCAGTCCGCAGCCGCCGCGCGATCTGCTGATCGCGTGCCTGTGGTCGGAGTGGGAAGGACCGGAAGGTCGCCTGCTGTCGTTCGCCGCGATCACCGATGATCCGCCTGCCGATGTGGCGCGGACCGGCCATGACCGATGCATCGTCCCGATCCGGCGCGAACATCTGGATGCGTGGCTGAATCCGGACCCGCAGGATCTGGCCGCGCTGTACCGGATCCTGGACGACCGCGAACCGGTCGCCCTGGCACACGCCGAAGCAGCCTGAGGTCGCCGCTCAGCCGGCGACGGAGTCGCCCACCCGGGCACGCCCCAGCGCGGTGTTCAGGTCGGCCGTCAGGTACGGCTTGGTCAGGATGACACCCGGCCGGAATGCCTCGGGCAGATGCTCGGTCGCCATGCCGGTCGCCAGCACGAAGGGGATCTGGCGCGCCACCAGGGCAGCGGCCACCGCTTCGCTGGTCTCGTTGTTGGCCAAGCGGTAATCCAGCAGCACCACCTGTGGCTCGGTTTCGGCGAGCAGGCGCAGTGCCTCGGCGACCGAGGCCGCCAGTCCCACCACCACGGCGCCGGACTGCGCCAGCTGCATCTGCAGCAGGGCCGCACTCATTTCGTCGTTTTCGACCACCAGCACCCGAAGATCCTGCAGCGCGCTCATGACGACTCCCTGTATGGTTCAGCGCGATGAGTATAGCGTCCTGTGTAGGTGAAACCCTGACAGGAACTTAAGCATTCAGGTCTGCACAAATGTCGACATCTTGTATACACTACGCGGCCAGCCAGCCGAAGTGGCGGAATCGGTAGACGCAGCGGACTCAAAATCCGCCGCCCTTAAAAGCGTGTGGGTTCGAGTCCCACCTTCGGCACCATGGAAAACCAGAACGCCCCGATCGACGGATCCGGGGCGTTTTTTTGTGCGCGGCGGGTTCGCCTGCCTGCTGGCCTCCTTGCCCAAGTCCCAAAACGGGACTAAAATGTGCAGATGCGAATCCTGGCAAAGCCTGTACTCGAGCGATTCTGGGCCAAGTACCCTGCAGCAGAGCAATCTCTCAAGGCCTGGTACGACGAGGCGAAGAATGCTGAGTGGCGTACGCCGCAGGACATCCGGAATCATTACGCGACGGCCAGTTTCGTGGCGAACAATCGCGTCGTGTTCAACATCAAAGGCAATGACTACCGCCTCGTGGTGGCAATCGCCTATCAATACCAAGCGGTCTACATCAAATTCATCGGCACGCATGCCCAATACGATGCAATCGATGTGACTACGGTGGAGTGCACCCCATGAACATCCGTCCCATCCGCAATGAAGACGACTATCAGCTCGCTCTCAAGGCTGTGTCGCACTACTTCGACCACCCTCCCGAGGTCGGCACCCCCGAAGGCGATGAGTTCGACGTACTCATCACCCTGATCGAGTCCTACGAGAGCAAGCACCACGCGATTGCCCCTCCCGACCCGATCGAGGCGATCAAGTTCCGCATGGAGCAATCCGGATTGACCGCCAAGGATCTGGTGCCCAGCATCGGCCAGCCCAATCGGGTTTACGAGGTGCTCAACGGCAAGCGTGCGTTGACGTTGAACATGATCCGCAACCTGCACCGGAATCTGGGTATTCCGGTGGAAAGTCTTGTCGGACTCTAAGCGGTGACGAAGGCCGGACCGCTCCGGTCCGGCCTTCTCATATCAGGTGCATCCAGACCCGCTCAGACCAGCCGAAGCGTCGGATGTGCGCCATTGTGCGTATTCGCCGCAGCCGGCCGCGCCGCACCCACCGCCCCCGTCACCCGGAACGCCGCCACCGTCTGCAGCAGCTGGGTCGACTGCTCTTCCATGCTGCGTGCGGCCGCCGAGGCCTCTTCGACCAGCGCGGCATTCTGCTGGGTGCTCTCGTCGATATGCTCGACCACCTGGTTGATCTGCTCGATGCCTTCGCTCTGCTGCTGGGCCGCGGCGCTGATGTCGGCCATGAGATCACTCACGCGCTTCACGCTGACCACGATCTCGTCCATGGTGCGCCCCGCGCTCTCGACCTGGCGCGTGCCTGCCCCGACCTTCTCGACCGAATCGCCGATCAGCTGCTTGATCTCCTTGGCGGCCTCGGCCGAACGCTGCGACAGCGAGCGGATTTCCGAGGCGACCACGGCAAAGCCACGGCCATGCTCACCCGCGCGGGCCGCCTCCACCGCCGCGTTGAGCGCCAGGATATTGGTCTGGAACGCGATGCCGTCGATCACCCCGATGATGTCGACGATGCGGCGCGAGGAATCGTTGATCAGCGACATGGTCGAGACCACCTCGTGCACCACCTGCCCACCCTGCGCGGCCACCTCCACCGCGCCGCCGGCCAGTTGATTGGCCTGGCGGGCATTGTCGGCGGTGCGACGCACCGTGGCGGTCAGGCCTTTCATCGAGACCGCCGTTTCCTCCAGCGAGGCGGCCTGCTGTTCGGTACGCACGGACAGGTCGCTGTTGCCTTCGGCGATCTCGCTGGCACCCACCGCGATGGTGTCGGCGGCCAGCTTGATCTGGGCGATGATCCCGGCCATCGCCTCCACCAGCGCATTGATGCCCTGGCACAGCTCGGCGATCGGGCCGGACTTGTCCTCGGTGGCGATATGGCCGGTCAGGTCGCCGGCCTGCGCCGCGGCGACGACCTCGCGCGTCTGGGCGACGGCCTGCTGCAGCGCCAGGGTGTCACGCACCTGCGCGGTGATGTCGGTGGCGTACTTGACGACCTTGAACGGGCGTCCGTTCATGTCGTAGATCGGGTTGTACGAGGCCTGGATCCAGACCTCGCGACCGCCTTTGCCCAGCCGCTTGTACTGGCCGGCATCGTACTCGCCGCGGCCGAGCTTGGCCCAGAACGCACGGTACTCCGCACTCTGCCGATAGTCGGGCTCGGCGAACATCGCATGATGCTGCCCGCGCACCTCGTCCAGTGCATATCCCATCGCGGCGAGGAAATTCTCGTTGGCGGCCAGGATGCGGCCCTCCAGGTCGAACTCGATCACGGCCTGCGATTTGTTGATCGCCGCCAGCTGGCCGGCGAAATCGGCGGCCTGGAACTTCTGCGCGGTGATGTCGGTGGCGAACTTCACCACCTTGTAGGGCCGCCCGTGGCTGTCGAAGACCGGGTTGTAGGACGCCTGGATCCAGATTTCGCGGCCGCCCTTTCCGAGCCGCCGATACTGGCCCGCTTCGAACTCACCGCGGCCCAGGTTGGCCCAGAAGTCCCGGTATTCCCTGCTCTGCGCATACTCGGCATCGACGAACATGGCGTGGTGTTTGCCCTGGATTTCCTCGAGGGTGTAGCCCAGCGTCTGCAGGAAATTGTCGTTGGCGTGCACGATGGTGCCGTCGAGGTGGAACTCGATCACTGCCTGCACCCGGTGCAGCGCCTTGACCTGGTCTTCCAGCTCGGCCTGCCGCTGCAGCGCGGCAGATGCCGCAGCGCCATGGGCGGCGCGACGGGAAACGAACAATGCGGTGAGCGAACGCCACAACGAGCCTGCATCGGCGTCGCTGTCACGACCTGGCACATGCGTGTGCAAGCCTGAAGTAATCATCTTTAGACCTCGGTGTCCGGTTAGCGAATAGGTCAGCGCCGGGCGGTGGCCCGGTGGCGGTATTCCGTTGGCTGGGACTCACGAAGATCGCCAGTGGGGATGACGTTGCTTCGATGGACTTCAAACACCGGGCAGGCCGGTGAACATGAACCATTAAAAAAGATGTACGGCCAGGTATCCACGTGAGCAGACAGGCAGCAACTGCGAGTCATATAACGGCGCGTCTTCTGAAAGCTTTAGGGCCATCATCGTCGCGCCGTGGCGCAGGCTGGGCCGGGGTCTACTCGCCGCTTTCGCTGGCATCCAGCGCGTCCAGCGGGTCGATTGCACCGAGCGCCTGGGCTTCCACCTGCACGTTGTCGCGCCCCAGCGCCTTGGCCCGGTAGCACTGCGCATCCGCCGCCGCCACGGCGTCATCCACGCTCATGCCGCCGAACAGGGGCGCGATGCCGATGCTCGCGCCCACGCTCAGCCGGCGCTGGTCCCAGGGGATGGACAACCCACGCATCGCCTCGAGCAGGTCGCTGGCGATGCGGCGAGCACGCTTGAGCGAACAGCCGGCCAGGATCACCGCGAACTCATCGCCCCCCAGCCGCGCCACGATGTCCGAATCCCGCACCCCGTGCCGCAATACGCTGGCCACGGCCCACAGCACCGCATCACCGGCCAGATGGCCGTGGGTGTCATTGACCGGTTTGAAGTGGTCCAGGTCGATGTACATCAACGAGGCCGACTGACCGGTGCGGGCCACGCGGGTGATGGCCTGCTGCAGGTGCGCCTCGAATCCGCGCCGGTTGCTCAGCTCGGTCAGCGGGTCGATCTCAGCCAGGTGCCGGGCCTCGCGCTGGCGCGCGCGCTGCTGGGTGACGTCACGGATCACCCAGACCGCGCCGCTGGTCAGCCCGTCCTCATCGCGCAGCCAGGCACGGGTCAGGTCGACCGGCAGCAGGTGGGTTCCCACCGCGAGCAGCAGGTCCGAATGCAGGTCGACCGCATTGCTGTCCGGGTCGAGCAGCACCGCCACGTCCAACGGCGAGCGCGGCGCGTACTCGGTGGTGAGTTCCACCACCTCCTGCAGCCGGCTCCCGGCCAGTGCGTCGGCGCCCTCGCCCGCCAGCGCGCGGGTGGCCGCTGCGTTGGCGTACTGGATGCCACCGTGCAGGTCCAGGGTCAGCACCATGTCGGCCACCGCATCCAGCGTGACCCGGGTGCGCTGCTCGGATTCGCGCAGCTGCTGGCCGCTGAGCCGTTGCGCGGTCACGTCCTGGATCTGGGAGACGAAATGCAGCGGCTCGCCATTTTCCGTGCGGACCAGCGAGACTGACAGCCGCCCCCAGACCAGGTTGCCGGCCTTGCCCAGGTAGCGCTTCTCCATGTGGTAATGCTCGCGGCGACCGGCCAGCAGATCGCCAAGCAGGGCGAGGTCGGTATGCAGGTCGTCCGGATGCGTCAGCGTCTGGAAATCGATCAGCAGCAGCTCGGCACGGGTGTAGCCGAGGATGCCGCACAGCGAATCGTTGACGTCCAGCCAGCGCCCCTCCAGCGATACCAGGGCCATGCCCAGCGCCGCGGACGAGAACGCCCCGGCGAATTTCTCCGAGGCCAGGAATGCCTGCTCGCGGACCTGCAGCAGCGGGGTCAGGTCGACCGCCATGCCGACGTAGCCGATCCGGTTGCCGCCGGCGCAGTCCAGCGGACTGATCGACAGGCGCACCTGGCGGCGCCCGCCGTCCTTGCGCAGGAACGTCCACTGATGCGACCAGGTGCCCTGCGCGGCCCGCGCGCTCAACGCCTCGAACACGGTCGGCAGACGCCCGTCCGCCCCCATCTGGGGCTGCAGGTAGGCACGCATCTCCTCCGGATCGTGGAAGAGGCCCGGGTTGACCCGTCCGATCACTTCATCGGGGCGGTAGCCGAGCAGTTTCTGCGCACCGGTGTTGAACAGATTGACCACCCCGTCGATGTCGGTGGCGATCACCGCCACCTCGTCGGAGGCATCGACGACCGCCTGCAGGCGCTGGCGCATGTTGGCCGCATCCTGCCGGGCCTCCTGAAGCTCGGTGACGTCGGCATGCGCGCCGGCCATCCACAGCGGCCGGCCCTGTGCATCGCGTTCGTAGACGCGGCCCCGGTCCTGCACCCAGATCCAGTGGCCCTTCTTGTGCCGCATCCGGCACAGGCTGTCGTAGCGCGGCGAGCGGCCCGCCATGTGCTCCTCGAGCAACGCGTTGGACTGGGCCAGGTCGTCGGGATGCACCAGCCGGAAGAAGGTCTCCGGCGTGATCGGCGCCAGTTCCTCGCGGGTGTAGCCCACGATCTCCGCCCAGCGTTCGTTGACCCGCATCTGGTTACCGGGAATGTCCCAGTCCCAGGTGCCCGCCGCGGTGCCCTCGATGATCATCTCCAGCCGGTGGCGCTGTTCGGCCATCTCGCGCAGCGCGGCGCCAGCGCGGTCATCGGCGCTGCGGCCCGCCCGGTCGCCCGGTCCTGCCTGGTCGTCTGTCATCTGGGCTCCCCGCCGTCCACCTACCCTACGGGCATTGAACGCGAAGTGTGCGTAAACCCGGGCGAAACCAGAAGTGCCTCCGCCCATCGGCAGGGACCAGAAACGTCAAGGGCCGCCCGAAGGCGGCCCCTGGCAGGCAGCGGAAAGCGCTCAACCGCCGCGCTTGGCCCGGGCGAAGGCGTCGGCCAGCGCATTGTTGGCCGGCGGCGCGGCACTGCCCGGACGCGGCCCGGAGGGGGTGCCACGGCCGCCATTGCGCGGGCCGTTGCCTGCCCCACCCTCCCGGCGACCGCCACCGGCCGGGCGCGCATCGCGCTCGCCGGGTGCCTTGACCGGAGCCGGGGTGTCGTCCAGGCGCCGGGTCAGCGCGATGCGCTTGCGCGCCACGTCGACCTCCAGCACCTTCACCTTGACGATGTCACCGGCCTTGACCACGTCGCGCGGATCCTTGACGTAGGTGTCCGACAACGCGGAGATGTGGATCAGGCCGTCCTGGTGGACACCGATGTCCACGAAGGCACCGAACGCGGCCACGTTGCTGACCACGCCCTCCAGGATCATCCCGACCTTGAGGTCCTTCAGTTCTTCGACACCGTCAGCGAAGCGCGCGGCCTTGAACTCGGGCCGCGGATCGCGGCCGGGCTTTTCCAGTTCCTTGAGGATGTCGCGCACGGTCGGCACACCGAAGGTTTCGTCGGTGAACTGCTCGGCCTTGAGCCCACGCAGGAAGCTGCCGTCGCCGATCAGCGCCTTGATCGGGCGTGCGGTGGCGGCCACGATGCGCTCCACCACCGGGTAGGCTTCCGGGTGCACCGAGGAGGCATCCAGCGGCTGGTCCCCATCGGCGATGCGCAGGAAGCCGGCGCACTGCTCGAAGGTCTTCTCGCCCAGGCGCGGCACCTTGAGCAGGTCCTTGCGGCGCTTGAACGGACCGTTGTCGTCGCGGTGGCGCACGATGTTCTCGGCGACGGTGGACGACAGCCCAGACACGCGCGAGAGCAGCGCGGCCGAGGCGGTGTTGACGTGCACGCCGACCGCGTTGACGCAGTCCTCCACGCGCGCATCCAGCGCGCGCGCCAGCCGGTACTGGTCCACGTCGTGCTGGTACTGGCCCACGCCGATCGCCTTCGGATCGATCTTGACCAGTTCGGCCAGCGGGTCCTGCAGGCGGCGGGCGATCGACACCGCGCCACGGATGGACACGTCCAGGTTCGGGAATTCCTTGGCCGCGAACTCCGAGGCCGAGTACACCGATGCACCGGCTTCGCTGACCACGATCTTCTGCAGCTTCGTATCACCCAGTGCCTTGATCACCTCACCGGCCAGCTTGTCGGTTTCGCGGCTGGCGGTACCGTTGCCGATCGCGATCAGGTCCACGTTGTGCTGCACGCACAACTGCTTGATCGCGTGCAGCGACTGGTCCCACTGGCGGCGCGGTTCGTGCGGGTAGATGGTGTCGGTGGCCACCAGCTTGCCGGTGGCATCGACCACGGCGATCTTGCAGCCGGTGCGGATGCCCGGGTCCAGGCCGAGCACGGCCTTGGGGCCGGCCGGGGCGGACAGCAGCAGGTCCTTGAGGTTGTCGCCGAACACCGCGATCGCCTCGGCCTCGGCCTTCTCGCGGGCCTGGTTGAACAGGTCCAGCAGCAGGTGCATGTGCAGCTTGGCGCGCCAGGTCAGGCGGCAGGCGTCCAGCAACCAGCGGTCGCCGGGGCGGCCGGCGTCGCGGATGCCGGCGTTGTGCGCGACACGGCCTTCGGCGTACAGATTGCCGGCCTCCGCATCGCTGCCCGGGTCCAGCTCCAGGAACAGGATTTCCTCGCGCCGCGCACGGAACAGCGCCAGCAGCCGGTGCGACGGAATCTTTGCCAGCGACTCCGAATGCTCGAAGTAATCGCGGTACTTGGCACCCTGCTCTTCCTTGCCCTCGGCGACACGTGCGCGGATCACGCCGTTCTCGCCCAGCCAGGTGCGCAGCTCGCCAACCAGCGCGGCATCTTCGCCCCAGCGCTCCATCAGGATCGCACGGGCGCCTTCCAGGGCCGCCTTGACGTCGGCCACGCCCTTGTCGCCATCGACAAAGCCCGCGCCGAACACCTGCGGGTCCAGGCCGGGATCGGCCAGCAGCCCATCGGCCAGCGGCTCCAGGCCGGCTTCGCGCGCGATCTGCGCACGGGTGCGGCGCTTGGGCTTGTAGGGCAGGTACAGATCTTCCAGGCGCGACTTGGTGTCCGCGCCGAGGATCTCGTTGCGCAGCTCGTCGCTGAGCTTGCCTTGTTCGTCGATGCTGGAGAGCACCGCGGCGCGGCGGTCTTCCAGTTCGCGCAGGTAGGTCAGGCGCGTTTCGAGGTTGCGCAGCTGGGTATCGTCCAGGCCGCCGGTGACTTCCTTGCGGTAGCGGGCGATGAACGGAACGCTGGCGCCTTCGTCCAACAGGGCGATGGCGGCGAGGGCCTGGGCGGTCTGGGCACCGATCTCATCGGCGATGGTCTGGGCGATCTGCTGCGCGAGCTTGATGTCAGGCATTGCTTCCGGCCGGAGCCGCTTTGCGGAAAGAACCCATTCTGGCGATGCCGGGCGGCGGGGGAAAGCCGTTGACAGGCCGGGCCGAACCTGTCGCCCCGTGGCGATCACCACACGAGGGGGTCCTGCGTTCACGCCGGCATCCTGCGTGGGGCTGGGATGCCGGCGCGGGCGCCCGCGACAACCGGGCACCTCCGCGGTGTGGCTCGCTTACCGGTAATGCACTGCAGCACGCTGATGGACGATGTCGTCGCGCATCGACTCCAACGCCATCACCCGCACCCTGCCCACACCCTGCAGCTCCATGAACCGCTCGGTGTAGATCTCCGGGCCCAGCTCGGTATCGGCCTGGGACTTGCTGAAGCCATGGGGCACGAGGCCCTTGTCGCCATCCTTGCTACCACCGACATAAAGAACGATTGCCATGTGATGTATTCCTCCAGAAAAACGTTGTTGCTCATACAGCGATGCAAGTTTACCCCGGCAAACCTGACTGATTCGTCATGCAGGCTAATAACGTTTTTTTGCATGCAGATGACGCCGCGTTGTCGACATTTTTCTTACATGGATTTAACGCGGAAATAACAGGGCCACCAACCCCGCCCGTGCAGCGCGTACACATCGGCCGCCCGCTCGAACGGATTGCGTGCGCTCACGCCACCACAGAGCAGATACACCGGAAGATACAACGGCCCCAGCACCAGATACTGGTAGACATGCGCACGCTCGTGGTCGTGCAGGCCGATCACCGGCTCGCTGGCGTGGCCCGCCTGGTGCGCGTACGTGCGGCACGGTACGTCCAGTACCTGTCCGGTATGCAGGATGACATTGCCCAGCGTGATCGCCCCACCCGGCCCCCACGGAAACTCGCGGAACACGATGGCGCAGTCGCGCGCGTTCCACGATGGCCGCGCACCGGCCAGCATCCCGGCGGTGCCGGCGGCCAGGCCGATCAGGGTGTTGGGTGACGTCCACAGCGCGCCCAGCCCCTGCAGGGCGCGCAGCAGCAGCGGCGACAGGCTCAATCGGCCTCGTTGGGGATCAACAGCCACAGGATCAGGTAGACCAGGATGCCCGGGAAGGCGGCCGAGCCGATCGAGATCAGCACGAACAGCACCCGCACCAGGGTGACGTTCCAGCCGTAGCGATGCGCGATGCCGCCCATCACCCCGGCGATCATGCGGTCGTTGAGCGAACGGGACAGCGGGCGCGGCGGTGTGTTCATGCACGGGGTCTCGAGCCGGTAGGTGCCGACTCTAGCGCGAACCGTGTCTACGGGGTGCGTTGGCGCAGGGCCTTGAGTCGCGCCCCGAACCAGACCGCGGCGGTCTGCTCCGGCTGGCCCGGGCAGGCGATCCGGTACGGCTTGCCGCTCATGCTGCTCTGGCTGGCGGCCCGCTCGATGAACTGCTCGGCGGTGTCCACCTTGTCCTTCTTGAGCAGGTAGTCGTACTTGCGCTGCAGGTGGGCCCGCGCCTCGGGCGCATCATGCCAGCTGCCGTTGCGCTGGAAGCGGCAGCTGGAGCCATCCAGCGCACCGATCAGGCCGGCGATCTCGCGGCGGGCGGCCTCGCTGGGCGCGGCCTGGGCGGCACCAATGCCCGACAGACCCACGGCCAGCCAGAGAAGGGGGCGAATGTTCATTGCGCGCGCTCGTTCAACCAACCGGTGATGGTCGCCGGAACCTCGCGCTGCGCGCGCCCGGAAACGTAGATGCCGATATGGCCACCGCGGAAACTGCTTTCGGTGTAGTCCGTGCTGCCGATTCGACCGCGCAGCGCGCGCGATGCATCCGGCGGGACCAGATGGTCCTGCTCGGCATAGATGTTCAGTACCGGCAACGTGACCTGCTGGAGGTCGACCTGTTCTTCGCCGATGCGCACGCCGTCGTGCATCAGGCCATTGCCCTGGTAGAACTGCTTGATGAAGTCACGGAACGCCTCGCCAGCAAGATCGGGCGAGTCGAAAATCCACTTCTCCATGCGCAGGAAATCTTCCAGCGCGTCCTTGTCGTCGAGGATGTCGAGCAGGCCCACGTACTTCTGGACGTTGAGGCGGAACGGCTTGAGCATCAGGTAACTGGCATTCATCAGGTCGGCCGGGATGTTGCCCAGCGTGTCCACCAGCAGGTCCACATCCACCTGCCGCGCCCAGTGCGAGAGCATGTTGTCCGGCGTGTGGAAATCGACAGGGGTGACCATGGTGATCAGGTTCGCCAGCTTGGCCTGGCGCAGCGCGGCATAGCAAAGCGCGAACACGCCGCCCTGGCAGATGCCCAGCATGTTGATCGGCTCGCCACCGCTGCGCGCCTGCAGGTGATCCACCGCGCCATCCACGAAGCGCAGCAGGTAATCCTCCAGCGTCTGGTAGCGCTCGGAACGGTCCGGGTAGCCCCAGTCCAGCACATAGACATCGTGGCCCAGCGCCAGCAGTTTCTGCACCAGCGAGCGGTCAGTCTGCAGGTCGACCATGTACGGCCGGTTGACCAGCGCATAGACGATCAGCAGCGGCGTGCGGTGCACCGGCGCTTCGGTACCGACGAAGCGGTACAGCGTGACCTTGCCGTCGCGCCAGATCTCTTCGCGGGTGGTCACGCCGTAATCGACATCGTCCACCGACGGCAGCAGCTTCAGGCCATCCATCAGCTTGCGCTGCATGGCCAGGGTTTCCTGCAGCAGGTCTTCGGCGTTGAAGCCCAGGGGGCCTTTCATGCGCTGCGCTTCCGGGGCTTGGAGGTGGGCTTGGCGGCCTCGGCCGGCGTGGAAACGTTGCCTGCGCGTTTGCTCGCGGCGGCTGGCTTTACCGCGGGCCTGCTCGCCTTGGCCTTACCGGCAGGTGCCGCAGCCGCACGCGCTGCCGCAGGTGCCTTGCCCTGCTTCGGTGCTGCCTTGCCGGATGTTGCCTTGTTGGGGCCCGCCGTACCCGCGCCGCTGGCCATGCGCCGCACCAACCGCTCCAGCTCGGCGATCCGGCGATGCGCCGCATCCATCTCCGTGCGCGTCGGCAGCCCGAAGCTCTCGGTCAGCCGTTCGATTTCCTGCTGGGTGGCCGCGCGCAGCCGCATCTGGGCGTTGCCCAGCGAGGCATAGACCGTCTGGAACGGCTCGGACAGCGCGACCTTGGCATACGCCTCTTCGGCCGCGTCGATCCACAGATCGAACATCGCCCGCGCACTGGTCAGCTGGTTGCCCGGCTGTTCGTGCTCGGCCAGGCGCTGCTCGAACAGGGTGAACGCATCGTCCAGTGCCTGCTTGATCTGCTCCACGTAATCGCGCGAATGCGCCTGATACTCCTGCTGCGCACGCAGCAGTGCCTGCCACCGGGCCTGATGCTCGCGACCGGGACCGAACGCCGGGCTCTGCAGCCACGGGCCAAGCTGGCGCTGCAAGGTCTCCAGCAACTGGAGAAGATCGGGCCCCTCGGCATGCGTGTGTCCGCGTGCGCCCTGCAGCATCCACTGCAGCAGTCCGTCGCCCTGCCCCAGCACGGCCGTGCGCCAGGCCTGCGCGACGTCGGCGCTGGTGGTGTCGCGGCCGGCGAACTGCGCGGCCACCTGCTGCATGGTCCCGTACCAGCCACCCGCCTGCTCACGGAAGCGGTGCACGGCCTCGTCGGCCGGGCCGCTGGCGGCGTTGGGCATCATCTGCGCCCACCCGTCGATCGCCTGCTGCCAGTTGCCCTGGCCATCAGGGCCACCCGTATGGCCCGGCGCTGCCGCAGCGTGCCGCAGGGCATCGCCCCACGCACTGAAATACTGCCGCGCCAAGGCCTCTACATCGCCTGCGCCGCTGCCGCTGCCCGCCGTGGTCATGATCGCCCTCCCGTCTCGGGAAACGATGATAGCAATGCCGCGCCGCGCCGCCTCACGGCTTGGGGATGCGCAGGGTCTTGCTGATCATCAGCGAGCCGGACAGCGCGAACAGCAGCACCAGCGGGTGCAGCTGCCACGGGCCGAGCTGCCACTGGCCCAGCCACAGGTCCGCGCCGGTCGCGCCGACGCTCGCCGCCACGGCCAGCACCACCACCAGCGCCAGGCTGGTCGGAATCGGGGTGCCCTCGAAGTACGGCACCTTGTCGCCTTCACCAGCCAGCGCCTCGGCGGTCACGTTGTAGCGCGCCAGGCGGCTGACACCGCAGCAGACGAAATAGCTCAGCACCAGCCAGTCCCAGCCGCCCTGCATGCCGCAGGCGTAGGCCAGCGCCGCCGGGGCCACGCCGAAGGAAATGATGTCCGACAGCGAATCCAGCTCGCGGCCCAGCGTGGAGCTGGATTTGCGCCAGCGGGCGATGCGCCCGTCCAGTGCGTCGAAGATGAAGGCCAGCGGGATCAGCGCCATGCCGAACAGCAGGTAGCTGCGCTCGCCGTCCTGCAGGTAGCGCATGGCGGCGAAGACCGCGCCGGTGCCGCAGAACGCGTTGGCCAGGGTGAACCAGTCGGCCAGGTGGAACTCGCGCAACATCGAGAAATGACGTTTCATGGAAGATCGGGTGGCGGCAATCGCAAGAGAGTACCGCGAGCGGCCCGCACCCGGACACCCCACCCTACGCCACCGTACCCGGCCTTGCCGCGCCGTTCACGCGGGGACGACCTGCGGTGAATTTTTGACCACCCATCTTGACAGCGAGCGCCAGCGGGGGCCGGAGGCGCTTATCCACAAACTTGCCCACGAGTCATCCACACCCCCTGTGGACAACTCAGTCTCAATAGACGCGACCTTGGTGATTTGTTGATCACCGATCTTCATCGTGGCTGGCCGATCGATCTACACAGGCGCGCCCATCGGTGCCGCCGGTGGGCTAAGCTGGTGGATGGACTCCGCCGCCGCCAGGTCCTGCCGCCAACCGACAGGAGTCTTGCGCGTGCTTTCCCTCGACCATCTGGCCGCCCAGTTGCGCCACCCGCACGGTGAGCACGCGCTCGTCGTGGCCGAATCGATGAACCGCAGCAACGGCGACCTCAACCGCGCCGCGATCGCCCTGCTGGCGGTCACCGCGGGCGAGCAGGTGCTGGAGATCGGCCCGGGCAATGCGGCCTTCGCGCCCGATCTGCTGCGTGCCTCGGGCAGCCTCTATCTGGGGCTGGATGTCTCGGCCGCGATGGTCGACGCGGGCAACACGCTGCTGGCCGCGCGAGGGCTGCAGGATCGCGCCGAGGTCCGGCTCGGCGATGCCCAGGCCCTGCCCCTGGACGCGGCCTGCATCGACGCGGCGCTGGCAGTGAACACCCTGTATTTCTGGGACGAACTGAAATTCCCGTTCGCCGAACTGGCCCGCGTGCTGCGCCCCGGTGGCCGGCTCTGCCTGGCCTTTGGGGATGCCGCCTTCATGCGCACCCTGCCGTTCACCGCGCATGGCTTCCACCTGCACGAACTGGCCGAGGTCGAGCAAGCCCTGCGCAGCGCTGGATTGACCGTACAGGGCTGGCGCGCCCATCACGAAACCGGGCGCAGCAACGACGGGCGCGAGGTCAACAAGCATTTCCACCTGCTGCTCGCCCGCAGGTAGTGACGGCCGCTGGCCGGCACTACAGCCGGGTGTAGCTCCAGGATTCCATGGCGCCATCGCGGTACGGCATCACGCCATGGAAGGCGCGGGGCTCGTCGTCGAAGACCAGCGGCAGGAAGCTGCGATCGCCTTCCCACAGCGGCAGGCTGTCGATCCTGTCCACGTCCACCCATTCCAGGGTGCCCTCCGGATTGGAGGTCAGCGGCGTGCCGGTGAAGTCATCGATGACGAACACGAAACCGAACCAGTCCTCGCCGTTCTTGCCGAAGCCCGGCCAGCTGATCGTGCCGCGCAGGCGCATGGTCCCGCACTCGATCCCGGCTTCTTCGCGGATCTCGCGGCGCATGCAGGCGGCGGCGTCTTCATCGCGCTCCATCTTGCCGCCCAGCCCGTTGTACTTGCCCAGGTGCAGGTCACCGGGGCGGGCGTTGCGGTGGATCATCAGCACTTGCTTGCCGTCGGCGGACAGCACGTAGCCCAGGGTGGCCACGATGGGGGTATAGGGCATTTCGCACAGGCTCGGGGGAACACAGACCCCCGATTATGCGTGATCCGCCAGGGGGCGGCTCAGGGCACCAGGGTGGTGCGACGGGCATCCGCGGGTGCCGCCACCGCGCCATCCCGACGCAGGGTCGCCACGCCGTGGCCGCGTTCGGCCAGGTATTCCAGCCATTTACCGAGGAAGGTGTTCATCCGCATGCGGTGGCTGATCAGCTCGGCCGGCGGCGGGTACATGCCCACCACGTCCTGCCAGCGGCGCCCGACGTAGCAATGGGTGGTCTCGGCCTGGCGGGCGTCACGGTAGAGGCGCACATAGGCCGACGGATCCGGCTGCCCGGTGACCGGGTCGGCGAAGTCGTAGGTCAGACGCAGCTCGACCGTGTAACGGTGGCACTCGATCACGTCGAGCCGCACGTCCAGGCCGTCGCCGATCGAGGAGACATAACTGCCGGGTACCAGCTCGGACGGCGCGAACAGACGCACCAGGTGCTGGTAGTTCTCGGCGTAAAGCCCCATCAGCCAGCTCAGGCGGCTGAGCCGGGGAATGCGTTCGATACGGGGCGATGCCTGGGCCATGGGTCGATCCTACACGTTGATCTCCCAACGTGGGGGCGGCAGCAGCCCGGCCAAAGGGGCGGCCCGCCACCGGTTCACGGACGCGGGGTAGTGCCGGCCGCTGGCCGGCTCACTGCACATCCTGCGCTGTTGTAGTGCCGGCCGCTGGCCGGCTGCCCTGACAAACCGCTCCGTTCGAGACCTGGAGGAGCCGGCCAGCGGCCGGCACTACCGCTCCCCCGGAGAGGTGCAATGCGCGTACTGATTCGCGTGCCAAATCAGTACATCTCGCGCTGCAGCCCCAGCGTGCCCAGCACCTTGCTCGAGATTTCCTCGATCGAGGTGTGGGTGGTGCTCAGGGTCGGGATCCGCTCCATCCGGAACATGGTCTCGGCCGCGGCGACCTCGCGGCGGCAGGTCTCCAGGTTGGCGTAGCGCGAATTGGGGCGGCGCTCCTGGCGGATCTGCTGCAGGCGGTCCGGGTCGATGGTCAGGCCGAACAGCTTCTTGCGGTACGGACGCAGCCGGGGCGGCAGCCGGTCCTGCTCCAGATCCTCGTCGGTCAGCGGGTAGTTGGCCGCGCGGACCCCGTAATGCAGGGCCAGGTAGATGCAGGTGGGAGTCTTGCCGGCCCGCGACACGGCCACCAGGATCACGTCGGCATCGTCGTAGTTGATGGCGATGCCGTCGTCATGGGTCAGCGCGAAGTTCATCGCGTTGATGCGCCGGTGGTAGGTCTCGAAGTCGACCATGCCGTGCGCCTGGCCGACCCGGGAATGCCGGTTGACCGCCAGTTCGCGCTCCAGCGGCTCGATGAAGGGGGCGAACACGTCCAGCATCAACCCGCCGCTTTCGGCCAGGATGATGCTCAGCCCGCTGTCCACGCAGGAACTGACCACGATGGGCCGAACCTGGTACCGCTCCCCCGCTGCACGGATCCTTTCACAGGCTTCCCGCGCTTTTTCCGGATCATCGATGAACGACATTCGGTCGGTGATGAAGCTGAACCCGGAGAACTGGGTCAGGAGGCTATGCCCAATGGTTTCAGCGGTGATACCGGTTCCATCGGACACGTAGAACACCGGACGGATCGTCGACATACGGCTTTTACCCCCTCCGAAGCTTAAAAAGGCTGTCGATACAAGCTTGTGCCGACAGCGGTCTGCCCGGCATCATATCGGCTTCTTCCTACGGACGTGGCCATCCAGCCCGCCTCGGGCGATGGCCAAACGGAGCATCGCGCTTGAACGAGAATATCCTGTGGTTGCACGAACTGCGCCTGGCCGATCTGGCCCGCGTAGGCGGCAAGAATTCGTCGCTTGGCGAAATGATCGGCAATCTGGCCGGTCTGGGGGTGTCTGTCCCCGGCGGTTACGCAACCACCTCTGAAGCCTTCAAGGACTTCATCGCCCACAACGATCTGTCCAAGCGCATCTTCGACAAGCTGGCCACGCTGGACGTGGAAGATGTCGGTGCCCTGACGATCGCCGGCAAGGAAATCCGCGGCTGGGTGATCGATGCCCCGCTCCACCCGGCGCTGGACCAGGACATCCGCACCGCCTACGCCAAGCTGTGCAGCGAAAACGGCGGCGGCGACGTCGCGGTCGCGGTGCGTTCCTCGGCGACCGCCGAAGATCTGCCCGATGCGTCCTTCGCCGGCCAGCAGGAAACCTTCCTCAACGTGACCGGCGCCGACGATGTCGTGCTCAAGGTCAAGGAAGTGTTCGCCTCGCTCTACAACGACCGCGCGATCGCCTACCGCGTCCACCACGGCTTCAAGCACGAGGACGTGTTCCTGTCCGCCGGCGTGCAGCTGATGGTGCGCTCGGGCGTCGGTTCGTCCGGCGTGCTGTTCACCCTGGACACCGAGTCCGGCTTCCGCGACGTGGTGTTCGTCACCTCCTCGTTCGGCCTGGGCGAAATGGTCGTGCAGGGTGCGGTCAACCCGGACGAGTTCTACGTCTACAAGCCCACCCTGAGCGCGGGCAAGCCGGCGATCCTGCGCCGCTCGCTCGGCAGCAAGGCGATCCGCATGGTGTATTCGGATGTCCCCGGTGAGCGCGTGCGCATCGAAGACACCCCGGCCGAGCTGCGCAACACCTTCTCGATCAGCGATGAGGACGTGCAGGAACTGTCCAAGCAGGCGCTGGTGATCGAAAAGCATTACGGCCGCCCGATGGATATCGAGTGGGCCAAGGACGGTGTCAGCGGCAAGCTGTTCATCGTGCAGGCGCGTCCGGAGACGGTGAAGTCGCGTGGCCATGCCACCCAGATCGAACGTTTCGCACTGAACCAGAAGGACGGCAAGGTGCTGGCCGAAGGCCGCGCCGTCGGCGCCAAGATCGGTGCCGGTACCGCCCGCGTAGTGCGCACCCTGGACGACATGGCCCGCGTGCAGCCCGGCGACGTGCTGATCGCCGACATGACCGATCCCGATTGGGAGCCGGTGATGAAGCGCGCCTCGGCCATCGTGACCAACCGCGGCGGCCGTACCTGCCACGCGGCGATCATCGCGCGTGAGCTGGGCGTACCGGCCGTGGTCGGCTCGGGCAACGCGACCCAGCTGATCCAGGATGGCCAGGAAGTGACCGTCAGCTGCGCCGAGGGTGACACCGGCTTCATCTACGACGGCATCCTCGAATTCGAGCGCACCACCACGGACCTGGGCAACATGCCGCCGGCGCCGCTGAAGATCATGATGAACGTGGCCAACCCGGAACGTGCCTTCGACTTCGGCCAGCTGCCGAACGCCGGCATCGGCCTGGCCCGTCTGGAAATGATCATCGCCAGCCACATCGGCATCCACCCGAACGCGCTGCTGGAGTACGACCGTCAGGACGCGGCGACCAAGAAGAAGATCGACGAGAAGATCGCCGGTTACGCCGATCCGGTCAGCTTCTACGTCGGTCGCCTGGCCGAAGGCATCGCCACGCTGACCGCGTCGGTCGCCCCGAACCCGGTGATCGTGCGCCTGTCGGACTTCAAGTCCAACGAGTACGCCAACCTGATCGGCGGCAGCAACTACGAGCCGCACGAAGAGAACCCGATGATCGGCTTCCGCGGCGCCAGCCGTTACGTCGACCCGAGCTTCTCGGCCGCCTTCGCCCTGGAATGCCAGGCCGTGCTGCGCGTGCGCAACGAGATGGGCCTGGACAACCTGTGGGTCATGATCCCGTTCGTGCGCACCCTGGAAGAAGGCCGCAAGGTCGTCGAGGTGCTGGAACAGAACGGCCTGAAGCAGGGCGAAAACGGCCTGAAGATCATCATGATGTGCGAAGTGCCGTCCAACGCACTGCTCGCCGATGAGTTCCTGGAGATCTTCGACGGCTTCTCGATCGGCTCCAACGACCTGACCCAGCTGACCCTGGGCCTGGACCGCGATTCCTCGATCGTCGCGCACCTGTTCGACGAGCGGAACCCGGCGGTGAAGAAGCTGCTGTCGATGGCGATCAAGTCCGCGCGCGCCAAGGGCAAGTACGTCGGCATCTGCGGCCAGGGCCCGTCCGATCATCCGGACCTGGCCGAATGGCTGATGCAGGAAGGCATTGAATCGGTGTCGCTGAACCCGGACACCGTGGTGGATACCTGGCTGCGTCTGGCCAAGCTCAAAGCCAAGGGTTGATCCCTTCGGCAATGCGATGAAGAACAAAACCCCGCGCAAGCGGGGTTTTGTTTTTGGGACGCGGCATTTGGTCCCAGGGGTAGAGCCACGCCATGCGTGGCTGCTTTTCGTTGGGCCGCCATTTGGTGGGCATCCAATGGCCGGAAGGTCCGCGTTGCCACGCATGGCGTGGCACTACCGTCAGGCGTCGGCGGGCTCGGCCGGCTCGGCCAGCTCGGCCACCGGGTAATCGGTAAACCCTTCCGCTCCGCCCCCGAAGAACGTCGCCTTGTCCGACGGGTTCAACGACAGGCCCTGCTGCAGCCGCTCCGGCAGGTCCGGGTTGGCGATGAACGGCCGGCCGAACGCGATCAGGTCGGCCCAGCCCTTGGCCAGCGCTTCCTCCGCGCGCGCCACGGTGTACTTGCCCGCGTAGATCAGCGTGCCCCGGTAGATCATGCGCAGCGCTTCCTTGAAGGCCACCGGCATCACCGGTGCATCCTCCCAGTCGGCTTCGGCGATATGCAGGTAGCCCACGCCGATCCGGTCCAACAGGTGCGCGGCGGCCAGGTAGGTCGCCTGCGGGGTGTCGTCCACCGCGCCCTGCAGCGTGGTCAGCGGGGCCAGACGCACGCCGACGCGCTCGGCACCGATCTCCGCAGCCACCGCTTCGGTCACCTCGCGCAGGAAGCGCAGGCGGTTCTGCAGCGCGCCACCGTAGGCATCCGTGCGCTGGTTGGCCTGGGAGTCGATGAACTGGTTGATCAGGTAGCCGTTGGCGCCATGCAGTTCGATGCCATCGAAGCCTGCCGCGATCGCATTGCGCGCGGCCGCCGCGTAGTCGCGCACGATCCCGGCGATCTCATCGATGGCCAATGCGCGCGGCATCGAGTGCTGCACCAACTCGCCGACGCCGCTCTGCGGGCCGCGCCCTTCCGGATCGACGAACACCTTGACGCCCTCGGCCAGCAGCGCCGAGGAGGACACCGGTGCGGCGCCACCCGGCTGCAGGGCCACATGCGAGACGCGGCCGACATGCCAGAGCTGGGCGACGATGCGGCCACCCGCCGCGTGGACAGCGTCGGTGACGCCGCGCCAGCCGGCGATCTGGGCCTCGTCATGGATGCCCGGGGTCCAGGCGTAGCCCTGGCCCTGCTGGCTGATCTGGGTACCTTCGCTGACGATCAGGCCGGCCGAGGCGCGCTGGGCGTAGTACTCGGCCATCAGCGGCGTGGCAACGTTGCCCGCACCGGCCCGCGAACGGGTCATCGGCGGCATCACGATACGGTTGGGCAGCGTCAACGCGCCACGGGTGTAGGGGGAGAACAGCATGGGAATCCTTGATCGGGGGGCGCCGCCGAAGCGGTGATGCCGACAAGGATGGGGACCGCACCGCCCGCTCAACAGCCCTGCGGCGGCAAAACAGTTGTGCCGCCCGTGCAACGATCGATCAGGTACGCTCGGCCGCCAGCATCGAGTAGGCCGCGCGCACGGTCTCGTAGCCGTAGGTACGTTCCAGCCGGCGCACGATGAAGTGCCCGCGCGCGACGTCCTGGTAGTAGTCGGTGAACATGGTGTTGAGCGTTGCACCGGCCACCGCCCCTACGATCGGCACCGCCTGCGCGGCGAACTTCTCGGTGACCACCACGCCGAAGCGCGCGGCGACCTTCTCCACGAGCTTGGCCAGCCACTTGCCGGCCTCCTTCGGGGTCAGCCCGATCATCACCGGGCTGCCGCCGACCGCGCGCCCGGCCAGCTCGGCGGAGAGGTGGCGCATCACTTCGGCGGTGAAGCCACGGGTGATGTAGTAGCCGGTCTCGCTGGCGTCGTCCTTGCCCGAATTACCGCCCAGCGCGAACACCTCCAGACAGGCGTGCCGGGTGCTCATGTCACGCAGGTCGAAGCCCTCGCTGCGGGCGACGTCGGCTACCGAGCGCATCATGATCGTGGTCGACACCGGCAGTTCGATGAACAGCGTGGTGAACCCGAACGCGCCGCCGACTGCACCGGAGGTGGCTGCGGCCAGTTTGTGCCAACGGGTGGAGGCCGCCTTGCCGGGCGTGTTGTCCATCGTCCACAACGCGGCCTGGGCGGATTTGAACAATGCCGCCTCGACCGCACCATGGATGCGGCGCGATACCGAATCGGGCAGCCGCTTGACCGCGAACTCCAGCGGCGAGCCGATCAGGTTCGCCATCTTGGCGGTCAGCGTGGGCGATTCCAGCAGGTCCACCGCTCGCTGCAGATCGCGCCAATCCTGCGAGGTCGGCAGGATCGAGGACGACAGCGGCGGCGGTTGCGGCGAGGTGATGGCGTTCATGGCCGCGATCATAGCGCCGCCGATGTCTAGCGCTTGTTGCCTCGCCTGCCGGTGGCTGAATGCTCCGGTAGGCTCAGGCCGGCAGGCCCGACAGCGCGCCCATGAACTGCCGGTAATGGCGCAGCTCCGCGATGGAATCGTGCACGTCGCTCAGCGCGGTATGGCTGGCGGTCTTGCCGACGCCGGCGGCGACGCCCGGGGCCCAGCGCTTGGCCAGTTCCTTGATCGTGGAAACGTCCAGGTTCCGGTAGTGGAAGTACTTCTCCAGGCGCGGCATTTCGCGGTGCAGGAAGCGACGGTCCTGGCAGATCGAATTGCCGCACATCGGCGAGGCACCCGCCTTGATCCACTGCTGCAGGAACGCGATGGTCTGCGCCTCGGCCTGGCCCAGCGTCACGCTGCTGTCGACCACGCGCTGCCACAGGCCGGATCGGCGATGCTGGTTGCGGTTCCATTCGTCCATGGCCTCCAGCCGCTCGACCGGATGATGGATCGCGAACTCCGGACCTTCGGCCAGCACGTTCAACTGCGCATCGGTCACCACCGTGGCGATCTCGATGATGGCATCGTTGTCGGTGTCCAGACCGGTCATTTCCAGATCGATCCAGATCAGTCGCTCGCCTTCTGCGCCGTTGTCCGCCATGTGTTCGCCTTGTGCTGGGTCGCCGCCTGCGCCGCGACCGGGAATGGATAAGGCCCACATGATACCGCCAACGCGTCACGAGCCTGTCGCTGCGGCGCCCTTACTCCAGCAGCAGCGGCGGCTTGCCGCGCTTGGCGCGGAAGTAGTTGGTCAAGCGGGTGCTGGCATCCTTGGCCAGCACGCCGCCGTGGAGCTCGACACGGTGGTTGTGCCGCGGGTCGCCGATCAGGTCGAACACACTGCCGCAGGCACCGGTCTTGGGGTCGGTCGCCGCATACACCAGCCGCGCCACGCGTGCATGCACGATCGCCATGGCACACATCGCACACGGCTCCAGGGTGACGTACAGCGTGCTGCCGATCAGCCGGTGGTTGGCCAGCGCCCTGCCCGCCTGCCGCATCGCCACGATCTCGGCGTGCGCGCTGGGGTCGTGGTCGGCAATGTTGAGGTTCCAGCCTTCGCCGAGCACGGTGCCATCGGCACCGACCAGCACCGCGCCGACCGGAATCTCGTTGAACTCACGCTCGGCACGCTCGGCCAGGCCCAGTGCATGGCGCATCCAGTGCTCATCCTGGTCGTGCACCGGCACGCCCAGCGGGGGCGGCGGCGCGAGGCGCTCAACCATGGCCGTTGGCCTTGCGCACGAATGCCTCGAACGCGGCCAGGGTGGCCTCGCTGACGTGGTGTTCGATGCCTTCGGCGTCGCGGCGCGCCGAGTCGGCGTCCACGCCCAATGCCAGCAGGAACTGCTCCACGGTCTGGTGGCGGGCACGCATCTCCACCGCCAGCTGCTCGCCGGCCGGGGTCAGGAACACGCCACGGTACGGTCGCTGGATCGCCCAGCCCTCCTTGACCAGGCGCTTGAGCGCCTTGGCGACCGTCGGCTGCGCCACCCCGAGCCGACTGGCGATGTCCACCTGGCGGGCCTCACGGCCATCAGCGATCAGGTCCGCGATCAGCTCCACATAATCCTCGACCAGCTCGGACCGGCGCGCCTCGCGCACCTGCACGAAGCCCTCGACGTGCACCTGGGCATCGATCAGGGGCGTGGTGGCTTTACGGCTCGACGACGGCATGGTGGCTCCAGCAATGGCCGGCGGCGAAGGGCTGCGGCGCCCGGACAGTTTACCTCACGGGGGTTTGCGACTGGCTGGGGCGGTCCGGCGGGTGCGGCACGCCCCCGTTCCGCTGATAGACCGCAAACGGAATGAAACCGATGTCTCATTCACAGGCTCTGGTGTTTGACAAATGATTTTTGTTGCCGGATATATACCCCACCTACTCAGCCATGGACCCGGCCGAAGGCCAAGGAGCAGCATGGACGCATCCGCGCTACGCAAGTACGGCAGCTTCGCTCTGATCATCGTATTGGCCGCCCTGATGACGGCGCTGGCCGTGCAGAACCGGCAGCTCCGCCAGGAGCAGGCACTGCTGGTGAGCAAGGTCGAACAGATCTCCAAGGCCGCCCACGGTCTTCCGGAAGGCGCGCAGCCTGAAGCACTGGACACCACCGCACTGGACGGCCAGGCGGTCACCCTCGCCGGCCCGGCCAGCGGCCGCCAGGTCCTGTATTTCTTCTCCCCGGCCTGCAGGTACTGCCTGGCCTCGGTGCCGCAGATCCAGGCGCTGGACGCCGCCGGCCGGAACAATGGCAACCGCGCCTTCGAGATGCTCGGTGTCAGCCTGCCGCCCCATGAAACCGCTGCGGACTACGCACGCCAGCATGGGTTCGACTTCCCGGTCGTCAACGATACCGATGACCGGATCCGGCAGCGCTACACCGCGACCATGGTGCCGATGGTGGTGGTCATCCAGGACGGCAAGGTGATCTATCGCCATGTCGGCCAGCTCAAGGACAGCTCGGTCAATGCCATCACCGGCGCCTTCGTGGTGCACGCTGCGCGCAGTGCAGTGCCCGCCCCGGCAGGCTGATGGCCCTCTGACGCCGCTGCCCGGCGGCGCACCCAAGGTCTGTCCGCACCGGCTCACGGGGCGGATCGACAGTTCGTCGGCTTTCCTTCCCATTCCGAGGAGTTGAACGATGACGTCGAAACACACGCTGTCCCTGCTTGGCGGCCTCGCCGTCGCCGGCATGCTCGCCTTCGCTTCCGCCCAGGCCTTCGCCACCTCAGCCACGCCCGCGGCGTTGTCCGGCTGCAAAGCCGCGCCGCACTGCGACTACGGCGCCAATCCGGACGGCACCTGCTGCCCGCTGACGGATCCGCCGGCCCGGTAAACCGCCTCGCGCACCACCCGTTGCATCCGCATGATCCACAACAGGAGAAACACCATGAAGTCCAAGAAATTCGTCTCGGTCTTTGGCGGTATCGCTGTTGTCTGCGCCTTGGCGTTTGCTTCGAGCCAGGCGGTGGCAACCTCCAGCCAACCGAAACAGCTGGAGGGTTGCCCCTACAAGCCTGGCTGCACCTATGGCGGGCATAGCGAGATCCGCTGCTGCCAGCCGGTGTAACACCCCCGCCGCATCCACACGCTCGACCACCCGCATCATCCCCTCAAGGAGAGAGTAACCATGACATCCAAAAAACTGCTGTCGGCCTTCGGTGGCATTACCCTGATCTGTGCACTGGCGTTCGCCTCCAGCCAGGCGGTGGCCACCTCCAGCCAGCCCACGCCGTTGGCGGGGTGTGAAGAGCAGCCGAGCTGCACCTATGGCGGGCACGGCGTGCGCCTCTGCTGCGATCCGCTGTAAACAAGCACTCGACCATCCCGGCACACTGCCGGGATGGTTCCGCCGCGATCAGCGCGGCCTGCGCTGCAGCAGGGTTTCAAACAGGACCGTGCCGTCCTGGTTCGCGGCCACCAGCGTGCCGCCATGCGCGCGCGCGAACTCGCTGGCGATGAACAACCCCAGCCCCAACCCGCGGCTGTCGTGGAAACTGGCTTTGAACGGTTCGAACAGACGCGGCAGCAACGCCTCGGGAATCTGGCCGGCATTGCGCACCTGCAGACGCAGCGGCGCGCTGCGCTCACCCTCCAGGCGAACCAGCACGGGTGCATCGCCGCCATGCAGCACCGCATTGCCGATCAGGTTGGACAACAACTGCGCCAGCCGATCCGGATCGCCCTGCAGGTGGGCATCGCCCTGGACCTGCAGCTCGATGCGCGCCTGAGGATGCGCACGCCCGATCTCGGCCACGACCGTTGCGGCCACGTCGGCCAGATCGCACTCGGTGCTGTACAGGCGCAACCCGCCGGTACGGATCTTCGAGAAGTCCAGCAACTGTTCCACCATCCGGGCCATGCGCTGGGCACTGTTCTCCAGGTGGCCGAGCGTGCGCTGGACCTGGCTGTCGTCGGGCAGGTCGAGCGCCAGCTTGTCGGCGCACAGCAGGATCGAGGCCAGCGGCGTGCGCAGATCGTGCGTGAGCACCGCCATCATCGTTTCGTTGAGCGTGAGCGCATGCTCCAGCGCCTCGTTGCGCGTCTTGAGCAGCTGCTTCTGCTGGTAGAGCTCGATGAACACATTGACCTTGCTCATGATCACCTGCGGCTCGATCGGCTTGTGCAGGAAATCGACCGCCCCGGTTTCGTAGCCCTTGAACGCGCGCACGGGGTCGTTCGGCGAGGCGGTCAGGAAGATGATCGGCACATCGCGGCTGCGCTGCGAGCCGCGCATCAGTTCGGCGAGCGAAAAGCCATCGATCTCCGGCATGTGCACGTCCAGAAGCGCCAGCGCCACCTCATGCTCGAGCAGCAGTTCCAGCGCCTCGGCGCCGGAGGGCGCGCACAGAATCTCCAGGCCCGGGCGACGCAGCAGCGCTTCCATCGCGACCAGGTTCTGCGGAATGTCATCGACAATCAGCAGCTTCACGCAATCGGTGGTGGCAGTCGACCCGGCGGGCTCGATCAGGTTCATCGGGTAAGACCTTTCATACGCGTGCAGATGGAGGTGAGCGGGAGTACCGCATCGGCACCGGCGTGCGCCAGGGCCGAAGCGGGCATCATCGAGGAATAGGCCTCCTCAGGGCATTGGATCCAGGCTTCGCCACCGGCGTGGCGCACGGCGGCAACACCGTCACTGCCGTCGGTACTGGCCCCGGTCAGCAGGATCGCCAGCACGCCATCACCGAACACATCGGCAGCGCTTTCGAACAGGGGATCGATCGCGGGGCGGGAGAACAGCACCGGCGGATCGACCGACAGCGCCAGCGTGGCACGGTCCTCGACCAGCAGGTGGTAGTCCGGCGGCGCGAACGTCACCGTGCCGGGCTGCAGAGGCTGTTTGTCCTCGGCTTCGCGCACCGGCAGCGGGCAGCCGGCGTCGAGCAGGTCGGCGATGCGGCTGGGACGGTCGCGCGGCAGATGCAGCACCACCAGCACCGGCAGCGCCAGCGCCGACGGCAGCGATGACAGCAGGGCCTGCAGCGCACTGACGCCGCCGGCCGACGCACCGACGACCACCAGGTCGAACCGGCTGCGTTGCGATGCCGCGCTCATCAGGCCAGCTTCCGGTAGAGACGCTGTTCGCGCGCACAGGCTTCGAACAGGTCCGCGTGCGCGCCGAACTGCAGCGACTCCTTGCTGCCCAGGCCGAGGAAGCCCCGGTGCACCAGCGCCTCATGGAACAGGCCGATGGCACGGTCCTGCAACGGCCGCTGGAAATAGATGAGCACGTTGCGGCAGGACACCAGGTGCACTTCCGAGAACACGGTATCGGTCGCCAGACTGTGGTCGGCGAACACGATGTTGCGCTTCAGGCGACGGTCGAACACCACGCTGCCGTAGCCGCTGCTGTAGTAGTCGGAGAGCGATCCGGTGCCGCCGGCGGCCAGATAATTGCGGCTGAACTGCGCAAGACGATCCAGCGCGAAAGCGCCGGACTCGGCCGCCTGGAGCGCTTCGGGATTGATGTCGGTGGCGTAGATGATCGCGCGGTCAAGCAGGCCTTCCTCATGCAGCAGGATCGCCAGCGACCAGACCTCTTCGCCGGTGCTGCAGCCGGCGATCCACAGTTTGATCGACGGATACGTGCGCAGCACCGGTACCGCATGCTCGCGCAGCACCCGGAAATACGGCGGGTCGCGGAACATCTCCGAGACCTGCACGGTGAAGTACTGCATCGCCTGGGCGAACGTGTCCGGCTCGTGCAGCAGCCGGTGCTGCAGCGCGCCCATGGTCGGGCAGTCGAAGCGCGCCATGGCATGCCGCATCCGCCGCCGCAGCGACGCCAGTGCGTAGTCACGGAAGTCGTAGTGGTAGCGCTGGTAGACCGCCTCCAGCAACAGCTTCAACTCCAGGTCGAACAACTCCGTTTCATTCATCGGCGCGAGCACCACACACGGCACAGCGAGACCAGCTTGTCCACGTCGATCGGCTTGGCGATGTAGTCGTTGGCACCGGCCTGCAGGCAATGCTCGCGGTCATCGGGCATCGCCTTGGCGGTCAGCGCGATGATCGGCAGGTCGCGCCAGCGGTTGTCCGCGCGGATCTCGCGCATGGCGGTCAGCCCGTCCATCTCCGGCATCATGATGTCCATCAGCACCAGGTCGATCTCCGGGCGCAGCTTCTCCAGCGCCTCGCGACCGTTGCGGGCGATGTCCAGGGTGACACCGAGCGGCTCGAGCACGCTGGACAGCGCGAAGATGTTGCGCACGTCGTCCTCGGCCAGCAGCACGGTGCGGCCATCGAGCACCGCATCGCGGCGGCGCGCCTCGCGCAGCAGGCGCTGCTGGTCGGTCGGCAGCGAGGCCTCGACACTGTGCAGGAACAGGGTTACTTCATCGAGCAGGCGCTCGGGCGAGCGCGCGCCCTTGATGATGATGCTCTTGGAATAGCGGCGCAGGCGCTGCTCCTCATCGCGGGTCAGCGCGCGGCCGGTGTAGACGATCACCGGCGGGAACGCCACGGCCTCGTTGCCGGCCATGCGCTCGAGCAGGTCGTAGCCGGTGCCGTCGGGCAGCGCCAGGTCGGTGACCATGCAGTCGAAGGTCGATCCGGCCAGCTCCGCCATCGCCTCGGTGATGGTGCCCACCGCGGTGATCTCCAGCTGGTCGCGGCCGAGCAGCAGCTGCAGGTTGGAGCGCAGCTCACTGTCGTCCTCGACGATCAGCAGGCGGCGCATGTCGCGCTGGCTGGTGGCCTCCAGCTGCTGGATCGCCCCGACCAGGCGCTCGCGCGTGGCCGGCTTGATCACATAGCCGATCGCACCCAGCTCCATCGCTACCTGCGAGCGCTCCAGCCCGGACACCACGTGCACGGGGATGTGGCGCGTGGCCGGGTCGCGCTTGAGGCGCTCCAGAACGCTGAGCCCGGAGACGTCGGGCAGGCCGATATCGAGCAGGATGCCGTTGGGCCGCAGTTCGGTCGCCAGGGCCAGCGCCTCCTCGGCCGTGCCGGCGACCACGCAGTCGAAGTCCAGTTCATGCGCCATCGACACCAGCGCGCTGGCGAAGGTCGCATCGTCTTCGACCACCAGGATCATCCGGCCCGCGCGACTGCGACGGCCGCGGTCATCGATCACCTTTGCCGCCGGCGTCGGGGCCGGCGTCGACCCGGCATGCGCACGGCCGAGCGGCGCGGCGGCGGGCAGCGACGGGGCCGCGACGGCCGCCGGGCGGACGTCATGCACGACGTGCTGGGCACTGCCGGTGCCGCCGCCAGCCAGCAGCGGCAGTTCGAGGGTGAAGCAGCTGCCGCGGCCCGGCTCGCTGGAAACGGAGATGCTGCCGCCCATGCGGGCGGCCAGATCGCGCGAGATCGACAGGCCCAGCCCGGTGCCACCATAACGGCGGCGGGTACTGCCATCGGCCTGGCGGAACGCTTCGAAGATCACCGCGGTCTGCTCTTCGGGAATCCCGATGCCGGTATCGGACACGGCGAACTGGATCCGCCCTGCCCCGGCACTGCGCACCTTCAGCGACACGCTGCCGTGCTCGGTGAACTTGACCGCGTTGGCCAGCAGGTTCTTGAGGATCTGCTGCAGGCGCTGGCTGTCGGCCAGCAGCTGGGTCGGCGCATCCGGCGCGGCGCTGATCTCCAGGCTCAGGCCCTTCTGCACCGCCATCGGCTCGAAGGTTTCCTTCAACCGCTGCAGCACGCTGGAGACGGCCAGGTTCTCCTCGACCAGCTCGACGTGGCCGGCTTCAATCCGCGACAGGTCCAGGATGTCGTTGATGAGCGCCAGCAGGTCGTTGTTGGAGGAGTGGATCGCCTGGGCGTACTTGACCTGCTCGGCGGTCAGCGTGCCGTCCTTGTTGTCGGCCAGCAGCTTGGCCAGGATCAGCGCGCTGTTGAGCGGCGTACGCAGCTCGTGGGACATGTTGGCCAGGAATTCGGACTTGTAGCGCGAGCTGGCCTCCAGCTCGTTGCTGTTCTGCACCAGCTGCGCCTGCGCCAGGAGCAGGGCCTGCTGGCGCGACTCCAGCTCGTGGGTGCGCTCTTCAAGCTGCACATTGGTCTGCTCCAGCTCGGCCTGCTGCTGCTCCAGGTTGGCCTGGGAATGCAGCAGGCTGCGGCTCTGCTCCTCCAGTTCCTCGTTGGCCACGCGCAGCTCTTCCTGCTGGGTCTGCAGCTCTTCGCTCTGGCGCTGGGTTTCCTCCAGCAGTTCCACCAGCTGGGCATTGAGCAGCGACGCGCGCAGCGCGATGCCGATCGGCTCGGCGCACTGCAGCAGCAGCGCCATCTCCAGGCCGCGTGCGGGCGATACGCCGGCACGGCCCAGCTCGATCACGCCGATCACCACGCCATCGGCGGTGATCGGTCCCAGCAGGCGCTGGTGCACGGTGGTGCGGCCCAGCGGCGTGTCGATATCCAGCGGGCTGTCGCTGTCCTCCAGCCGACGGGCACGGCCCTCACGGATGATCTCGCCCCATTGCCCTGCATTCGCCGGCAGCGTCTCCGGCAGCTGCGACGGCAGCGCGGCGCCACCGACCAGCACCAGCCGCTCGCCCTGCAGGCGGTACATCGCGCCGACATCGGCATTGAGCTGCGCGCACAGCGCGCGCATGGCCGCTTCGGCCAGTTCACGCGGGGTGGGATCCCCTTGCAGGCTGGTGCCGACCACGTTCTCGCCGGCCTGCAGCCACAGCGCGTCGGCCGCTTCACGGCGGGCGCCGATGGCCTTCATCACGGTCAGCGCCATCATCAGGAAGGCGACGCCGCCGATGCTGCGGTTGACGAAGGAAAACGCCGAATTGCTGCTGGCCGGCGCAACGTTGTAGCCGACCGCCAACAGGATGCAGGACCCGATCGCCACCAGCAGGGGCACTTCCATGCGGCGCTGGAACAGCGTGATGCCCACCGCCATGAAGTAGGTCAGCCAGACCGCATAGCCCAGCGGCACCACCATTTCCGTGCCCAGCGTGGCCGCCATCAAGGCGGCCGACGCAAGCCAGATCCAGCGGTCACGGGCGGTAGGCGCAGAATTCATGCCATGTTCCAGCGTAAAAGGGGGCTGATGGTACCCGAAGCGGTAAACGGCTGTTAAGCGCCAGAAGTCAGCGCGTTTGGCGCACGTTCTTGACACTTTCTTCACACCATGGCCCCTACGGTTCGGTCCCTTATCGGGGGAGTCGATAACCGTCGTGGTCCAGGCCGTATCCAGCGTTGCACCGCTCGCCGACGAAAGCCGGCAGCTGAAGCTGTTGATCGACAACGTGAGCGATCACGCGATCTATCTGCTGGATACGCAGGGCAGCATCTGCAGCTGGAACCGCGGCTGTGAACGGGTCAAGGGCTATGACGCCGAAGCGGTGATCGGCAAGTACGTCGGCCTGTTCTATACCCCCGAAGACCAGCAGCTGGGCGTGCCCCAGCAGGCGCTGGAATACGCCCGCGACCATGGCCGCTTCGTCGGCGAAGGCTGGCGCGTGCGCCGCAACGGCGAGCGGTTCCGGGCCGGCGAAGTGATCGAGCCGGTCCGCGAGGATGGCTGCCTGCTGGGCTTCGTCAAGGTCACCCAGGATGTCACCGAGCGCTACCAGGCCCAGCGCCTGCTGCAGGATGCGCAGCGCGCGCACGTGCAGCAGCGCCAGCTGGACAATGTCGGCCGGCTGACCCGGGGCCTGGCCCATGAATTCAACAACCTGCTGACCACCATCGGCAACGCGCTGGACCTGATCGCCCTGCGCCCCGGCGCCGACGGGCGCACCCAGGAGCTGGTGGACCTCGCCCAGGCCGCTGCCGACCGCGGCTCGCTGCTGACCCGCCAGCTGCTCGCGTTCTCCGCGGATCAGACCCTGGTGCGCGAACCGGTGGTGGTGCAGGATTTCCTGCGCGATGCCCTGCCCGTGCTGCGTCGCGCCTGCCCGACCGGCATCGAGGTCCACCTCGATGTGAACCCGGATCTGCCCCCGATCGTCACCGATGGCGTACAGTTGCACAGCGCCGTGTTGAATCTGGTGCTCAATAGTGGCGAAGCGATGCCCCAGGGCGGCACGGTCACGATCACGGCCGAGGTCGAACAGCGACTGGCACCGGATCTGTCCCAGCCCATGCGCCGCAACTATGTCGCCATCGCGGTGACCGACCAGGGCAATGGCATGCCCCCGGACATCGCCGCGCGCGCCAGCGAGCCGTTCTTCACCACCAAGGAAATCGGCAAGGGCAGCGGGCTGGGCCTGAGCCAGGTCTTCGGCTTCGTTTCCCAGTGCGACGGCTTCGTCGACGTACAAACCGCCCCCGGCCGGGGTACCACCGTCCGCCTGTTGTTACCTGTCATTGAGGAAGTCGAGCATGTCTGAGCCCCTACGCGTATTGATGGTCGAAGACCAGCAGGACCTGCGTGAACTGATCGGCCAGGCGCTGCAGGACTTCGGCATCGAAATCCACACCGCCGACGACGGCCCGGCCGCGCTGCGCCTGATGCAGGATCCCGGCGGGTTCGATGTGGTGTTCAGCGATATCAGCATGCCCAACGGCATGAGCGGCGTGGAGCTGAGCGAGCACGTTGCCGACGTGCTGCCCAATGCGCGCATCATCCTGGCCTCCGGTTACGCACGCTCGCAGCTGCCGCCGCTGCCCGAGCATGTCGAATTCCTGCCCAAGCCGTATCGCCTGCGCCAGCTGGTGACGTTGCTGCAGTCCCCCGTCGCGCCCTGCTGAGCCGGCGCACCGCCGCCAGCGTGAACGCTTCATCCGTGGCGACCCTGCTTCACGCCGGTGCTGCAACCCACCCCGGATAGTGAGGGTGAAGTCGGGACAGGGTGCGGTACATGCAGGACAGAGCTGAGGATCTGGATCGGATCGCGTTGATCGAAGCACTCAACGTGATGGACCCTGCGTTGGGGACGGCGCTGGACCCGATCACCGAACTGGTGGCCTTTACCTTCGGGGTTCCGATCGCGCTGGTGTCCATCTTCGATGCCGTCCACCAGCACATCATCTCGCGCGTCGGTCTGGCGCTGACCCGTAACGAACGGCATGCCTCGATCTGCGCGCTGGCGTTGGGTGCCGCCGACGTGCTCCAGGTCGCCGACCTGCGCCTCGACCCGCGCTTTGCCGACCACGCGCTGGTCACCGGCCCCGAACAACTGCGTTTCTACGCCGGCGTCCCATTGATCACCAAGGCGGGCATCGCGCTCGGCACGCTGTGCATCATGGGCCGCGAGCCGCGCCGGCTGTCCGCAGAGGAGCAGCTGCAGCTGCAGACGCTGTCACGCGTGGTGATCGCGCAGATGGAACTGAAGATGTCGCTGGGCCGCCGCGAGCAGGTCAGCGGCCTGCCCAACCGGCAGCAGTTCCAGGCCGATCTCAACGCCCTGTCCCGTGGCGGCGAGGCGCGCGCGTTCACGGCGGTGCTGCTGGATGTGTTCGATCTGCAGAGCGCCAACGACGCCGGCCAGGCGCTGGGCATGAAGCCGGTGGAAACCCTGCTCCGCCAGGCGGCGCTGCGCGTGCAGGACGTGCTGCGCGATATCGCGCAGGTGTACCACGTGGGCCTGACCCGGTTTGCCTTCCTGCTGCCGGAGCAATCGCATGACCAGACCGAGGCCCTGCTTGATCGCCTGCGCGTACGCATGCGCCGGCCACTGATGGCCGGCAGCATTCCGATGTCGCCGCAGTTCCACGCCGGGGTCTGCGACTTCCGCGCCGTTCCAGAACAGGCGGCCGATCTGATCCGCAAGTGTCTGGTCGCCATGCATCACGCCCTGCAGACCGACGCCTGCCTGTGCTGGTACTCGCAGGAACGCGACGATGCGCTGCGCCGTCGCTACCGGCTGGCCTCGGACGCCGGACGCGGCCTGGCCCAGCACCAGTTCAGCCTGGTCTACCAACCCCGATTCAATCTCATCGACGGGCTGCCGGTCTCGGCCGAGGCCCTGCTGCGCTGGACCCATCCGCTACTCGGTCCGGTCAGCCCGGGCGAGTTCATTTCGGTCCTGGAGCGGACCGCGCTGATGCCCGCGATCAGCCGCTGGGTCATCGACCACGCCCTGGCCCAGGCCGCGCAATGGCAGCAGAGCGTGCCGGGGTTCAGCCTGTCGCTCAATCTCTCGCCGCGCGACTTTGACGACCAGTGTGTGTGGAGCGTGCTGTCCGAACGATTGGACGCGCATGGGCTGGCACCCGGCCTGGTCGAGATCGAAATCACCGAGGGGCAGTGGCTCAACCACCATCCCGCGGCGCTGCCACAGCTGCGGGAGATGGCCGCCGCCGGCGTACGCATCGCCATCGATGATTTCGGCAGCGGCTACAGCAACTTCGGCTACCTCAGCGAGGTGCCGATCAGCCATATCAAGATCGACCAGACGCTGGTCACCGGGCTGGCGCGTTCGCGTACCGCACGGCTGAAGGTCGAAGCCATCATCAAGCTGTCCCGGCAGCTGGGGTACCGCACGGTCGCCGAAGGCGTGGAGAACGAGGCCGAACTGTCCCTGCTGCGTCTGTGGGGCTGCGACGAAGCGCAGGGCTATCACCTCGCCCGCCCGATGCATCCCGACGCGGTGCTGCAGCTGGTCAGCGCCTGCCGCGCCGGTCCCCTGCCGGATGCGGGCTGACGCTGCCACGCCGCGACGCCGCCTGCAGCACGGGCGATAATGCGCGGCCCGCCCCAGTCACTGCCGACCATGTCCGATCTCGCCCCGTTGCCCATCCTGCCGCCCGGCCACTACCGCCACTTCAAGGGCGGCAACTACGAGGTGATCGGGGTCGTGCGCCACAGCGAAACGCTCGCACCGATGGTGCTGTACCGGCCGCTGGACGCGGACATCGGACTGTGGGTCCGCCCGTTCGAGATGTTCGTCGCGCAGGTGGAGGTGGAGGGCCAGTGGCGGGCGCGCTTTGCGCGCGTCGAATGGGCGGATGAGCGGCTGAACGGCTGAACGGCGACAGCGACGCCCATCGCGGTTGCGGCGCGATCAGCTCGCCGCAGTCTGTCGCGCGTCGACCAGTACACGCAGGCGCGCGGTCACCGCGCGGAACGGCTCCGGCAGCCTCGCCGCCTCCAGGGCATCGACCTGGCCCGACAGCAGCGACAGCGCCTCGCTCACGCTGACCACGTCCTGCCCAGCGTCCACGGCCGCCTCCGGCACCTCCAGATGCGCGCCGATGACGCCCGCCAGGACTTCGAACGCTTTCACCGTGGCTGCGTCGAGCTTGGACGGTTGCGGGTCCAGCGCGCACAGGGTGCCGTGGAAACCACCGTCGCGGCGGAACATCGGCACCGAGATGTAACTCTCGAATCCGTACAGCGCAGGCGTGGGATGGCGGGAGAACACCGGATGGGTGCTGGCCTGGTCGAACTGGACCAGATGGCGATGCTCGCGGATCTCATCGCAGATGGTGGTTTCCAGCACGAGGTCGTCGCCCGGCCGCAGGCCGAAATCCAGGCGATCATGCACGGCGCAGGCCGTCCAGCGATCCGCGGTCACCCGCGCCACCGCGACGAAGCGCATGCCGGTCATCGCACTGGCCAACTCCAGGATGCCCGGCACGGCCGGCATCGCCAGCAGCGCCGCGATATCGTCCAGGCGTGGATCCGTCGAGACCGTCGGTTCCGCCACTGGCGCCGAGCCCGGGCCGCCGTCCTCCAGCGGGTTCTCCATGGCCGCCAATCGGCGATCCAGCGCCTTGGCGTTGACCTCGTTGAACAGGCCGCGCACGGCCGCCGACAACGCGCGCGCGTCCTTGATGATGCCCACGAAATGGATGCCCTGCCCGACCAGGCGGATCTGCTCGACGCCATGGTCCACGCGCAGGGAGGGCCACGCCTGGCGGTGCAGGATGCGCATCCAGTCGCTGGGCGGCGTTTCATCGAGAAGCGCGGTCACGATCACCCGCGACGGCGCCGATCCGACCGGTAGACCGGGCAGATCAAAGCCGATGAGCGCTGGAAAGCCCGTACTGGTAGACATCACAACCCCTATGCGGCCTGGCGCAGCCATCGACAGCTGGTGGCTTTGAAGCGAAATTGTCGCACGAATGAGCGAGACTGGCCGTGAGCGGACGCTGCTCCGCCCGCCGGAACGCGCCCACAGCGGCAGCGGATATCATTCGGACGCCGCTCGTCGTGATCGATTCGTTGATTGCTTCGCCGACGGGCGCAGGATGCACCCTCTGCCAAGAACAAGGAACGGACTTCATGGGCTCAACGGGTCAGGGTTTTTCAGTGTTGGTCGGGATTCTCTGGGCGCTGCTCGGACTGCTCTGGATCTTCGTCCCCTTCGCCATCTTCGGGATCAAGGGCCTGCTCAAGCAGATCGTGGCCGAACAACGGCGGACCAACGAGATTCTCAGCCGCGTCCACGGCGATCGCCTGCCGCCGGCGTCTCCCGAACCCCAGCCGTTCCGGGTCGGGCCGTATCCGTGAGGGTCCGCCGATCGTCAGCGCCGGTGCTGGCCTTCGCCGGCGCCGTTTCGCCCGCCGCAGTCTGCTGCTTGCGTTGATGGGCTGCCGTGCGGGGTGATGCCGGTCTTGCGAACAAGGCCGTCAAATTTTCGACGCATTTCGCGCATTCTGAACAAATCCTGCCTCGCTCCCCCCCTATACTCGGGCCTCGTCACCATGGAACGGAGACTTGATGTCCCCCTGCTCCCTGCAGACTCCCGACACGCCCGGCCTGATCATCCGCACGGCCCCGGCGGCGGCGCCGCATGTCGCCATGCGAACCGCCCCCCTGTACGCGGGCCCCCTGTACGCGGGCATCGCCGGACAGACGGATTCCCCCGACGCTGGCACAACGGCTCCCTGCCCGTTGCCGCCTGCTCTGTGCGGCATCCCCGCACCGCCCCACCCGCCTTCCACCCCTGTCAAACGGAGACCGGCCGTGCACCGTGTCCTCAAGATCTGCCTTGTCACCCTTCTGATCACCGCCTGCAGCCGTACGGAGAACACCATGAGCCAAGACCTTTCCACCGCCGCCGCTGAGGCCGATGTCGAACACGGCGGACGCGGTCTCGCCAAGCTCAATCCACAACCGCGCCAGGCCTATGACGTGGTCCTCAAACTGCACAACGCCCCGGGCCCGTTCGAACGCATCGAAGGCGTCGCGCAGTACGACGTCACCAACGAAGCAGAGTGCGGTCGCATCAACCCGGAAACCGGCACCGCCGGGCGCATCACCAGCCAGGAGCCGCTCGCGCTCAAGCGCGTCGCCGACGATGAGTACCACGGCACCGTTTACCTCGACCGGATGCTGGACGAGGACTACTACGGGCGTGGCGTATGCCAGTGGAAATTCAGCGGTACGGGTGCCCTGCTCAAGGCCACCGGCGCGCATGAGGAAACCCGTTTTCTGACCTTCATCGATGCAGACCGATTCACTGCGGGCGATACGCTGACCCGTCACTACCCGGCCAGGGACTATCCGCGTGCCTCGCCGGTGGAAGGTCCATCGGGCATCACTTCGATCGAAGACTATCCGGCCAGGGGCAATGAAGATCCCACCGTATTCGTGCCGGAACTGCGTGACGCGTTGTTCTCGATCTCGTTGTCCGCCAAAGAGGCCAAACAATGACTATTCCCAGCCAGGATTACGCGGCGATCTCCGATGACGCGTACAAGGATCGAGCGGTAGGACGTCGCGCACCTGGCGAGGAAGAGCCGGTCACGCTCAACGGCCACCGGTACGTGGTGCTTGAACATGTCAACAACACCCGCAACGGCTATCAAGGCACGGTCTACCAGCGTGTAGACACCAATGAGATCGTGGTATCGCACCGCGGCACCGAGCAGATCCTGCTTGATGCCGTACTCACCGATGGCACGATGGTCACCGGGCGCACCAATCTGCAGGCCAAGGATGCGATCGCACTGACCGAGAGGGCCATGGAATATGCGATCAAACAGGGCAAGGACGTTGGGCACGCCCCGGAAGTGACCGTCACCGGCCACTCGCTGGGCGGCACGCTGGCCCAGATCAGTGCGCACCACTTCGATCTCAAAGGCGAAACCTTCAATGCCTTCGGCGCGGCCAGCCTGAACTACCGGATTCCCGAAGGTGGCAACAGGATGATCAACCATGTCATGGCGGCCGATCCGGTCAGCGCCGCATCGCCGCATTACGGCCAGGTCCGCATCTACGCCAGCCCCCAGGAAATCAAGACCCTGGAGGCCTCCGGCTTCAGCAACAGCAGGTACAACGCGCTGATCCCCGATCGCCCCGTGATCGCCGCCGCCGCATCGCTGGGCTCGCACAAACTGGGCAACTTCCTCGACAGCGGCTCGGTGCTGGGTTCCGAGCAGGCCAGGACCCTGGCCAATACCAATGCCCGAATGATCGACGAATATCGCGACGACATCGGAGAACGCCGCGCCGCGACCACCGTCATTTCGCGCGGTACGGTCGGTGGCGCGGTAGACCTGATCGACACCCTGCGCGGCCCGCTGCCGGCAGGTGAACCGGCCCGGCGCGAGGCCGAGAAACACCAGAACAGCCACACCAGTCTGCGCATGGACGATGCCCGCCATCCGGGCCATCCCCTGTTCAACGACGCACAGCGTGGCGTCTACGCCCAGGACACCCGCGTGGGCCGCACTCCGGATCAGTCCAGCGACCAGCTCGCCGGCAGCCTGGCTGCGCAGATGCACGCCGCCGGCGGCAAGCGCATCGATCATGTGCTGATGAGCAACGACGCGGCCAACACCTTTGCTGTGCAGGGCAACCAGAACGACCCGGCCCACCTGCGCGTCACCGTCGACACCCTGCTGGCCATGAACACGCCGTTGGAACAGAGCAGCCGCAAGGTGGAAGAACAGGTCAGCAGCCAGCGCCAGGAACAGGAGCGCAGCCAGGAACAGGTCCAGAGCAACAGCCGCACCATGATGGGGTGAGGCCGCGCCACGGCACGACCGCAACAGCCATCGCCGGGACGGGATGGCTGTTGTTGTTTGGGCAACGACCATTGCAACCTGCAGGCTCCCGGAATCGACATCTGGCGCAAGCACGGCGCACAACCTACAAACGACTGAGAGATTGCTGCCGTGCCGAGGTGTGCCTCCGATCACCACATTTCCGGCGCATTTTTCGCTTTGCACCGCTCAATTGCGAGACGTTTGGCTGCATCGATGGTTTCCAAGCCGTTCGCAGCACCAATCAGCTCAGACCCTGGAGATTGCGCAAGCGCCCCCCAGGTCTTTATCCACTGCCCCGTAGGCCTGGGTGCAACAGGAGCTGGGCCGCTTGTCGCAGCTCCTCTCTTCGCTGGAATAGGCGCACACCCTTGCACTCCCTGGCCACCGACTGGGTAAAACCCAGAAGGGCAATTTCCCTCAGCATACGCAGCTTAGGCAAAGCCAAGCGCAAGAAGAAACAGCACAGAAGCGATAAAGTGGCTCATGTCGGAATTGGCAGCAAACATCCAAATCCAGATGATGAAGAATCAGTACTTCTTGAAGTAGGGCTCAGTGCAGTCTGCATATACCTCTACGCAGCTTCCTGCTTCATCATTCTTGCAGGACTTTGCAGCCGCCTCCTTGGCTACATCGAGTGTGGGGCCACGCCCGATACCGGACTGTCCTTTGCCGGACCGTCCACTCGGTATTACCCAGGACACACACTGATTGAAGTATGCAAGAGAGACTGAACAATCACGAGCGCCACGATCTGCGCATTTCCCTAGCGCCTCACGCTCCGCGTCCTGCCTGGAGAACTTCGCGGTCGAGACTCCTGCATCCGACGTCGCCTTTGACGCCGCAATTGCACCCCATGTCTTAATCCACTCTCCGGTTGGAACAGGAGCTGATGGCACGGCAGCAGCCGAGGATGACGTATTCCCTGAGCCCGGAATTGGTGCGCACCCCTGAACTCCTTGCCCCCCTATCGGATAATAGCCGCGCGGGCAGTTTCCTTCCGCGCGTACCCCAAGGCTCGCGCTGGCTAAAGCGACCACCAATAGTAAAACTAAAGCCATTTTTGGGGACATACTGCCTCCTCCACAGACTGCCATATGAATTGCAACCTCAAGTGTTGCCGGATGACGGGGCATTACCCCTGAGTCCAGTTGGAGAGCTTGCAGGCTCAGAACCGGGCGAGAACCTTGGCATAGCGACAGGACCAGCACTATCTGCCCTATCAATTTGCTTAGCGGGCGCCGACGGTGTATAGGACCCCGCCGCACCCGGCGGCTGCCCCTGCGGGCCAGGCTGTGCTCCAACGCCCGAACCACTAATCTGCGAGTACGCCATGAAGCTGCCCAGCGTGCCCTGGAAGTACATCGCCGCCATCGGCGGGGCGGTCAGGATCAGCGTGGTCAGGATCAACGTCATGCCGCCCTGCTGCAGTACGCTGCTTGATTGGGTCGCATGCTATGCGGAAATTCATACGACAGACGATACCAACGCATGAATTTCAGAGCGCAAGCTCCGGTAACTGTTCGGTCAATCGCTAGCGGTACGGGCGAAACTCTGAAAGGCTGCATGCCGAGTAGACGATGCTGCAGCTCTGCCCTCCTTCATACTCTGTGCATCGCTTCAGAGCATCCTCCTGCGCGAGCTGCTCTGTGGCCGCGGAATTGGCGGAAGATCTCCCTACGCTTCTTTTCATGACATTTTCCGTCTTTGGGTCTGCGATGGCGACACATTGATTGAAATAGGCGATTCGAAGCTTGCATGACTTCCCACCCATCTTGGTGCATTGCCCAACCGCAGCGGAAACAGCCTCTTCCTTAGACTTCCTCGATGTAGAGACGCCCGTGGTCATGGATCCGCTGTCTTCGGCGACGGCCCCCCACCGTGTCTCCCATTCGCCGGATGGCACCCGAGCGGCAGGTGCGGACTGCTTGCCCCCTGCACTAGATTGAGGAATTGGCGCACAACCTTGGACACCCTGCCCACCAATGGGATAAAAACCTGGAGGGCAGTTTCCCTCGGCCAGAACCCCTCCTGACTGAAGCGCCAGAATGGCAAGCACGATCCACTTTTTCATCTACCCTTCCTCATGAACCGATCAGACCCTTTCAGGAGCTGTAACTCAATCACGATTTGCATTGCCCATTTTTCCGGTAACCGGACTGCTATCAGCAGAACCAATATTTCGAGGCATACTATCCTGCCCCATCGCAACCGGAGCATCAGACCCTGCTCTACTAGAATTTGTGGTCTGAGGCGGCGTATAAGACCCCGCCGCACCCGGCGGCTGCCCCTGCGGGCGCGGCTGTGCTCCAACGCCCGAGCCACCAATCTGCGAGTACGCCATGAAGCTGCCCAGCGTGCCCTGGAAGAACATCGCCGCCATCGGCGGGGCGGTCAGGATCAGCGTGGTCAGGATCAGACCCATGCCGCCCTGCTGCAGCGCCATACTGGTCACGCCGTCGGAGAAGTCCTGACCGATGAGCTTGCCCAGTGCGGCACTGGCCCAGAAGGCCCCCGCCACTTTGGCAACCATCTTCATCGCGATTGTGGTCATCACTGCCAGTACCGCCATGGAGAACATCGTTCCTATCCCGTACAACAACCATTTCTGGAAAAGCTGCTTGGTCTGATCAAATAGCAGGCATAGGATGAACAGAGGGCCAAAGCCGATGAACAAGGCCAACGCCACCTCGTACAACAGCAGCATCGAGCCGGCGGTTACGGCCGGCCCCCCGGTACCCAGGCCGACAAACCACATCGCGCGAGTTTTTGCGCTGTCCAGGGTCACATCGCCCATCACATCCAGCGCATCGACCGCCGACAATGCAATCTGCATATAGCCCAGATTCTTGTCGATCAGGTCCTCCGGCGATTCGTCCTTGCCCGTAATGACGTAGCTGATCTCGTTCTTCACGTCATTGATCAGGAAGCCATGAAGGTCTTCGCCGAACATGGCCATGCTCGTGGCCACCGACACGATCAGCGCGACGTGATGCGGGCCATGTTCTTGATCGATAACATCAACGATGCTTCCTCTTTTGCCGATGGCGCAAACGCAGCTATTACTTCACCTGCATCGCCGACCCTACAGCTCAGAACTTCTCGAATGTCGGTTCGGCACAATCTGAATAGAAGACCTCGCATGCGCCGCCAGCTGGATCAGAGCATTTCCTGTTTGCAGCTTGAGTCGCAATCTTCAACGTCTGACCGGTCCCCATCCCACTTCGAGCTCCTCTAGCCTTTGTGCGCGGAACCACCCAAACAAAACACTGATTGTAGTAAGACATCAAAACCGAACAATCCGTTGCACCTTCTTCCGCACATTTTTCAAGCGCAATCTTCTCCGCCCGAGTCTTCGAGGCTTGATCAGTCGCCGACCCAACCCATGATGTCGAATCTGAACCTGCAACTGCCCCCCAGGCATCATGCCAGCGTCCAGTTGGACTGGGGGGAGTCGGAATGCTGGCAGAGCCTTGACTAGAGGAAGATGAGCCGGGAATAGGCGCACAGCCCTGTACACCCTGCCCCCCAATCGGATAGAAGCCCGGTGGGCACGCACCTTCCGCTCGGAGGTTCGCTGGCAATACCATTGATAGGGCCAGCAAGAACATTGCAGAAAGAATGCGGTACATGTTCCAACCTCCTGAAACGCAACTGTTAGAAAAATCGGTCTTCACTATTCAGCCATCCGATCATTCAGATGCAGCCAGGCCGCGAGAGCCCGACCCTTGGGATGAAACCGGCGAGTTGCCACCAGACATCCGAGGTGCCGCAAAGGACTCTACTTCACGACTATTGGTATTCTGTGGCGCTGGCGGCGTATAAGACCCCGCCGCACCCGGCGGCTGCCCCTGCGGGCCCGGCTGTGCTCCAACGCCCGAACCACCAATCTGCGAGTACGCCATGAAGCTGCCCAGCGTGCCCTGGAAGAACATGGCGGCCATCGGCGGGGCGGTCAGGATCAGCGTGGTCAGGATGAGACCCATGCCGCCCTGCTGCAACGCCATACTGGTCACGCCATCGGAGAAGTCCTGACCGATCAGCTTGCCCAATGCGGCACTGGCCCAGAAGGCCCCCGCCACTTTGGCAACCATCTTCATCGCGATTGTGGTCATCACTGCCAGTACCGCCATAGAGAACATCGTTCCTATCCCGTACAACAACCATTTCTGGAAGAGCTGCTTGGTCTGATCAAATAGCAGGCAGAGGATGAACAGAGGGCCAAAGCCGATGAACAAGGCCAACGCCACCTCGTACAACAGCAGCATCGAGCCGGCGGTTACGGCCGGCCCCCCGGTACCCAGGCCGACAAACCACATGGCGCGGGTTTTTGCGCTGTCCAGGGTCACATCGCCCATCACATCCAGCGCATCGACCGCCGACAATGCAATCTGCATATAGCCCAGATTCTTGTCGATCAGGTCCTCTGGCGATTCGTCCTTGCCCGTAATGACGTAGCTGATCTCGTTCTTCACGTCATTGATCAGGAAGCCATGAAGGTCTTCGCCGAACATGGCCATGCTCGTAGCCACCGACACGATCAACGCGGCGCGGGCCATGTTGGTGACCAGCACCATCATCGAGTCGCGGCTCTGGCCGGTGGCGATGCGGAAGCCCTGGATGAGCACCCACAGCGTCATCAGGATCAGCGCGATCGCACCGACCCACTTCATCATGCGGCCGAGCAACTTGATGCCGAACTCTGCAATCTCCTTGTGAAGGTAATCCAGGATCAGCCTGAAAAAGAAGAAATCGCCGACCGACGCCTGCGCCTGCAGGTCCTGGAGCCATTGAAGCGGCCCGTGGCCGAACATGGCGTGCACCATCCCTAGAGTCATAATCTCACCCAATATTGTGTCGGCCCGCGTTCAACGGTGTCCGTGATCAGTTGGACAGCGCCGCTTTCAGCGCGGCCGTCTTCACCGCAGTGCCCAGTATGTTGGGGGCCTTGCTGCCCCTGAGAACCCGCTCGGCCAGCATCCGCTGCTGCCGGGTGAGAATGTCGATGTGTTTGTCGTACAGGCCCATCTGCTGCTCCCATTGGTCAATGGCGGCAGTCGACTTGGCGATAGACAGGGTCGTATTGCTCAGCACCTCGTTCATCGGGCCCTCGTCCTCAAAGCTGGTCAGGGCACGGATCTCGGCGATCTTGTTGAGCACCTGATTCATGTTGGGCAGGCTCTCCTGCAGGACCTTGACGGTCTCGTTGTACTTCTGATTCTCGATGACCTGGATCATGCTGCAGATGGTGCGCTGCTGCGCGCGGATGTCCCCCTGCGGGGAGAACGAGCCGATATCCAGTGCCTGCATCACCCCTTGGAAACTGAACATGCTGGAGGTCCCGCACTTCTCGGCGACATTGAAGTCGATGGGAACGGGCTTGAGAGTAGGAGTAACGGGCATCAGAGGCGATGCGATGATCTGCTGGAACCGTGCCATCTTCTGCGCCCAGTTGGCCAGCGTCTTGGTGAAGCGCCAGGCCTGGGTGCCGTATTCAGCAGCTGACTCCATCTGCGAGTACAGCGTATTGACCTGCGTGTAGGTCAGGTTGAACAGGTTGGCGCCGACCTCGACAACGGGCAGCGTATAGGCCTGCACCGGGGCGGCCAGCATGGCCGCGCACGAAACGCTCAGCAAGGTCGCGCGCGCACGCGCGTACATGGCTCGGGGCTTTTGGGCTCGCTTTGCAGTATCCATTGTCTTCTCCATCGAATTCGAACGGCGATATTCCTTCAGCTCAACGATCGTTTTCATGCGGCTGCCTCCTGGCTGCCCGGGGCCGGTTTTCCCGAGCCTTTCCGCCTGCGGTAGAACTCGCTGAGCCATTGCTCCGGCGTCAACTCTGACTCGAGCACCTTCTCACGCGCTGCCGCATCGGACAGCACCCGGTGCATGATGTCGATGTTATCGGTGGATGCCGAAATCACCGACAGGATGTCATCCATGCCACGCAGGTTGAGCTGGCACACGCTCGATGCATGCCCCTGCTTGACCAGGAAGCATCGCGAGCGTTCGTCCAGCGCGGTCACCACGCGGAACTCGGCCTCGGTCAGCTTCAGACCATCCATGTAATCGCTCTTGCTGGCATTGGGATTGGGCAGCAGGATCAGGGTGGCGGTCTGCTCGATCAGCGCGGCGGAGATATCGCTCTTGAGCGCGTCTTCCGGGCTCTGGGTGGCGAAAATGCCCATGCCGTTCTGTTTACGAATGGTCTTCTGCTTGTTCTTGGCGAACTCTTTCAGGCCACCCTCGCCGTCCAGGATCTTCCAGAACTCGTCCATCACGTAGATCAGGCGCCGCCCGTCGATCAGCGATTCCAGCTTGTGCAGCAGGTAGTTGATCACCGGCACCCGCACTTCGGGGTTGTCGATGATGTCGGTGTAGTCGAAGCCGATGATATTGGCCCGGCTCAGGTCGATGGTATCGACCGGGTTGTCGAACACCCAGCCCAGCGAGTTCCCCGAGGTCCAGCGGCGCATGCGCGCGTACAGGCCGTCGTCGCCCATGTTGGGCAGGCTTTTCTGGAAGTTGGTCATGCTGCGCAGGTGCATCGGGGTGTCGAGCATGTTCTCCACGCCGCGGAAGATGTCCTCTTCCTCGCGCGAGCTGTACTCGCGCTTGCCGGCCAGCACCTTGATCAGGTCGGACAGGAACTGCACGTTGGCTTCGTTGCGTTCGCACTGGAACGGGTTGAAGCCGGTGGCCGCGCCATTCTCCAGCGCCAGATAGTTGCCCCCGCAGGCACGCACGAAGATCTCCGCACCGCGGTCCTTGTCGAAGAAGAAGATGGTCGGCGATGGGTCGTACTTCTGCACCTGGCTGAGCAGGAAGTTGATCAACGCGGTCTTACCGGTACCGGACTTGCCGATCACCATGGTGTTGGCGATCGCCTTCTCACCCAGCGAGTTTTCCGACGGGTGGGTGGCGTGGAAATTGAAGTAGTACGGCTGCCCGTTGGTGGTCTGCAGGGTGGTCACGCAGTCGCCCCACGGGTTGTTGTGCTGTTTGCCGGTAGCGAAGTTGTGCAGCGGCGACAGGCCCAGGAAATTCAGTGAACTCAGATTGGCCAAGCGCGTCCGGTAGCGCCAGTTGCCGGGAATCTGCGCATAGAACGACGAGGTGACGGCCAGGTCTTCCTTGACCGAGATGAACCCGGCGTTGGAGAGTTCTGCACGCGTGGCCGCTACGTTCTGCGAGAGCTTGGCCTGGCTGTCGCCGTACACGGCGATGGTGTAGTGGTACTCGCCCAGCACGAAGTTGCCCGAGGACAATTGGTCCATGGCCTGGTCCAGCTCGATGATCTGACTGACCGCCTTGTCACCGGAAGAGATCATCATGCCCTTGGTGCGGTCCAGCACCTTGAGCGCGTCCTGGCGGCCCATCGGGCTGAACGAATGGGTGGACACATACTCGAAATCAAGATACTTCAGGCCGTTGAGGATGCCCGGATAGGTTCCTTCAGCGTATTCCTTGATATTGAGGATGGCACCGAAGTGATTGACGCCGTTGGGTGTGGCGACCACGAAATCGCCGGTCTTGGCCGAGAACATGTGGCGGCTGACCGGGAGGTAATCCTTGATCGGCGCAGAGAGCACGGGGACCGGCTCGTCGATGCGGTTGATCAGATAACCGAAGAATTCCAGGGTCTCGGAGAACACGATGCCATTCTTGGCCTCATACATGCCGAGGCGATACGGTGCGTAGTCGCGGATGACCGCTTCCACGTTGCCGGCCAGTTCCATCAGCTTGTCGATGGCCTGCTCCTGCTCGGCCTGCAGCTTGGAGACATTGGCGGATTTCTCGACGAAACGCTTACCCCCCACCACCGGGCGGTAGATCATGGTCAGGTACAGCTCGTTCTGCATGATCCGCTGCGAGGACAGCATCCCCATGTACTGGTCGGACACGTCCTGGTTGAACGTCTGCTTGAACGAGCTGCGACTCTTCAACGTGCGACGGCGGCGCAGGTCATGGACCCAGAAGGCCACGTTGACGAAATCCGGTGCGCGCAGCGTCTGCAGCAGGCGGTTGAAGGTGTTGTGCTTGTGTTCCAGCTCCCATTCTTCGCGCCCGACAAAGGGCAGACCTTCCAGATGCCAGGTCAACAGGTAATCACCGCCCGTGGTTTTGACCACGTTCGCCGAGACGTGCGATGACAGCGGGATGAACTCTGCGATGGAGGTGTCGGGGCTGAACATGGGACTGCTTCCGTAGAGGGTACTGCGACATTTCCAGGACAAACCGGGCAGGCGGCTGCCTGCCCGGGATGATCCGGCGCCTCAATCCTTGGGCGCCGGCTTGGTACGGTAGTGATTGGGGCTGAACACCCACATGCCATCGTGGTCCTGCACGTTGCGCGCCTTCAACTTGAAATGCAGGCGCAGACCAAGCAGCCGGAAAATCATCTCATCGCGCTTGGCCATGTTCCGCATGATGAAGATCGCGACCGGAATGGACAGCAGGTACCAGAAGTTCGTGTAGACGCTCAACAGGAACAAGCCGCCGATCACGAGGAAAAACGGCATGTAGGGGACGCCCAGAAACATCGCTGGGCGCGTGCAACCCCGGAAGACGACGTTCTTATGCACTGTAGTACAGCAGCGCCTGCTCGATCATCACGGTGGTGGTGCCGCCGCAGCTGCTGCTGGAGCTGTCGCCGAGCAGCATCTTGGCGATCTGGCCGGCCGCACCGATCAGCAGGCCACCGATCAGGATCGGAGCAACGTCGGCAATGCGCTTATGGGCGAACGCGATCTGATAGCCCGCGAAGATAACCGCGATGGTCACCACGGCGATCGACGCGATGTTCAGCAGACCATTGATGTTGCTGAAGAAGCCGCACACCTTGTCATCGGTGCCGCCGAAGTTGGGCGTGCCCTGGGCCATTACTTCCGGCACGAACACCGCGCCGACGAACAGCACGGCCATTGAGGCGGACTTGAGCAGACGCTGGGCGTGGACGAGGTCGAGATTGGAGCGCTTCATGGGTGGGTTTCCTTGTAGTTGAACGTACATAACTCAATTGACCAGTCGAGGGCCTGGCCACGCCACGACTTCGTCAGAAAACGAAGGCCGCATCCCCTGCGGGAATCTGTTGCTCCGGCTGCCTGGTTGCTTCACCGTTCTGGCTGGGCAAGGCAGCCGGCGTGCTGCGTTCATTCCATGGCCGCAGCATTACCGGCTGCCCAGCCTGTTGCGCGGCGCTCCCCGCAGGCACCTGCGGTATCGGCGGTGCACCGGCTTGGCTCAACGCCTCCTGCACATCCTGCGGGTACTGCGCATACGGTGAAGCGGCCTGCTGGGCCGGGGCTGCCGTACCGGCGCGGTCCACCGCGCCCAGGACCACCCGCGACAGGGCCTGGTCGGCAAGATTGACCAGCGCGCCACGTGCCATGGCGCTGGTCGAGGGATACACCACATACGCCCGCGCTGGATCAACCGGCGGCTGGGGCGCATACAGTGGCCCATCGGCCTGGGCAACGATGCGCGACTGTGCCGGCGAGACCTGCTGCGGGTGATGCTCGACCTTGACGGTACGGCGGCTGTCGCGGCTGACCACGTCGATCGGCGGGACGCCGCCAGCCGAGGCCAGTTGCTGCCCGCGCTGGATCGAGTCGAACACCTTCTGCACGTACCCGTGGCGGAAGCCGGTGGTGAAGTTGCCGGAGTAGTAGCAGCTGAACGACTTGCCCCAGTCGCCACCGGACCGCTTGTAGCATTCGGCGAGAATCCGCGAGCCGGCCACCAGGTTCGGGCATTGCTGGAATGCCTTCTCGTAGGAATCCAGGCCGTACTTGGCCAGGTTGTAGCGGTTGACCTGGGCCAGTCCGATCGAGAAGTTGTAGCCCTTCTCCTCCAGCATGCGCACGGTCGACAGGGCTTCCTCCAGCTGCCTGGGCTGGCGCACCAAGGCCCCCCCGACCACGCCGATGGCGTAGGGATTGCGGGAAGATTCAACATTGATGACGTGTTTCATCACGTCCATCGAGACGGCCATCTCCGGGCACGCAAGCACTTCCATGCCAGGCAGCATCAGGGCGCCCTCGAGGTGGGGTGGACACAGCCATGTCCGGTCTTCATGTCGTTCATCGTTCAGCCCTCCTGTCCCTGCGCACGGCCGGGATTGAAATCAATGCCGGTGATGTAGCGCGACCCGACGTGCGCCTTGATGTGCACGACGATATCGATGGTCATCATCAGCAGACGCTTGATCACCGCAAACTCCAGCCCCGAGCCTTCGCTGGATGCCTTCACCATCAGCGCCAGCTGGTCCCAGGTCTGTTCCGGGCTGCCGGCGTGGCAGCTGGTGATCGAACCGGGATGACCGGAGGCGCAGTTGCGGATGAAGTAGAACGCCTCGTCGCCACGCAGCTCGGCCAGGATGATGCGTTCGGGCTTCATGCGCAGACACGCTTCCATGCAACTCTTGGCGGTGACGTTGCTGGCGCTCTGCCCGCCCTTGGAGTAGAGCAGATGCACGACATTGGGCTGGCTGATGAACAGCTCGCGCGCATCCTCGATGGTGACCAGGCGCTCTTCATCGGGGATGTGGTTGACCAGCGCCTTCATGAAGGTGGTCTTGCCGCTGCCGGTGGCGCCGGACACCACGATGTTCTTGCGGTATATCACCGCACGCCGGAAGAACTCGGCGTAATCGCGCGACTGGCGCAGCTCCAGCAGCTCGCGGTCCTGCTCGCTGATGCTGCCGTCCTGCTCGAGGATCTGGTTGAAGAAACCGTCCTCGTTGTACTGGCTGAGCGTCTTGGTGTGTTTGGACGGCAAACGGATGGTGATCGACACCTTGCCGGCATCACACGCCGGCGGAATCACGAACTGGGCGCGCTGACCCGTCGGGAAGGTCAACGACACGACCGGGTCGGCATCGGTGATGCGCTGGCCGGTGTTGCTTTCGTTCACCACTGCAGTGCAGAACTGCCGGGCCCGTTCGAAGGTCAGTCCCGGCACCTCCACCCGCTGCCACCCTGCCCGGGTTTCCAGGTACAGCTCGCCGGGACGGTTGATGCAGATTTCCGTCACCTCCGGCGAATTCATGTACTCGGCGATGCCCAGCACTTCGTACTGATAGCGCAGGAAATCGCTTGAAACCAGAGCTAGGGGGGCCACTTCGGCATCCATGATTCAGTTCACTCGATCAACGTCGCTGGGACAGCACATCGGAGAAGTCGACATCCTTGGCGACATAGACGGCAAGCACGGTGCCCTGGTTGATGGTCACGGTTGGCGGGCTACGCTCGCTGAGCGCCTCGCCAGCCAGCCGCTCCATGGTCCGCGCGGTGGCACTCTCATAGGGCGACTGTACGGCCAGACCGCTGCCGGTGACCGTGGTGGTTTCCGGGCCGTTCTCGGCGGCGGCGTACTTGAAGGCGTCGGCAATCAGACTGATCATCAGCGCCGAGCCAATGCGCGCGCCCCAATGGGCGTCGTACTGGCCCGGATGGCCCGCACTGCCCAACCCATCGATACCCGGGCTGGACATGGCCACGTCCAGGCCATTGGGCGTGGTGATGCGATCCCAGATCACCTCCACACGCTTGCCGGTCGGGCGGCCGCCGTAGCTGCCATAGATCTTGGAGCCCTTCGGCAGCAGCAGGCTGCGACCATTGATCGAATACACCGGCTCGGTCAGCAGGCACGACGTGTAGCCGGCGTAGTCGGTGATGATGCGGGTTTCCAGTACGCAGCGCAGATAGGTGCCGCGCACCAGCAAGGCATCCGGGCTGCGGATGAAGCTTGCATTGGATACGTCCTCGACATCGGGACCACGCTGGAGCCTGGCGGGACCGCCGGGCTGTTGCCCCCCCATCTGCGCCATCATCGCGCTGCGCGCAGCAGCCTCGATGGCGGGATTCTGGCCATTGGGCGGGCCACCGGAAACGCCATTGGCTGCCGCGCCGTCGATGCCGGCAAGGCGACGCTCCAGCAACGTGGGAACGCGCGGCCCCATCGGCTCAGGCGACTGCAGAGGGACCAGGGTCGGCTGCGTGTTGGCCTCCGAGGGCGGCAGCATCGGGATGGGATCGGCCGGCGCCACCGGCACCACCGGCGCCCCCTGGTTCAGATTCGGAAGCTCCGGGGTGGAGGTGACCGGCGTTCCGGTGACCGGCTTGGCGTCTTTGTCGCCAGAGCCGCGAAGCAGCAGATACCCCATGGCCACCACAAGCAGCAGGATGCCGGCAAGGAAGGCCAGGGCCTTGCGGTTCAGGCGCTGCTCTTCGGCCGAGCGCAGCTGCGGCGCAGCGGCATCCAGGTCCGGCGTCTGCGCCGGTTGCGCCGTGCCGAAGTACGGATTCGAATGCGTTTCTCCGGCAGCTGGGCCATTGCCCTGCGGCCCCTGCTCCTGCTCACGTCCGTCGTACGGATCATTCCCGGGCGTAGTGTTCTGGCTCATTTCTTGACGTTCCTTCGCAGGCCGACGACGAACTCGCCGTGGCGGATGACCAGGTACGGGTAGGTCCCGTGGACGATCAGGTTGTTGCCTTCCACGGTCGTATTGACCACGAAGTCTTCACCGTATTCGGTATCCCGTCCGAACACCGCCGGGAAGATGCCGGTCTTGAACTCAGGCGAATTGGGCAGACGCAGGTAGGTGAAACGACCATCGTCATACGCATTGACCGGAACCAGCCAGCCCATCTTCTTGGCCCGCCGGGTCGAATAGGAATAATCGAAGTTGTACTGCCGATCCTTGGCCAGCTCGGTGCTGAGCAGCGGCTTGGCTTCCTCCTTCACGGCCTCCTGCGCGATGCCGAATTCGGTATCGGCCGGATAGTTGAAGGCGATCTTGTACTGCACACCGGCTCGACGGGCCTGTTCCAGCTGGCGCCAATCGGTGGCCACCACCTTCAGCTCGAAGATGTAGGAATGGGTCTCGGTGCGCACCATCATGTTGGTGTCGACGTCGACGTTCTTGGGCTTGAGATAGAACACGTTCTCGCGACGGGTCAGCTCCCAGCCACTGCTGAAGCCGGTGCTGTAGTCGAGGATCTTCTCGTCCGGGCTCAATTCGATCTGGGTGGTCAGGCCCAGGCCGGTACGCACCGGGTAGATGCGGTCCTTTTCATACTCGTAATAATCCACTGCCTGCGCGAACGCGGACGCGGAGAACAACAATGACAGCATCGACACCAACGCCCATGCGCGCCCTCTGACTTTTCGACTACTCATCGGTTGCTTGCTCCATCAGCACTTCCGGTGGAATTGTTCTGCGCCGGCGTCATTGCCGGCTGTCCGGGCACTGCCTGCCCCGGCATTGCCTGGCCAGGCATCCCCTGGCCCTGGATCTGCTGCCCCGGAACCGGCGGCACGCCCTGCACCGGTTGGCCCGGCACGGGTTGGCCCGGATAGGCCTGCCCTGGAGCGCCGGGTGCCGGCACCACCATCGGCTGCCCGGTGGTCGGGTCGATCACCATAGTCGCTGCCGCCGGGTTGTTCGGGTCGTACACGCCCTGCTGGGCGATCTGCTGGGCCTGGGCGGCCTGCTGCTGCAATGCGGCCTGGTCCGGGCCGGGCACGCCGCGCGAGTAATCGTTGTCCACGCGATACTCGAACACCTGGAAACTGAGCGGATTCAGGATGCGCTCCTGTTCGTTCAAGGCCAGATTCGGCACATAGCGGAAGCGCAGCGTCACCAACTGGTTGTCCAGATAGGTGGTGGTCGCCTTGGTCTTGTCGTAGAGGCTGCGCTGGATACGCACCGAAGCGCCGCGGAAGCCGCCATTGGCCTGCGCCTCCAGCGGCGTGATGCTGAGGATCTTGACCCGGATCGCGCGCTCCTTGCCGTACATGTTGAACGGGCTCTGCGGGTTGTTGTTGGCATAGCGCGCCCTGAGCGAGCCGCCCACCAGGTCATCAGACATGACGAAGACCAACTGCCAGTCGCGCAGCCCCATCACCGCGAAGTCGTAGGACTCCCGCGCCATCACGTACTGCGCCACATTGCTGCGGTTGATCGCATCGCTGGCGGTGATGGACTGGTTTTCGAAGTTGCCGGTAAGCCGCGCCACGGTCGCCGTACCGGTATAGGCATCGGCCATCACCAGGAACGGTACCTTCTCCTTCAGCGGCAGCATGTAGTAATAGCCGCCGGCCAGGGCCAGCGACATCACCAGCGAGGCCGTGGCCACCCACCATGCGCGGCGCTCGCTGCGGCGTGCCATGTCGGCCACGGTCAGCTCGTAGCTCACCGCTTTGGCGACCGCCTGGTCGACCTTCTGGCTACTGCCTGTTTCCTTCTTTCGGAACATGGGTTCATCCGTACTACTGGAACGTCAATGGGCGCGGCACCCCTGCGCGGTACGCGGGGAGCATCACGTTTACCGATACTCGACCCGCGTCAGCTGCCGCTGGACGCGTCGGCCGCAGCCGCCGAAACGGTGGGCGACGCAGCGGCCTGCACGACAATCTGATTGCCGACGATGGACACCGACACGCCCTGCGCCGCATAGGCGGAGCTGAGGTCGACCATCGCCTGCTGTGGATTGGTGGTCCCGATGCCGGAGACGGCACCGTAGAGCGTGTAGTCCGAGCTGATCCGGTAATCCAGGGTCATGCCCGAATCCTTGGCCCAGCGTTCCAGCATGGTCTTCAGCGTGCCGTCCATCGGCGTGGCCTGGTACACGTAACTGGTGTACAGCGGAATTTCCATGGTGGTGCTGGCGAAGCGGTTGACCGGCTTCCAGCGGCCGCCGATATCCGGGGCCGGCTTGGTGGCGCAGCCGGCCAGCATCAGTGCGGCGGCGGCGACGATGAATCCCTGTGACAGATACGCTTGCTTCATACGGACTTCCCTATGACGTACGTAACGCGGCTTGATTCGATTGACTGGCAGCAACTCACTGGACCGGGTGGAAGACCCGGACGCAGTTGGCTATGGCAGATGGAGTGATGAAACATCCTGGACTACTGCGATCGGCCCCCGCCCGCTTGTGCAGCCCGTGGCTGCACGTACCGATGTGCAGGCGCCCCGGGCGTACTGCCCGGCCCCATCGCCCCACATCCACATCACTTCAACAATGCCGTCCATGACTTCCCTGCAACGATTCGATGCTCGGCTTCCGCGTCGCATGCCAGACAAAAACGACGACGAAAGCAGCTCACCATCATGAACACGATGCCACAGGCGAGCGTCAATTCCGCGTCAAATCACGAGCAAAAAAACGTTTTCAAACGTCACTTCTTTGACGTGCATCACACAATTGATGCCAAGCTGATCAGATATTGAGGTTCGGGACGGACGTCTTCGGCAGCAGGCGCGAGGTGAAGTAGCGATCCTTGTAGTACTTGATCTTGTCGCATTTCACCGGGTGCGGGATGCCCTCGTACAGGAACACCTCGTGATCGTTGCCCATTGCCTTGAGCTCCTGCGGCAGCATCAGCGCGCGTCGCTCCTCGGTGAAACTATGGGTCTTCTCGCGGGCGTGGGTGACGTTCTTCCTGCGGATGGTCGTGTAGCCGAGCATCTCCGAGTAGTCGTTGGCATCCTGCTGCTCCCGCGGCGCGTACAGGATCTGCAGGGCGTGGTTGGTGATGATGGTGCGCGACACATCCCGGCCATAGGTGGCATCGAGCTGGGCCATGCTCTGGATGATCGGCAGCAGGCGCACGTTGTAGCCGGCCATGTAGGACACCGCCGAGGCAATGATGTCGACCTTGCCGATCGCAGTGAATTCATCCATCAACAGCAGGCACTGGTACTTCAGGTCCGGGTTGGACTTGGGCAGTTCCTTGGTGTTGAGGTTGATGATCTGGCTGAAGAACAGGTTGATGATCAGGCGGCTTTCGGCCAGCTTGTTGGGCTGGATGCCGATATAGATGGTCATCTTCTTCTTGCGCAGGTCGGTCAGCAGGAAGTCGTTGCCGCTGGTGGCCTTGTCCAGCACCGGGTTGATCCAGGCGTTGAGTGGCTCCTTGAAGGTGCCCATGATCGAAGCGAACGTCTCATCGGCCTGGGACAGCAGGTTGGCGAAGGCCGACTTGGCGTTGCCACTCAGGTAGGTCTGGCTGGCCAGGCGTTGCAGGTACTTCCGGAGGTCGCTGCCATCGCCGGTGGACAGGCGGAACAGCGCGCCCAGGGTGGGCATGTCCTGCGCCTCGCCGGGGAAGCCGTTGCTGCGCGCATCGTCGCGGTTCTCGAACAGGTACAGGCTGAAGGCCATGAACGCGTTGCGCGCCTGGCTGACCCAGAATTTCTGATCGTCCGATCCGTCCGGATACAGCATCGCGGCGATGCTCATCAGCTCGGAGACGCGGAAGGCCGGGTCGTCGGAAACATAGCTCAGCGGGTTCCAGCGATGGGTACGGCGGTCTTCGGCGAAAGGATTGAACAGGAACACCTCTTGGCCCTGGCTGGCACGCCAGCCGCTGGTCAGGTCGAAGTTTTCCTGCTTGATGTCCAGCACCACCACCGACTCGTCGTACTCGAGCAGGTTGGGGATGACCACGCCCACGCCCTTGCCCGAGCGGGTCGGGGCGGCCAGGATCACGAACTGCTGGCCACTCAGGCGCACCAGCTTGCCGCCGAAGCGGCCCACCACGATGCCGTTGCCGGTCTTCTTGAACAGCCCGTGCCTGGCCAGGTCCGCAGCCTGGGCAAAGCGCGCGTCACCGTGCAGCGAGGTCTTCTTCGACCGGAACATCAGGAACATCGCCACCAGGGACAGCAGCAGCGGAAGCCCGAAACCGACCACGCCGGCCAGCTTGATCTTGGTCACGTACGGCGCCACGACGGGCTGATCCAGTGCCTGCAGGTACTGCAGATAGGTGTTCCACTTGAACAGCCCGGTATCCAGGCCCAGCAACAACAAGGTGAGATACCCGGCAAGGCAGTAGCCGGCAATCACGGTCAACACGATGACGACGGCGGGAACAACAATCTTCTGCGTGGACAAACCCTATCCTCCATGACGCGCCCCACAGGGCGCTACGGCCTGCGCCGGCGCCTGGGTCGCACCGTACGCGTTTCTTTCACTTCGTCGTGCATACGCCCCGTCGTCGCGTCGCCACAACAACGCCCCCCTCGCTACGCGCCTGTTTCCAGCGACAGCAGCGGGGGGGTGATCCTTGCCGTTCGGACGTGAACACGGCGTAGCCGGACCCATCGCCCGGACTGTACACGGGCGGATATGTCAGGGCTACCCTGCATCATGGCGCTGCGCCGACAGGGCCTGTGGGAGATCACGACCTTCACGCACCACAGCATCCCAGCGCAGGGGTCGGCAGTATGTTGCGCCGCAGCAGTACAATAGGCGGCCGCCTTCTGGTCACGTCCTGCCCGCATGAGCTCCTCCCCCGTTTCCCTGGCCGCCCGGCTCTCGCCGCGCGAGCGCACCCTGATCCTGCTGGCCTTGTCGCTGGGCGGCTTTGCCATCGGCACCAGCGAGTTCGCCAGCATGGGACTGATGCTGGAGATCAGCCGTGGGCTGTCGATCAGCGAGACCCAGGTCGGCCACCTGATCAGCGCCTACGCCATCGGCGTGGTGGTCGGTGCGCCGGTGCTTGCCTTCGCCGGTGCCGGTTTCGCCCGGCGCAGCCTGCTGCTCGCCCTGATGGGCTTCTACGCGATCGGCAACCTGGCCAGCGCACTGGCGCCGAACTACGGCACGATGCTGCTCGCGCGCTTCGTCGCCGGCCTGCCGCACGGCGCCTACTTCGGCGTGGCGATGCTGGTGGCCGCCGCGATCAGTCCGCCCGCCCAGCGCGGCGCGGCGGTATCGAAGGTGCTGCTCGGCCTGTCGGTCGCGATCCTGGTCGGCAATCCGCTGACCACCTGGCTCGGCCAGCAGGTCAGCTGGCGCACCGCGTTCGCCCTGGTCAGCGTGCTGGCGATCGCCACCGTGGCGATGATCGCGCGCTTCCTGCTGCCCGATCCGGATGAAGTCCGGACCTCGCCGATGCGCGAGCTGCGCGCCTTCAACCGCACCCAGGTGTGGCTGGCACTGGCGATCGGCTCGGTCGGCTTTGCCGGCATGTTCTGCGTGTTCACCTACCTCGCCCCGACCCTGGTGCAGGTCACCGGCCTGGCCGAATCGTGGATGCCGCTGGCCGTGGGCATCTTCGGCGTCGGCGCGATCATCGGCAACGTGGCCGGTGGTTGGCTGGTGGACCGCTTCCAGTTCCGCGCGGCGGCCGTGGTGCTGGTCTGGTCGATCATCGTGCTGCTGGCTTTCCCGATCGCCGCGCAGTCGGTGTGGAGCGTGTTCCCGATGATCATCGCGGTCGGCACCATGGGCGCACTGGCGGCCGTATTGCAGACCCGCCTGATGGATGTCGCCGGTGAAGCGCAGACGCTGGCCGCGGCCTCCAACCATGCGGCCTTCAATACCGCCAATGCGCTCGGCCCGTGGTTCGGTGGCATGGCCATCGGCGCCGGCTTCAGCCCGGCCGTGACCGGCTACGTCGGTGCGGCGACCGCGCTGGGTGGCCTGCTGCTGTGGGGCGTGGCGATGCTGGTGGACCGCCGCTCGCGCAGCGCGCCGGTGCTGCAGCAGTAAGCGCGCGGGGATTTTTTTTATTTCCCCTATCATGGGTGTCCGCTCACACCGCGCCACTCGTGCTGCCCCGGCCACGGCCGCCACGAGGGCCGCACCTGGAAACACCGATGACGTACGAATGGGCCCCGAGCCACTGGGGTCAACGCCTGACGCGATCGCCGCACTGGCAGCTGCGCCTGGCAGACGAACAGCTGGTCCTGACCGTCGACGGTCAGGTCTATCACGCGCCGCTGGACGCGCTGCAGGTGCACCCGCGCCTGCCCTGGGCGCGCCTCACCCTGCATCGCGAGGGCCACGCCCCGTTGACGCTCGGCGGCCTTTCAGCGGCGTCCGCGCGCGGCTTGGTGGCGGCACTGGACGCGCAGCGTGGAGCGCAGCGCCAGCGTGACCATGTCGCCCTGTTCGGGCAGGCCCACGCCGCGATCCAGCGCTGGCTCACGCAGGTGCAGACCGCCACCGATCTCGCCGACGAGGAGTCGCTGTGGCTGACCCACGAGCAGCAGCAGGCCCTGCTGCAGGCGCGCCCCAGCCTGCCGCTCGATGAAGAAGCGCTGTGGGCGGTGTTCGATGACGCCGGTTTGCGCAGCGAACTGGAGGGCGACCCCTCGGTGATCGAGGAAGCGCTGATGCTGTGGCTGGCCGATTGGCCAGCGATGTGGGCGCGCCGCAATGAAGCCCATCAGGCGCGCGAGCGGGTCGCCAGCCGCCCGCTGCTGGACCGTGTCGAAAGCCGCCCCCTCACCGATGAGCAGGCCCGCGCGGTGATCTGCTTCGACAACCGCGTCCAGGTGGTGGCCGCGGCCGGCTCGGGCAAGACCTCGACCATGGTCGCCAAGGCGGCCTACGCCATCGAACGCGGCCTGGTCGCACCCGAACGTATCGTCATGCTCGCCTTCAACAAGGATGCCGCGGCCGAACTGCAGGCGCGTGCCGACCGGGCCTTCGCGCGCGTCGGCCTGGATGGGGTGCGGGTGGAAGCACGCACGTTCCATGCGTTGGGCCGGCACATCATCGCCCAGGCGACCGGGCGCATGCCGCAGGTGCCGGACTGGGCGGTGGACGCGACGCAGGGCTTCCATCGGCTGGCCGAGATCATCGATGCGCTGAAAGACCGCTCCCTGCATTTCCGAACGCAGTGGGACATGTTCCGGTTGGTGTTCGGCCGCGATCTGCCCGTCATCGGCGGTGCGCTGGACGCCGAGGAATGGGACAAGGACGGCCAGGGGTACGTGCGGACGCTGCGCGGCGAGCGCGCGCGCAGCATCGAGGAGTGCGTGATCGCCGACTGGCTGTTCTACAGCGGCGTGGAGTACGTCTATGCGCGACGCGACACATTCGATGCCGGGACGGACGAGTACCGCCAGTACCGCCCGGATTTCCACTATCCAGGCATTGCGCTGCATCACGATCACCTCGCCCCGGACCTTCACGGCCGTGCGCCGGCGCATCACGAGGGCCGCCAAGGCACCCGTCACGGCAACGAGCGGATCGAAACCACCTCTCACCAGCTGCGTACCGGCGAACTGTTCGTGCGGCTGGGCGAGGCGCTGTCACGGCACGGTGTCGTGCTCGATCCGAACCCGGACCGCGCGTTGCCCGAAGGCGGCGCGACGCCGATGCCGGATACGGAACTGATCGGCCTGGTGCGCACCTTCATCAGCCACGCCAAGAGCAACGGGCTGGACATGCAGGACATGGTCGAGCGCCTGCGCCGCCTGCCCGACGATCATTTCAAGCACCGTTACCGCCTCTTCCTCGAACTGATCCTTCCGATCCTGGAGGGCTGGGACGATGCGCTGGTCGCCGAAGGCGGCATCGACTTCGAGGACATGCTCAACCAGGCCGCCGAACACCTCGAACAGGGACGCTACGTGGCCCCGTTCGACCTGGTGATGGCCGACGAATTCCAGGATGCCTCGCGGGCCCGCGCGCGGCTGTGCCGTGCGCTGGTGCAGGCACCGGGCAGGCATCTGTTCGCGGTCGGCGATGACTGGCAGTCGATCAACCGGTTCGCCGGTGCCGACGTGTCGATGATGACGGGTTTCGTGGCGTGGTTCGGACAGGGCCAGGTGCTCAAGCTCGAGCAGACCTTCCGCTGCCCGCAGGCGCTGTGTGATGTCTCCAGTGCCTTCGTGTCACGCAATCCCGCCCAGATCCCCAAGGACGTCCACTCGGTCACGCCCGCGTATGGCGCGGTGCTGCAGGCCTTCCAGGTTGCCTCGCGCGATCGGCTGGCCGGCGCGGTCGAGCAGTATCTGCAGCAGCTGCACCAGCAGTTGCTGAGCGGCCAGGTACCGCCGGGCCGCGACGGCAAGGTCAGCGTCTTCGTGCTCGGCCGCTACAACGCCGACCGCGCCCTGCTGCCGGCCACGTGGCGCGCCCGCCATGGGCAGCTCATGGAGGTCAGCTTCCTCACCGCGCACCGCTCCAAGGGGGCCGAGGCGGACTACGTGATCCTGCCCGGCATGCTGGATCGCCGCTTCCCCAACACCCGCGCCGATGACCCGGTCCTGACCTTGGCGATGCCGGACAGCGATCCCTATCCGCTCGGCGAGGAGCGCCGCCTGTTCTATGTCGCGCTGACGCGTGCGCGCCGCTCGGTGGCGATGTTCACCGTGCAGGGCCGCCGCTCCGCCTTCCTGAGCGAGCTGGTCAACGACGGCGCGGTGCGGGTGACCTCGATGGCCGGCGAGACGATCCACGAGCAGGCGTGCCCGGCCTGCAAGGTGGGCGTGATCGTGCCGCGCAGCGGGCCGTATGGCGCGTTCCAGTCGTGCTCGGGGTATCCGCGCTGCGAGTACAAACCGCCCAGGACAGCCGGCCATGCCGGCCTGCGTAGCGTCGCGGGGGCCTGAGCGCTGCGCCTGCGCCGCTCAGCCGGGCACAGCGGCCAGTGCGGCATCGATCTGCGCAAGCAGGGCACGCCGTTCCGGCACGCCCGGCATCACCCGCACGAGGTTGCGGACCATCCGCTGGTCCTGCTGCCTGCCAAGCTGATCGCCCAGCGCATGCAGGGCGCGCGCCTGGTGGCCCGGTCCTTTCCGTTTGATCGAGGCCGCAAGCGCACTGTCCAGCGCGGGCAGCGCCTCCAACTGCATCCGCAGGCGACGCACTCTGCGCCGCCAGCGATGCAGGTCCTCCGGATCCCCGGTATGGGCGGCGCGCTTCTCCGCCTTGGCGGTACGACGTTCGCTGCGCGCCAGACCCTTGCGGAGATCACGCGCTCTCAGCGCGTCCCATGGCTGCGCCTGGAGGTCGCCCGCGATACGCACCAGTGCCGCCTGACGGCGTGCGAAGGCCGGGTCCCGCGCCAGCGCCCGGGCGAGGAGTACGTCGCGCCGCGCCGTCAGCCGCCTGCACACCTCCTCCCACGGCCGGGCGGGATGCTGCGCGGCGAGGTGCTGGCAGGTCTCCACCACCACATGTGCATCGCGCAATGCCGACAATCCCTGCCCGAGCCGACGCAGGGCCGCGTCAGTCCGGGCGGTCTCAAGTTCGCTGCTCTCCAGCACGGCGAGCAGCGCGCGAAGGCGGCGTATCGTCTTGCGTGCACGATGCACGGCATCGTGGACATCCGGCTGGAGCGCCAGCGCATCGGCGATGGCCCTGCACTCACGGTCTGCCAGTGCGCGGGCGGCAGGGCCGATGGCGGGTGGCGACATGGCGGTTTCCCCCGGAGACGTCGGGGGATTGTACCCATGCCAGCGGGCCGCCGGCTCAGGCCGGGTTGAACATCTGCCGCACGCCCCGAAGCAGCTCGTTCACGCTGAACGGCTTGGGCAACAATGACATGCCCTGCCCCAGGAACTCATTGCGGACGGCTGCACTCTCCGTATAGCCGGTCACGAACAGCACCGGCAGATGGGGCCGCAGCACGCGTGCCGCATCGGCGAGCTCACGTCCGTTCATGCCCGGCAGGCCCACATCGGACAGCAGCAGGTCCAGCTCGCGGTCCGAATGCAGCTCCAGCAGGGCCTGCTGTGCGTTGATGGCCTCGACGACCTGATACCCGGCCTCGACCAGCATCTCGCGCACCATCATGCGCACCGAGTCGGTATCGTCGACCAGCAGGATGCGCTCGGCGCTGCCACGGGGCAGCTGCCCCTGGGTGACAGGTGTCTGTTCCGCAGGCTGCAGATGCCCCTCGGGCAGCAGGAGTTCGATCTCGGTGCCTTCGCCACGCTCGCTGGCGATGCGCGCACTGCCACCGGACTGGCGTGCGAACCCGTAGGTCATCGACAGCCCCAGCCCGGTTCCCTCGCCCTGCGGCTTGGTGGTGAAGAACGGCTCGAACACCTTGGTCAGCAACTCTGCGGGTATGCCCACGCCGTTGTCGAGCACGGTCACCGTAACGTAGTGACCCGGCGCCAGCTCATGGTCCCGCTCAATCTCGACACGCCCGGCGCGGATGCGGATCAGGCCTTGGCCGGCCAGCGCATCGCGGGCATTGATCACCAGGTTGAGGATCACGTTCTCGAACTGGTTCGGGTCGGCGACCGCGATCAGCGGTTCAAGACCCAGCTCCAGCTCGAGTTCGATGTTCTCACCGATCGATCGCTGCAGCATGTCTTCCAGCGAGCGCACCCGCGACACGACATCGAAGGTCTGCGGATCGAGCGGCTGCTTGCGGGCAAACGCCAGCATGCGCTGGGTCAGCGCGGCCGCACGGTGCGCCGAGCCCGTGGCGATCTCGACATAGCGGGACGCCTTGTCCCATTTGCCGCTGGACGCGGCGATCTCGATCATGTCCAGCCCGGAGATGATCGTGGTCAGCAGATTGTTGAAATCGTGCGCAATGCCGCCGGTGAGCTGGCCCAGCGCATCCATTTTCTGCGCCTGCATCAATTCGATTTCGGTGCGCTCGCGCTCGGCGATCTGGAAGGCGAGCTCGGAGGTCGCACTCTCCAGTTCCTGCCGCTGCTCGTTCGCACGCGCATGCTGTTCGGTGGTGTCCTCGATGTGTACGAGTCCCTGCCCGGCGGCCTGGTACGGCGTCACCCGCCATTCGGTCATGCGGATCGTCCCGCCGACGCGAAGGCTGAAGGTTCCCTGCCAGCGCTCACCTTCGGCCAACGCCACTTTCAACGCACTGAGGGGAGCGACCTGATCCTGCAGCAGCTGCTCGAGTTGACCAGGTCCCGCCTGCTGGCCCAGCAGGCGGGTGAAGGCATCGTTGGCATCGTGGGCGTTGAGCGACGCATCCAGTACCGCGATCGGGGCATTGATGTGGCGGTAGATCTCGCGGAAGCGCGCTTCCGTCTCGCGCAGCGCCTCTTCAGCGCGGCGGGCGCGCAGCAGGCTGCGCAGCGTCGCCAGCAGCACATCCGGATCGACCGGATGGATCAGATAGCCATCCGCACCGGCGTTGAGGCCGGTGATCATGTCGCCGGTGGCGATCGACGCCGCGGAGACATGCACCACGGGCAGCAACTGCAGGCGGGGGTCTTCGCGTAGTTGGCGGACTACATCGAAGCCGCTCATGTCCGGCAGGTTCACATCCAGCACCAGCGCGCCGAAATCATGCTCGGCCAGCCGCGCCAGGCCCTCACCGCCGGTACCGGCTTCCTCGACATGGAACCCGTGGTGCTCCAGCACGCGGCGCACCGCGTAACGGGTTGCCACGTTGTCATCCACGACAAGGATGCGATCAGGAATCGGCATTCACGGCCTCCGTGGCCAGGGTCAGCGGCAGCACTACGTAGAAATTCGAGCCGGTGCCGATCTCGCTTTCCACGCCGACATGGCCACCGAGCAGCTCGGCGAAGCGCTTGCACAGCGACAGCCCGAGGCCGGTACCGCGCAGGCGCTTCTGCAGCGGCGTATCGACCTGCACGAAATCCTCGAACAGGGTCGACTGCAGCTCCGCCGGGATGCCGATGCCGGTATCGCGGACACTGAAGCGCACCGCGTTCTCACCCTCCAGCTGTGTCGATACGATCACCTGACCGCTGGGCGTGAACTTCAGCGCATTGGAAATGAAGTTGCGCAGGATCTGCGCCAGCTTCTTGTCATCGGTGTACAGCATCGGCATGACCGGCGGATCCTCGAACAGCAGGTCCACCTGGTTGCCTTCCACCAAGGGGCGGAACATGCCGCGCAGCGCCGAGAACAGGTCCATCAGGTCGAACCAGGCGGGCGAGATGGTGATCCGCCCCGCCTCGATCTTGGCCAGGTCGAGCAGGTCGTCCACCATCTCGCGCAGTTCGCTGGTCGAGGTACTGATGAAGCGCACCTGCCGGCGCTGCTCCTCGGTCAGCGGCCCGTCCATGCCATCCTCCAACAGCCGCGTCATGCTCAGGATCGAGCCCAACGGCGTGCGGAACTCATGGCTCATGTAGGACAGGAACCGGCTCTTCAGCTCGGAGACCTCGCGCAGCTGCTCGGCCTGCTCGTCCAGCTCGGCATAGAGCGCCAGCACACCCTGGTTGGTTTCATCCAGTTCAGCGCGCAGCGCATCGGCTTCCAGGCGCAGCCGTTGCAGCTCCTGGTCGTGGGGGGTGGCGCTCAATGCAGGTCTCCAAGACGCAGGGCAACGATGCCGGCGTCATCCCGGCCACGATCGAAATCACGGTGCAGCACCGCCACGATCAAGGCCGGGTGGCGGTGGAACAGGCCGGGGTAGTCGCGCAGGCTCCAGCGCGCCTGCAGTCCATCACTGTGCATGACCAGCAGCGTGCCTGCCGCCGCGTGAAAATGGAATGGTTGTGTCTTGCGGTACTGCACCCCGACGATGCCCGGGTGCGAGGCCAACCCGCGTGAGCCGGTGGGCTCGCACAGACTGGCGGCAATGTTACCGATGCCGGCGAACTCCATCTGGGCACTCGCCACGTCCACGCAGGCGACCGCTGCCGCACCGCCGCGGGTGCCCGACATGCTTGAATGCAGGACGCCGATCAACGCCGGCGCGCCAACAGCAGACGATTCTGCGACGGCATTCACACCGGCCTGTGCTGCATCCGCGGCGGGCAATCCATGCCCCAGCCCATCGATCACGGTGACCGCCACGGTCTGTCCATCGGCGCGCAGATGCCAGGCATCGCCACAGGCCAGCTCGTGGCGCATGGGGATGCGCAGTGCACCGTAGGGCACGTCGATATCGCCAGGCGCACGACTGGCGTAGATCCGCGCCACCACGACCGCGCCTTTGCCGTCGCACCAGGCATCCAACACGGTGGCCTGGCGCTGGATCGCACCCAGCCCCAGCCCTTGCGTGCCCCCGGTCGAGTAGCCGTCCGGCAGGCACTCGGCCAGGGAGAAGCCCGGACCGGTGTCCACGGTGCACAGCTCCACACCGTTGCCGCCGCGGCCACAGACCTCGGACAGGTACATGCGTCCACCACGCCCATGCTTGAGCACATTGGTCGCCATCTCCGTCGCCACCAACGCCGCCCGGCCGGCGTCCATTTCATCCAGGCCGATCAGATCGGCCAGCGCCAGGGCTTCGCGCCGGGCCTGCCCGACCTGTGAGGATTCCTCGACCACCACGATCCGCGTCACCCGGCCGCCGAAGTTCAGCTCCATTTGGTGATCGTGATACGGGTACCCTGCCCCGGTGCACTCTCCAGTTCGAACTCATCCACCAGCCGGCGCGAACCGGACAGGCCCAGGCCCATGCCGGAGCCGGACGACCAGCCGTCCGTCAGGGCCTGTGCGACATCCGGAATGCCCGGGCCGTTGTCGGCGAAGACCAGCCGTACGCCCTTGCGCAATCCCTTCTCGACCACGTCCCAGTCCATGGTCCCGCCGCCACCGTAGATGACGGCATTGCGGGCCAGTTCACTGGCGGCGGTCACCAGCTTGGTCTGGTCGATCAAGCGCAGCTTGCAGGCCACGCAGATCTGACGTGCGGCCTGGCGGGCCAGCACCACATCCTGCTCGATGCGGATCGGCAGCGAACCACTGGACGCCGTCATGAGCTGGCTTCGTCGTCGTCAGTGCGCTGCAACAGCTTCATGCCCCGCTCCACATTGAGCGCGGTGCGCACGCCACTTAGAGTGAGGCCCAGCTCGACCAGCGTGATCGCGACCGCAGGCTGCATGCCGACCACCACCGTGGTGGCATCCATGATCCGGGCCAGCGACGAAATGGTGGCGATCATGCGGCCGATGAACGAATCGACGATATCCAGTGCGGAAATGTCGATCAGCACACCGCGCGCGGAGGTGCTGCGGATCTTTTCAGTGAGGTCGTCCTGCAGGGTCAGCGCAAGCTGGTCATGCATGTCCACCTGGATGGTCACCAGCAGCAGATCGCCCATCTGCAGGATCGGAATACGCTCCATCTCAGCGGGCGGTCCGGGTGACGGTCTGGCCGGTGCGCTTGAGCGCCAGCGCCAGTGCGTCGGCCAGATTGGCCTTGGTCACGATGCCATTGAGGTCCAGCCCCAGGTGCACGATGGTCTGGGCGATCTGCGGGCGCACGCCGCTGATGATCGCATCGGCGCCCATCAGGCGGATGGCGGTGACGGTCTTCAGCAGGTGCTGGGCCACCAGCGTATCCACGGTGGGGACGCCGGTGATATCGATGATCGCGATTTCAGACCCGGTATCCACGATGCGCTGCAGCAGCGACTCCATGACCACCTGGGTGCGCTGCGAATCCAGCGTGCCGATCATCGGCAGCGCCAGCACGCCCTCCCAAAGCTTCACCACCGGCGTGGACAGCTCGAGCATTTCTTCCTGCTGGCGCTGGATCACGTCTTCGCGGGTTTTCTGGAACGCGGTAACCGTGTACAGCCCCAGCTGATCGATCAGTTCGGAGATCGCCCACAGCTGGTCGCCCAGCAGTGCCGGATCATTCGCGTAGCCCTGCTGGATCACCTCGAACAGCGGGCGCTTCAGCGAGAAGATGAAGCTGGCGGTTTCCGAGGAATTGAATCCCTTCAGGACGCGCTCGCGCGACAGTTCCTCCAGGAAACGGCGGATGTCCTGCCACTCTGCCCGCGCGACGGAGCTGACGTCCGTGGCCGACAGTGCGTCCAGGAACAGGCGCCAGAACTCGCGGACCTGGCTGTCCAGCTCGCGCGAGGAAAGGCGGCCGTCCTGTGCCTGGCTGGAACCGGCCAGATTGCCGGCCCATGCAGCAAGCAGGGGCTCCTGGTGGCTGCGGATGAGATCGATCGTGCGCTGCTGCAAAGCCGCCATGGAAAAGGTCCTGAGAGAGAAGGGAAACCCCCGGATGGGCTGGCGACCCATCACCGATATGAATGGGGGCCGCAATTTTCAAAGCTTAAATGAATTCAGGAAGATTGGGCATGACAATGGATGCCAGCGGCGTGAAGGCTCTCTGCACCTCCCTGACTCGTTCAGATACTGCCAGTCCGGCGCGCGTCCAGCAGCCCGCAACGGCACGCCGCCACAACGCATCAGGCCGCCCGGAGGCGGCCTGATGGTGGAGCGGTCAGCGCAGCAGCGCGAACAGGAGCAGCAGCGGAATCGGAATGCCGAGCATCCACAGCAGAATGTACTTCATGGTGTTTCCTCCCTTGAGGTGGTCAGGATCACAGGTCGCGGCGGCGGCCGCCCCAGGTGGCACTCAGGCTGGCGATGAAGGCACCGATCAGCAGCGTGATGAACAGCCAGAGCGCGGCGTAGGCGGTGGCCTTGCGGGCATCGTCTGCGGCCTGCTTGGCCTGCTCCTTGGCGTTGTCCAGCGCAGCACGCAGGCGGGTCTGGACATCGGTCACGCGGGCCTGTGCCTCGGCCTGGGTCATGCCGGTCTGCGCCGCCACCAGCTGGCTCAGATACTGCGTATCGGCCGGATCCATGGTGTCGGACTTCAGGCTGTTGACGATGATGCGGTTGACCTCGGTACGGACCTCACGGCTGTCCGGGCGACGGTCGGCACCGGGCATCGGACGCGGCGGCGGCACTGCGCCGTTTGCGGGTGGTGCGGGTGGTGCGGGCGGTGCAGCCGGATCGGCCGGACCGGCCGGCGGCGCGGGCTGCGCAGCGGTCGGGCTGGCCCGGAACAGCGAATCCACCCAGTACTGCACGTCACCCTGGTCGTTGCCCATCGCAGCCGAACCTGCACCGGCTGCGGCGATACCGCCTGCCGTCGAGGCGGCGGCGCCTGCGGTAGCACCGGCCACCTTGGCACCCGCGCCGAGGATGCCGCCAATCGCCGAGGTCAGCAGCGCGGCCGTGAGCAGCGTGGCCACCGCCCACGAGACGAAACCATGCGCGGTGTCGCGGAAGTAGGTCTCGTCACCGTGGATGTTGCTCCACTTCGTGCGCAGGCGCCCCGCCAGATAGCCACCCAGACCGGACGCGGCGATGGCGGTAAAGGTCAACCAGGCGATGCTGGACCAGCCGAACGTCTCGGCCGTCACACCCTCGAACGACCACGGCGACACCGATGAAAGGCCCAAGCCTACACCGAGTATCACCAGAATCAGCGAGAGCGCCGCCGCGGCGATCGCACCGGCCAGGATGGCACCCCATGACACAGCGCTGTCGCGCGGAAGATCCACCACCGGCGGTGGGGTGACCACGGCCACGGTCGCCGCAGCGACGGGCTCTGGGTGGGCGTAATCGCCTCGGGTATTCATAGCGTATGGCACTCCTTTTCATGCGCTGCGGACGCAGCTCGCACCGGCAGGCTGCGCTTGCAGTCGTGAAATACGCGAGACGCTGAAAACAAGACGGTGTGGACGCGATGGCATCATCGCCCGATGGGTCTCCGATGTCGGCGCCAGCAGCAAACCGGCGCTGATATCAAAACGGTTATCAGCCTGCCATCGTCGCGCCGCAGAATATGGTGATGAGAAGGTGTTCCAAGCCGCGCTGAACTTTTACGACATTCACGTGGCAATAATCCTGTCACGCCATGGATGGCTCAGGACCGGCCAGGGATGGCCATCAGCGGATGCAGTGGAACGGGGGCTGCATCGCCGGCGACTTGGCGCGACCAAGGGGATTATCTGGAAGCACACTCATGACACTGGCATTATCCGGTCGCGTCGTCGCGGCCCTGTTCCTCGCCTCAAGCCTGTCTTTCGCCGGTTCCGCGCCTGCCGCGGCCAAGGGGCCGTTTCCTGCCGAAGGCGTGTGGCGCGGCGAATTCAATATCGATGGCGATCCCATTCCCTTCAACTTCGAAGTAAAGGGCAAGCGTGCGCAGGACGCGACCTTCACCCTGCTCAACGGCTCGCGCACGGACAGGTTCAAGGTCACCCCACGTGATGACGGGACGTTCTCGGTGCGGATGAATACCTACGACGCCGTGCTGGAAGGCAAGGTCTCCGCGGATGGAAAGCACCTCGTCGGTCAGTACAAGGACCTGGTGCCCAGCCGCAACGGTGCGCGCAACCTCGCCTTCACCGCCGAACAGGGCGCGGCGTGGCGCTTCGTCAAACCCGGCCAGGACGAGGCACCGGCGGCGGACCTCAGCGGCAAATGGGCCGTGCAGACCATCGACAAGGCCGCCCGCCAGGACAAGCGTAATCAGGTGGCGCTGCTCAAGCAGGAGGGCAACCGCCTCTCCGGCGTGTTCATGACCGTGGTCGGCGATACCCGCGAGCTGGAAGGCACCGTGCAGGGCACCCGCTTCTACCTGTCCGGCTTCAGTGGGCCCAGCCCGCTGCTGATCCGCGGCACGATCGATGAAGACGGCAACATCCAGGGCGCGTTCGGCAGCGGCATCTACAACGTGGTCAAGTTCGAGGCCGAGAAGAGCGACAAGGTGGAGCTGCCCGATCCGTACAAGCTCACCTTCCTCAAGGATGGCCAGGACCGCATTGATTTCAGCTTCCCTGATCTGCAGGGCAGACAGGTCTCGCTGCAGGACGACAAGTACCGCGGCAAGGTGGTGATCGTCGAAGTGATCGGCACCTGGTGCCCGAACTGCACCGACCAGACCTACTTCCTGGCACCGTGGTTCAGGCAGAACCAGCACCGCGGCGTGGAGGCGGTGGCAGTGGCCTTCGAGCAGGAAGACAACTACGACTACTTCAAGAAGACCCTGACCACGTTCAAGGACTACTTCGACATCCGCTACGACATCGTGTTCGGCGGCATCGCCGACAAGAAGGTCGCGACCGAGAAGCTGAAGGGCCTGAACTACATGGCCGCCTTCCCCACCACCATCATCATCGGCCGCGACGGCAAGGTGCGCGAAATCTACACCGGCTACACCGGCACGGTCACGGGCGAGTATCACCAGGACTATGTGACCCGCTTCAACAGCCTGCTCGATGGGCTGATCGCCGAACCGGATCCGTATGCAGCCAGCGCGGCCGCACCCGCTGCTCCGGGGACGACAGCGTCAGTGGCCGTCGCCCCGTAATTACCGGCGGCGGCCAGCACGCCGGGTCGCCGCCGCCCTCCCTGCGATGCACGTCCCGCACGGCCTCTTCGCGACGCCGCGGGCGACTGCGCGCCACTTCCCAGAGAACCGCCCATGCGTACTGCCCTGCTGTTGACCCTGCTCACCGCCGCCACCGCGCCCGCCGTGGCGATCGCCGCACCGGTGACCTACCAGCTCGACCCGACCCACACCGATGTGCTGTTCACCTGGAACCACAACGGCTTCTCCTTCCCGACCGGCCGCGCGGCAATCAGCAGCGGCACCCTCATCTACGACGCGGCAAAGCCCACGGCATCGCAGGTGCAGGTGGAACTGCCCCTGGCCGAGCTGGTCACCCACGTCCCAAAGCTCGACGAGATCGTCAAGAGTGACAAGCTGTTCGACGTCGCGAAGTTCCCGCAGGCCAGCTTCCGCAGCACCTCCGTCGCCGCGCAGGGCACCGGTCGGCTGAAGATCAGCGGCGAGCTGACCCTGCACGGGGTCACCCGCCCGGTCGTGCTCGATGCCACCCTCAACAAGGTCGGCGAGCATCCCAGCCGCAAGGTGCCCACGATCGGCTTCAATGCCACCGCGGTCATCCGCCGCAGCGAGTTCGGCCTGGACGCCTTCCTGCCCAACATCGCCGACGAAGTGCAGCTGCGCATCACCACCGAGGCACAGGGGGCCAAGGAGTGAATCGCAGCCTCCTCGCCATCGCCACGGCGTTGCTGCTGACCAGCGTCAGCGCCGTTGCCGCCGACATACCGAAGGTGGTGCTCGATCCCCGGCTGGAAGGGCGTGCCGACGGTACCCGCGAGCTGGTCATCGATGCACGCATCGCGCCCGGCTGGATCCTGTATGCGTCGGATTTCGAGCAGCCGCAGATCGGCCCGCGCGTGGCGCGGATCACGCTGGCGGATGGGACGCACGCGGAGGGGGCACTGCGTTCGGTCGACGCCCGCGAAGGCCACGGCCGCAGCTTCGCCGGCGACTATCGGTATACCTATTTCAGCCAGCGCGGACAGCTGCGCCTGCCCATCGCCGCAGGCAGCACCCCCGTGAGCGGCACCCTGCGCGCGCAGGTGTGCTTCGAGGAAAGCGGGCTGTGCGAGCTGGTCCAGCAGGAGATCGCCGCGCGTTGAGCGCGGCATCGCCATGCCCCGCCCTGTCCGCTCCCTCCCGCTGCTGGCCGCGCTGATCGGCAGTGCCGCACTGGCGCCGGTGTTTTCCGCCGATGCACCAACCTATGACGGTGATCTCAGCGACAACCCGCGCGCCCAGCTCGGCCGCCAGCTGTTCTTCGATCCCATCCTGTCGCGCGACCGCACGGTGTCGTGCGCCAGCTGCCACCAGCCGGCGCGCGCGTTCGCCGATGACCGCGCGCTCAGCCTCGGGGTGGAGGGCCGGCTGGGCACGCGCAACACCCCCAGCGTCATGAACAGCGCCGGGCGGACGCGTTTCTTCTGGGATGGGCGCAGCGAAACCCTGGAAGAACAGGCGCTCGCGCCGATCGCCAATCCGCTGGAGATGGACCTGCCGGTGGATGAGGCGATCAGCCGCCTGCTCGCCGACCCGGCCTGGGTCGCCCGCTTCCAGGACGCCTACAACGCTCCCCCCAGCCCGCGCACGCTGGGCCGGGCACTGGGCGCCTACCAGAAGACCCTCAACACCGTGGACAGCCCTTATGACCGCTATGCCCTCGGCCAGGAGGATGCGATCAGCGATGCGGCGAAGCGCGGCCGCCTGCTGTTCATCACCAAGGCCCAGTGCGTGAGCTGCCACGCCGGCGAAGACTTCACCTCGGACCGCTTCAAGAACATCGGCATCTACAACGGCCGTACGTTCAACGACGAAGGCCGCGGGGGCATCACCGGCGATCCCGCGCAGAAAGGCGAATTCAAGGTACCTGGCCTGCGCAACGTGGCCCTGACCGCCCCCTACATGCACAACGGCATGTTCAAGACGCTGCGCGAGGTGATCGTCTACTACGACGATCCCGCCAAGGTGATCCCCGACTCGATCGGCCGCGACGCGCAGCTGCGCGACCCGCTGCACCTGACCGAAGCGGAGATCGACGACATCGAGCAGTTCCTGCACTCCCTCACCGACGACCGCTTCGCGTCCCGAACGGCGTCCTCGACGGCTACCCCGCCATGACCTCTCCCCACCTCCGGTTCGTCACCTTGATCGCCTTCGCGCTGCTGGCTGCCCTGGCACTCCCGTGCAACGCCGCGCCGCTGCCCATCGAGCCACCCGCCGGCAAGCCCGCCCCCGCACTGCAGTGGAACGACCTCGACGGCGGCCAGGCCACCCTCGCGCAATGGCGCGGCCGTCCCGTCCTGCTCAACTACTGGGCCAGCTGGTGCGGGCCGTGCCTGAAGGAACTGCCTGACCTGCAGCGCTTCTCGCAGGCGCAGGCCGTCCTGCCGAACGGCGTGCACGTGGTCGGCGTCGCGCTGGACGACATCGAGGCCGCCAGGGCCCTGCGCGACCAGCTTGATCTCACCTACCCGCAGCTGGTGGAGAGTGACGGCCCGCCCGGCACCGCAGCCGGCTTCGGCAACCGGATCGGCACGCTGCCGTTTTCCGTGTTGATCGATGCACACGGCACGGTGCTGCAGGTCCACAACGGCCCCCTGCACCCCGCCGATCTCACCCGCTGGGCGGCTGCGGCGGGTGTAGCGCCGTGATCCGCACCTGCAGCACGGCCCCTTCGGCGGAGCGCTGTTGTCCGGGTCCGTTGCGCCAACGCACCTGCTGAGGCGGCCCTGCGGCCGCCGCCTGCCTGTCCGCCGCATGCCCTGCCGCATCGGCCCACCTATCTCCGGGGATCCTCCATGCTGTCCACGCACCATCGCCTGCCGTTGGTTGTCGCCGTCCTGTCCGCGCTCTTCCTGCCTGTCGCCGCGCGCGGCGCGCCCGAGGCGGACGCCGCCGCCAGTACCAGCACCGCCACCCTGGATACCGTCACGGTGACCGGCACCCGTGCACAGGGCCGTACCGTGCGCGAAAGCGCCGCGCCGATCGATGTGCTGTCGGCCGAGGACATCCGCGCCGCCAACGCCACCAGCCTGCTGGACGTGCTCAACACCACCGTGCCGAGTTTCAACCTGCCGCTGGAAACCGGCGATCTCAACAGCATGGTGCGCGCCGGGCAGCTGCGGGGACTGAACTCCAGCCACGTGCTGGTGCTGGTGGACGGCAAGCGCCGCCATGCCACCGCACTGCTGGGCGCCGGGGGCTTCGGTGGCGCCGCGCCCGCCGATCTCGCGCTGATCCCCACCGGCGCGATCGAGCGCATCGAGGTGCTGCGCGACGGCGCCTCGGCGATCTACGGCTCGGACGCCATCGCCGGCGTGATCAACATCGTGACCCACAAAGGCGCGCGCGGCGGCAACGTGTCCTACCGCGATGGCACCTATTTCGCCGGGGATGGCCGTTCGCGCGTGGTGCAGGCCGATGCCGGGTTCGGCATCGGTGACGGCGGGTTCCTGCACCTGGCCGCGCAGCTGGACGACCAGGAAGCCACCGACTACACCAGTCCGGCCCGCGACACCTTCCTGTACTACTTCCCGCGCGATGCCGACGGCAATGCGATCCGGCCCGGCGGCAACCAGGCCAGCAACCCGACCCTGCCGCCCGGTGCCACGCCGGATCCGCGCGAGGCCACCCGCGACAACAACGCCTGGCGCAACCGCGGCATCCGTGCCTTCCGGACCAAGGCCGCCACCGCCAGTGCCAGCCTTCCCCTGACTGCGACGGTGGACGCCTACGGACTGCTGACCCTCGCCCAGCGCGACGCATGGGCACCGCAGAACTTCCGCCAGCCGCTGCGCAACGAAGTGGTGCGCGCCATCGATCCGGATGGCTTCGCACCGACCGAGCACATCGACGAGAAGGATGGCGCACTGACCCTGGGCGTGCGCGGCCAGCTCGGTGACTGGGACTGGGACCTGAGCAGTGGCTACGGCCGCGATGCGATGGACATCAACCTGCATGACAGCATCAACCCGACCTACGGACTGGACAGCCAGACCGATTTCTACATCGGCGACCTGCGCTACAGCGCCTGGACGCACAACCTGGACGTGCGCCGCCTGCTGCAGGCCAGCTGGCTGAGCGCGCCCCTGGAGCTCAGCGCGGGCGCGGAGTACCGCGACGAGCGTTACCGGATCGGCGCCGGCGATGTGCAGTCCTACACGCATGGTGGCCAACGTGTCCTGGACGGACCTTACGCCGGCACCGTGCTGGGCATCGGCCTGGGCGGATCGCAGGCCCTGCCGGGCTATCGGCCGGAGGACGCGGTCGATGTCAGCCGCAACAGTGGCGCGGTGTACGTCGGTGTCGCCGCCGACCTGGGGTCGCGCTGGCGCGTCGATCTGGCGGGTCGCCACGAACGCTATTCGGATTTCGGCAGCGAGACCACCGGCCGCCTGTCCACCCGGTTCGCGCTGCACCCCCGATTCGCCCTGCGCGGGACGATCAGCAACGGCTTCCAGGCACCGTCACTGGCCGCACAGGCCTACCGCAACACCTCCAACGGCAATTTCTACACGGACCACATCCTGCAGGCGGGCTCACCGCAGGCCATCGCCCTGGGTGCGCAGCCGCTGCGCCCGGAAACATCGCGCAGCCTGAGCCTGGGCATCGTCGCCGAGCCCTGGGCAGGCGCCTCGCTCACGGTGGATGCCTACCGCATCGATGTGGACGACCGCATCGCGCTGTCCACCACGTTCCGCGAAGGGCTGTACCCGGGCTCCGGCGCGCTGGTCACCTCGGTCGGGCTCGGCGCCCAGGATGGGGTGCGTTACTTCATCAATGCCGCCGATACCCGCACCGAAGGCGTCGAGGCAACGCTGGAAGGCCGCTGGGATCTCGGCCGCGCCGGCACGCTGCGCTGGACCCTGGCCAGCAGCCATACCCGCGCGGAAATCACCGGGCTGGCGCCCACGCCCGCGGTACTGGCGGCCTTCAATGTGCCCGTCTTCAGTACCGGCTCGCAGAACGAACTGCTGTACAAGGCACCGAAGTCCCGCCAGGTGCTTGCCCTGGACTGGTCCCTCGGCCGCTACCGGGTGGGCGTGCGCCAGAGCCGTTATGGCGACATCCAGCGCTATGGCTCGCCCACGTCGGTCGCCACCAGCGGTCCGTATGCGGGCCAGGCCGAGATCGCCTACGACATCGGTGGGCTGTGGATCACCGATCTGCAGCTTGGTGCCACCCTCCCCGGCGGCTGGGACGTGGCCTTGAATGCCAACAACGTGTTCGACCGCAAGGTCACGAAAGTGCCGGCGCCGCTGCTGGCGGCGAACGAGTACTACCGCTACGCCAATGGTGGCCCGATCGACGGCTCCGGCGGGCTGTGGTCGGCGACCGTGCGCTACCGCTGGGACTGAGCGCGCGACAAGGCAAGGAACGCCGTCGCATCCTCACAGATCGGGATCAACGCCTATGCAAAAATAAGGGAACTGTGGCACACCGCGTCGCAGTGGACGGTGTGAGCTCCTGACGACCAGGCGACGCCGTGCCATTCGGGCGGTGGTCACCACTGGCAACGAGCAGGAGTCAATGAATGTCCTCGAGGAATTCCGGCGCAAGCGCCTTGGAGCTGTCCAGCTGCGCGCGTGAGCCGATCCGTACCCCCGGCGCAATCCAGCCTTACGGATTGATCCTGGTCCTCGATCACCTGACATTGACGGTCAATGCCCGCGCAGTCGCGCAACCGGACCTGATCGAGGCGCTCGGCGACCCCCTGGGGCACTCTCTGGAGGCGGTGCTCGGCGGTACCCTGGCCCACTGCAGGCCGCTGCTGGAAGCGCTGGAGCAAGGCGCTTCGCATTTCCTGGGAACGCACCCGGTGGGCACCGCGGGCCATCACCACACCGTGGCGCACCGGATCGGCGATGAGATCATCATCGAACTGGAAGCGCCGGTGCCGGGTGAGCCGGGCTCGCTGGAGGACCTGTACCCCTCGATCCGCCGCTTCATGGCCGCCATCGAGCGTGCGCCCACCACCCAGGCGCTGTGCGAGCTCGCCGCCGAGCACATCCGCGCCTTGACCGGCTTCGATCGCACGATGCTCTACCAGTTCGACCCGGACTGGAACGGCGCGGTGGTGGCCGAAGACCGCAATACCGTGCTGCCCTCCTACCTCGACCTGCGCTTCCCGGAATCGGACATCCCCGCGCAGGCACGCGAGTTGTACCGGCAGAACCGGGTCCGGCTCATCGCCGACAGCCACTACACCCCCGTGCCGCTGGTGCGGCTGCCGGCCATCGCCGATGCGCCGCCCACGGACCTGGGCCCGGCGATGCTGCGCAGCGTCTCGCCGGTGCACCTGCAGTACATGCGCAACATGGGGACCGGTGCATCGATGTCGGTCTCGGTGCTGTGCGAGGGCGAGCTGTGGGGCCTGATCTCCTGCCACAACCAGGTCGCGCGCCGGGTGCCATACCACGTGCGCACGGCCTGCGAGTTCATCGGCCAGATCCTGTCGCTGCAGATCGCGCTGAAGCAGCGCGCGATGCTGATCGAAGAGCGGATCGCGCGCCGGGCGATCCAGGTCCGGCTGCTCGGGCGGATGGCCGGCGATACCGACTTCATGGCCGCGCTCGGCCGCGACCAGCACAGCCTGCTCGCGCTGACCCACTCCACGGGCGCGGCGATCGTGCACCGTGGCGAATGCATCCTGCACGGTGACTGCCCGAGCCAGCGCCAGGTGATGCAGCTGGTCCAGTGGCTGACGGCGCAGCAGATCGAGGGCGATATCTTCTGCACCGACACGCTGCCGCAGCGATGGAAAGAGGCAGAGGCCTTCGCCGGCGTCGCCAGTGGCGTGCTGGCCATCTCCATCTCGCAGCTCCACGACAGCTTCGTGATCTGGTTCCGGCCGGAGGTGGTCCGCACCGTGCGCTGGGGCGGCGATCCGCGCAAGGAAGAGACCGGTCAGCCCCTGTCGCCGCGGACCTCCTTCGAGGGCTGGAAGCAGACCGTGCGCGAGCAGTCGCTGCCCTGGAACGAGGTGGATCGCGATGCCGCGCTGGAACTGCGCGCCGCGATCGTCGACATCGTGCTGCGCAAGGCCGAGGAAATGGCCGCGTTGAACGAGCAGCTGCTGCGCAGCAACAAGGAGCTCGAAGCATTCTCCTATTCGGTCAGCCATGACCTGCGCGCGCCGTTCCGCCACATCGTGGGCTACTCGGAACTGCTGTGGTCCTCGGCCGGCGAGCGATTGAACGATTCAGAAAAGAGATTCCTCGAGACCATCGTGGAGTCGGCAAAATCGGCCGGGACGCTGGTGGATGACCTGCTCAGCTTTTCGCAGATGGGCCGCTCGACCATGGGCCAGATCGCGATGGAGATGACGGCCCTGGTGGATGACGTGCGCCACAAGCTCGACATGGAATACACCGGCCGCGCCATCGACTGGCAGATCGCACCCCTGCCCAAGGTGCTGGCCGACCCCGGCATGCTGCGGCTGGTCTGGCAGAACCTGCTGGCCAACGCGATCAAGTTCACCCGCGACACGCCCGAGCCTCGCATCGAGATCGGACACGAACGCACGGACACCGAGGATGTCTTCTTCGTGAAGGACAACGGCTGCGGTTTCGACATGCGCTACGTGGACAAGCTGTTCGGCGTGTTCCAGCGGCTGCACCACGTCGATGAGTACGAAGGCACCGGCATCGGCCTGGCCAACGTCCACCGCATCATCACCCGCCATGGCGGCCGCACCTGGGCCCAGGGCCAGGTTGGCGCCGGCGCGACCTTCTTTTTCACCATCCCCTTTACTGCTGGAGACCACCTATGAGAGATCTGCGACCGATCCTGCTCGTAGAAGACAACCCGAAAGACGCCGAACTGACGATGGCGGCGCTTGCGCGCTGCCAGCTGCTCAACGACGTGACCCATGTGCGCGACGGCGTGGAAGCGCTGGAGTATCTGCGCTGCCAGGGACGTTACGAAGGGGCCATGCACGGCGGGCCCGTGGTCGTGCTGCTGGACCTCAAGCTGCCCAAGCTCAACGGCCTGGAAGTGCTGAAGGAAATCCGCACCGACCGCGCCCTGAGCAGCACCCCGGTGGTGATGCTGACCTCCTCGCGGGAGGAGCAGGACCTGATCCGCAGCTACGAACTGGGCGTCAACGCCTTCGTGGTCAAGCCAGTGGATTTCAAGGAATTCCTGGAGGCGATCCAGGGGCTGGGCATGTTCTGGGGCATCACCAACCAGCCGCCGCCGAACGGCACGCTGTTCGGCGGGAAGAGCAGACACGATGGCTGAGGCTGCCACAACAGGGACCATCAGCATCCTGATGGTCGAAGACAGCGCACTGGACGCAGAGCTGATCAGCGCGCAGCTGCGGCGCGCCGGCCTGCCGTTCACGGCCGAGCGCACCTGGTCGCACCAGGGCATGCTCGACGCCCTGGGCAAGGCCTCCTTCGACGTGATCCTGGCCGACCACGTGCTGCCGGGCTTCGACGGCGACGCGGCCCTTACGCTTGCCAGCGAGATCGCACCCGAGACGCCCTTCATCTTCGTCTCCGGCACGCTCACCGAAGAGCTGGCGGTGCAGGCGCTCAAGCGCGGCGCGCGCGATTATGTGGTCAAGTCGCGCCTGCAGCGGCTCCCCGATGCGGTCGTCCGGGCCATCCAGGAGGCGCAGGAGCGCCGCCGGCTGCTGCGCGTGGAGGCCGAGCTGCGTGACAGCCACCAACGGCTGAAACTGATCACCGATTCACTGCCAGCGCTGATCGCCTACTTCGGCCACGACCACCGCTACCGCTTCGCCAACAATGCCTACTTCGAGTGGCACGGGCTGACCCCGGACACCGTGGTCGGCCGGCATACGCGCGAGGTCATCGGTGAGGACGCCTTCAACGGCATCCAGCAGCACCTGGATCGCGTACTGGCTGGCGAGAAGGTGAGTTTCGACATGCTGTCGCTGCGCAGCAACGGTACCCCCCGCCATGCACAGGTGGACTGCGTGCCGGAGCTGGGCCCCGACGGGGCGGTGGTGGGTTACTACGCCATGGCACGCGACATCAGCGAGCTCAAGCAGGCGCAGGCCCTGTTGAAGGCCAGCAACGAATCGCTGGAGCGCCAGGTGGACGAGCGGACCTCGGCCCTGCACCGCAGCGAAAGCCGGTTGCAGGCCCTGTTCGAATCCAGCTTCCAGCACCAGAACCTGCTGACGCTCGATGGCTACATCATCGACACCAATTCCGCCTCGCTGGCCGCCATCCTGGCCGACAAGCAGGACGTGCGCGGCAACCTGTACTGCGAATCGGCGTGGTTCGCCGACACACCCGGCGTGCCCGGCGTGGTCTGCACCGCCATCCTCGAGGCCGCGGCCGGCACCGCCTCCCGCCATGAGCTGGAGCTGCGCCTGCCGACCGGCAAGCGCACGTTCGACTTCTCGTTCCGGCCCCTGTTCGATCATCAGGCGCGGATCACCGCCGTCGTCTCCGAGGCCGTTGAAACCACCGCGCGCCGTCAGGCCGAGGAAGCGCTCCGGCACAGCCAGAAGATCGAGGCGGTAGGCCAGCTGACGGGCGGCATCGCGCATGACTTCAACAACATCCTGACCGTGATCGCCGGCAACATCGAATACGCCAAGATGCTGACCGACCGGCTCGGTGACACGGCGGGCAATTCCTCGCGCGCGCTCGACAACGCTATGAAGGGCGTCATGCGCGCGGCCAACGTCACCCAGCGCCTGCTCGCGTTCTCGCGCCGCCAGCCGCTGAAGAACATGCCGGTGGATCTGAACGAAGAGATGCGCGGCATGCAGGACATGCTCAAGCGGTCGCTGGGCGAGCTGGTGCAGATCGACATGCTGCACAGCCCGGACATCTGGTGCGTGGAGATCGATCCGAGCCAGCTCGAGGCCTCGATCCTCAACCTCGCGGTCAACGCACGCGACGCCATGCCCGAGGGCGGCCGCCTGACGATCGAGGTCGACAACATCCACCTGGACAAGGATTACGCGGCCCAGCACCCCGATGTGCCCCCCGGCCAGTACGCGATGATCCGCGTGCGCGACACCGGCCAGGGCATGTCGCCGGAGGTGATGGCGCGCGTGTTCGAGCCGTTCTTCACCACCAAGGAGGTCGGCCGCGGCACCGGGCTGGGCCTGTCCATGGTGTACGGCTTCGCCAAGCAGTCCGGCGGGCATGTCCTGCTGGATTCCGCCGAGGGCACCGGTACCACGATCACGCTGCTGTTCCCGCGCTCGGCGGCCGCCCTGCCCAGTACCCGCATGGCCGACGCCCAGGCGCTGGACGCCTTCGAGGTCGAGGAGGAAACCACGGTCCTGGTCGCCGAGGACAATGACGATGTCCGGGCCTATACCGTGGACACCCTGCGCCAGCTGGGCTATCGCGTGCTCGAAGCCCATGACGGCCCGTCCGCGCTGCGCTTGCTGGACCGGACCGACGTGCGCGTGGACCTGCTGTTCTCCGACATCGTGATGCCGGGCATGTCCGGCTGGGCGCTGGCCAAGGAAGCGCTGGCCCGCAAGCCCGGCCTGCGGGTGCTCTTCACCTCGGGGTATCCGCGCGATATCGACGCCAGCGGCATGGTCGGCCGCAGCATCGCCCTGCTGGCCAAACCGTTCACCCGCAGCGACCTGGCGCGCTCCATCCGCACCTCGCTGCAGGATGAAAGCGCCGCCCACAACGGTGCCGCGTTGAACTGACGCCCCCGCGCCAGGCGGGAGCCGTGACAGGAGTTCCCGGCCGTCATGACGCCGGGCAGGCGTGCGATGCACGGCCGGCTAACACGCACGGGCGCTAAGGTGGAGATCCGCACAGGTGGCTGCACGCCACGAGGATCTCCACCCGCAATGAGTGCTGCCCGTACCCACCCGCGATGCCGCGTCCTGCTGGTTGAAGACGACGCACCCATCCGGGAGATGACCAAGGACATCCTCAGCGACGACGGCTTCGATGTCCTCGATGTCGCCGACGCTGAAACCGCACTGGGATGCCTCAAGCGCGACGGCCCCTTCGATCTGCTGGTATCGGACGTCGGCCTGCCCGGCATGGATGGCCGCGACCTGGCCACCATCGCCACCACGCTGCACCCGGCCATGCCCATCCTGCTGGTGACCGGCTACGCCGGGGCTGCGGGTGCCCGTCCCGATTTCCGCGGCGACGACATCAAACTGCTGCGCAAGCCCTTCACGCTCAAGCAGCTGGTGAGTTCGGTGCGGTCGCTGCTGTGAGCGCAGCGGGCACGGTCGCCCGCTGCTCCTGGCGTCGTGCACGCGCCCGGGACGCGCCGTCCGCGATGATGCGCGCACCCTCCCCGCTCCCGCCGACCGCCATGGCCAAGCCGACTGGCTCCCGTCTCGTCATCTATGCCGCCCTCGCCGGCAACCTCGCCATCGCCATCGCCAAGTTCGTCGCCGCCGGCATCTCCGGCAGTTCGGCCATGCTCAGCGAGGGCGTCCACTCCCTGGTGGACACTATCAACGAGCTCCTGCTGTTGTATGGCCTGCGCCGGGCGGAGCAGAAGCCGGACACCCTGCATCCCTTCGGCTACGGGCGCGAGCTGTACTTCTGGAGCTTCATCGTGGCACTGCTGGTGTTCGCGGCCGGCGCCGGTGTATCGGCCTACGAAGGCATCCAGCACATCCGCAATCCCGAGCCGGCCACCAACCATCTGGTCAGCTACATCGTGCTCGGCGTCTCGATCGTGTTCGAGGGCACCTCGTGGTGGATCGCGCTGCGCGAGTTCCGCGCCACCAAGGGTTCGCTGGGCTACTTCGAAGCCTTCCGCCGCAGCAAGGATCCCTCCACGTTCACCGTGCTGCTGGAAGACAGCGCCGCCCTGCTCGGCCTGGGCTTCGCGCTGGTCGGCCTGCTCGCCGCGCAGCTGCTGGAGATGCCGATCCTGGATGGCGTGGCCTCGCTGTGCATCGCCGGCGTGCTGGCCGTCACCGCCTTCCTGCTCGCCCGCGAAACCAAAGGCCTGCTGGTGGGTGAGCCGGCGCACCCGAGCGTGGCCAAGCGCATCCTCGCCGTGGCCAGCTCCGATGCCGATCTGCGCCGCGCCAATGGCGTGACCACGATGCAGATGGGCCCGGACCAGGTCGTGGCGATGCTGAGTGCGGAATTCGAAGATGATCGCACCACGCCGCAGATCGAGGCGTGCATCACGCGGATCGAGAAGGCGGTGAAGGCCGAGTACCCCGAGCTGGTGGCGTTGTTCGTCAAGCCACAGACGCCGGAGGTGTTCCAGGCACGACGTGCGGCGCTCGGGGAGCGGCATCCCGAAAGCTGAGCACACTGGACACTTCACCACGCATGCGTCGATTCGCCCAAGCCATCGCCGATACCGCCTCCCTGCCCGACGGGCTTCCCGCCGCATTGGCACGCGCGGTGGCGACCGCGCCGGACCACTACAACATCGGCAAGGGCGGCACCGCGACCGTGCTCGCGCGTGACCACGATGGTTCGATCGCGGTGGCCGACATGGTGTGGGGCCTGGTGCCGCGCTGGTCCAAGGAACCGGCCACGCCCTACACGACTGTCACCGCCCGCCTGGATCGCGCGCCGCGCAGCCGCATCTACGCGCAGGCGTGGGCGCAGCGCCCGTGCGTGCTGCCCCTGAGCGGCTATTACAAATGGGACCGGCAGCGCCGACCGCCGTGGCCGCTGTTCGTGCAGCGCAGCGATGGCCTGGCCCTGCTGGCGGCAGGTCTCTGGGAGCACTGGGAAGGCGACGACGGCCAGCAGCTGGACAGCTTCACCGTGTTGACCGGCCCCAACACCGCGATCCCTGCGCCACTGACCCCGGATGGACCGATCTTCATCGATGCGGGTACGGCGCTTGACTGGCTCAGCGGTGCCTTCAAGATGCCTGCGGCGTTGAGTGCCCGAGCGTCCAGGCCGGCCTTGGAGGCGCATCCCGTGAGCCGTGCCTTCCGCGATCCCGCGCGTGACGATTACACGCTGCTGGAACCTGTCGATCCGGATGCCGCGGCAGGAACCGCCGAGCCACAGGAATGGGAAGACGATGGGGGGGACGAGCGGGATGCGGATGAATGACGTGCAGCGCGCGTGAGCGTCAACCTTTCCGGCGCTTGAACGGATTCCGGGGCCGCGGCGGATTTCACCTTCGCGCCACCGCCTTCCCGTCAGGGTGGAGATGCCCAGCAACACGGGCCCTCTCTCTAACCAATCGTGGAGTCAACCATGGACAAGAATCGCACTGAAGGCGCCAAGAACCAGGTCAAGGGCACCGTAAAGGAAGTCGTGGGCAAGGTCACCGGCGACAAGACGAAGGAAGTGGAAGGCAAGATCCAGAAGGGTGTTGGCGAAGTCCAAAGCGACGTGGGAAAGGCGCGGGATGACGCTCGCCGCTGAGTCTTGACCCCACCGCTCTCTGGCCCGACCCGGGCAGAGAGCAGTGGGAGGCTAGCCTGTTATTCCAGCAACCCCATCAGCGAGTGGTGCACCGCTACACCTGCCAGCGCGCCCTCGCCCACTGCCAACGCGATGCTGCCCGCCATCCGGGCCGCATCGCCGCAGGCAAACACGCCCGGCACCGTGGTCTGTTTGGCCGAATCGGTGGTGATGCAGCCGCCATCCTTCAATTCGCAGCCCAGCTGCCCGGCGAGATCCGTGGACAGCCGCGAATGCGGCGAGATGAAGAGCGCATCCACCTCCACCCGCCGCCCATCGGCGAGCACCACCGTGGCGGTGTCTTCCACGCGCGTCACCCGCGCCGATTCGATCACGACGCCGCACTCCTCCAGCCGTGCATGCTGCTCCGCATCGATCCTGGCGGATGCCTCGCTGCAGAACAGCGTGATCCGACCCCAGTCGCAGAGCAACAGGGCCTGGGCCGCGCCACCATCCTTCGCGCAGCCAATCACACCGATGCGCCCTTCGAACACCTCGTAGCCGTGGCAGTACGGGCAATGAAAAACGCTCCGGCCCCAGCGTTCGCCGATGCCATCGATGTCGGGCAGGTCGTCGGTCACCCCGTGGGCCAGGATCACTCGATCCGCCACGAAGGTCTGGCCCTCTTCGACCGTGACCTGGAAGCTCCCGCCATCATCGATCACCTGTGCCGACACCGCTGTATCGGTGAGCCACGTCAGGGTGGGATAGCGCAGCAGTTCGTCGCGGGCCTGGGAGGCAATGTCCGCCGGCGGCAGGCCTTCCCTGCCGAGGAACCCATGGGCGACGCGCGCATTCCGGTTGCGCGGTTTTCCCCCGTCGATGATCAACACCTTGCGCCGGGCGCGGACCAGCTGCAGCGCTGCGGACATGCCGGCGTAGCTGCCGCCGATGATGATCACATCCAAACGATCAGGAGCCAGATCGGCCATGGCGCTGTCCTGCGATCTCGCAGAGTGACGAATGCGCCAGAGTGCGTGAGGCGGGATCAACGCCGCGCGTACAGCGTGTGAGCCCCTGCATCACAGCGCGCCATCGAGCCGGACACCGAGGCGCCCCTACCACCGCAGGGCAGTTCAGCAGGCACTGGAATTCACCATGCTATACAACCGGGCAAGCACCGCCCTGGGCGTCGCACAATCCGTCCCCAAGGCAAGCGACAGCACGTATCTCCGCGATGCCGTGTCGCCGACAGGCCATTTGGATGAAGCCCGCATGACATCGATCTTTTCCACCACACCTCTCCGCCGGCCGGGCATGACCCGCGGCATCGCACTGGCAATTCTCCCGCTGAGGCGCTACAGCACGTTCTCCGGGCGCGCCAGCCGCAGGGAATTCTGGGCGTTCGCGCTGCTTGCCTTCAGCGCGCTTGGCGTTTGCTACGCCTTGATGATGTGGACCTACAGTGCCGCATGGGTCATCACGGGCATGGTGCTGGCGGCGCTGCTGGCCACTGTGCTCGTGATCCCCCTGATCGCCGTCACGATCCGGCGGCTTCACGATATCGACGAATCCGGTTGGCTGGCGCTTCTCGTCCTCGTGCCGTTGGGCGTGTTCGTGTTCTTCCCGTTGATGCTGCTTCCTCCCACGCCGGGATCGAATCGCTTTGGCGCGCGTGACCCAGACCTCATGCAACCGGACGCATGACCCAGGCGGCGGGACGAGGGCTTGAATTCCCTGGCAGGTAGCGGCTACGTTTCCTGTACGCCCTTCATGGAAGAACTGCGATGCGTTCAAGGTTGATACGCCCCCACCCTGTGGCCCGCGCGGCAACACTCACCTTCGCCCTCCTTGCAGCGGGCACCGTCGCAGCTGAGCCGCCCAGCTTCTTCACGGCGGTGGACCAGTATGGAAACAACGACTATGCCGCGTGCAGCAGCACCTTGAGTGACCTGCACCGGCAGGGCATCCCGTTCCCCGAGGGCGGCGAACTGTTGTTGGTCGAGTGCACGGCGGCAGCGGGCGATCATGCAGCGGCTTTCGCGTACATCGACGCGCTGCTCGCCAGCGGTCGCCTGCCGCTGGACGATCTGCGCACGAAAGAACGCCCCGGCCTGGATGCGCTGCGTGCCGATCCCGCGTGGCCGGCGGTGCTGCAGCGGGTGATGGCCGAAGAGAAGAAACACGATGCGCTGCGCGATGCGCCGCTGCGGCAGGCGTTGCTCGCACGCGAGGCGAAGGATCAGGCGGCGCAACATGCCGCCATCGCGGCAGGCGGTGGCGATGCATGGCGGCAAACAACTCCGGTGAGCGAAGCGAATGCAACTTGGCTGAAAGCCGTGATCGCCGAGAAGGGCTGGCCCGGCATGACGCGCGTCGGCCGCGATGGCGCCAAGGCGGCGTGGCTGATCGTGCAGCATGCCGACCATGACCCCGCGTTCCAGGCGCAGGCGTTGGCGTTGATGCAGAAGGCCAGCGAGGCGGGTGATGCCGACCCTGCGGACATGGCACTGCTGACCGATCGGGTCTTGCTGGCGCAGGGGAAGCCGCAGCGCTACGGGACCCAGTTTGCGGAGGCTGGGGACGGGGTCATGGAGCTTCGGCCTACCGAGGATTTGAAGGCTTTGGATGCACGGCGACGTGCGGTGGGATTGCTGCCGTTGGCGGCGTACAAGGCGATGCTGGCGGAGATGTACGGTAAGCAGGTCAGGTAGGCTGCCGCAGTATCATCGCCGGAGTGCAGGATTGGGCCTCACCACGTTGCGCGATATGGCATGCAGTGCCTCCCTGCGCTGCCTCCTCAAGTCGATCTGACTAAGGACGTTTGGCAATCCGCTCCCGGTAGAAACCCACGCGCTGGCCACCGATGTCGCGGTACTGAAGATCGAACAGACCTGACGCATGCAGGACATGTTTCCAGCTTCGGCATCCATACTTCTCCGGCACCTGGCCAGGATCGCGGGCATGGATGGCGCGTCCTGCGGCGTTCACGGGCGCCCAGCCATCTTCGGCAAGCTCTGGCAGGACGTCGCGAAGCACGCGAACGGCGCCTGATATAGCCCAGTGGATCGTTCCATCCAAGCCGATACCGTTGATCATGAATTGTTCAAACGCGTCCGATTGAACATGCTCCGCCATGAGGCAGCGCACCTTCTCCATGCCGTCTGCCCAGGCGTGAAGCTGATCAACGTGCCTGTCGATGAACCCGTAGCTCGCCTCGAGCGCGCTTGAGGCTGCAAGACACCCTTCCAGCGTCCCTAGGTCATAGTCCTCTATGAAGTGATGCGCAAGGCGATTTCGGAGTTGCACCAGATCAGCCAGATCCTTCTGGATGCCGGCATAGTCCTGCGGCGATGTGTTGAGCCGGAAGTACAGGCTGACTGTCGCCACGTCATCACAAGCAGCATCGTCCTCCTCAGCATCAATGCCGAGATCGGGAACGATATAAGAGCCCAACAAGTCGCGCACCAACATTCCCAGCGTCTTCGTAGATGCCTCGTCAATGCGGTCTGCCTGCAGTCGGGCGATACGAGACGCAGGCCCCGCAACTCTGTGGTGAGCAACGAGCTTCTTCAGCAACCACTCGTATTGCTGGATACGCAGTAGGCATTTCCCGAGAAGCCGTTGAACGTCCTGTTGCGGCAGCCGCAGTGCCTCTTGGTAGGAATTCTTCATCCTTGGCCGCTCAGCTCTGTTCCATGAAGAGTAGGAAGAACTTCCTCACTTCGCCTTACGCCGGACATTTGAAAGAAGTGCCTCCTGCTCCTTGGCGGACATCCTGCTGAACTCGTGGATGAGCTCTGCAAGGTCGTCTGTCTCCGCGTACAGGTAGGCAACGGAGACACCCAAGACACCCGCGATCTTCTGAGCCGTCTCGATATCGCAATTGTGCACGGCCCGCTCGTACCGGTTGATGCGAACGCCCGCTACGTCTTCTGGCAACCCCACAAGCACCCCCAACGCGCGTTGAGACAGGCCCTGCTCGACCCGACACGTCCGGAGGCGGCGGGCGAAGACAGCGCGGATCGAGGTAGGCGTGCGGGTCATGCCAGCAAGCATGACCCGGACCTACGCTGAACGTAAATTACGTTCAACGTACCCTGAAATGCAAGGCCAGATGCGTCAAAACCGCGAAGCCAATCCGGGGTGCGATGCCATGCTCCCACTGCACGCGTGGCCATGCCGGCGCGGGTCACACACCGCCAACGCGACAGTGGCATCCTGCATGATCGTGCGGGAGACCAACGATGCGGATAACGGAAAATTCCCTTGCAGCCAGCGCTGTCACGCTGAAGGTCGGCGTGGTGTTCTGGGTACTGGTGGCCTGGCGGACACCAGGCGGCGAGCCCTGGGACGCGCCTGCGTTCTGGACCGTCGTCTATCCCATCGCACTGGGTATCGCCGCCGTTCTAGGCGCCTGCTTTCCCCGCAAGGCGTGGCTATGGGGACTGTTGCTCATGGCGCTGCAGGTGCCGGTGGTGGCCGTGATGTCGGGCGTTGGCCCGTTGTTGCTGGCCGGACTGGTGTACGCACTGGTGCTGTCGGTGCCTGCGATGGCCATCGCGGCGGCAGCCGGGGCGCTGCGCCGCCGCCTGCATGGGAGGCCTTGAGAACCTCAGCGCTTCGCCGGCTGCCACCCTGCTCGCAGTGCATCCGCAGGGCTGCAGAACATACGCTCGCCGTGGTTCGTGTCGATGCTCGTGCGCTCGTAGTCCCGCTGGCCGGGCACGTGGTAGATCTTCTTGCCTTGGCGGGAGATGTTGCCCTTGATGCGGCATCCGCCCGGCGCCGGCTGCGCGGCTACCGGGGCGTGTCGTGCCGTCTGCTCACGCTTGCTGCGACGGTAATCTGCTGGCATCTGGAACGGCCCTTGCCAGAGGTTCCGCTGGTGCTGGTGCGCGTCGACTTCGTCTGCGATGAAAGCCGTCGCATACTGGCGATACGCGACCGCCCAACCGGAGCGCACCATCCACCGATTGACCGACGTACCTTTAACAAAGCACTCCGCCACCACCCGGCCGTAGCGGTCGGTGTCCTTGGGCTGGCAACGAACGGTTTTTTCCAGCAGATAGCCGTCCAGCGCGGCGGCTGACCGACGCCCACAGGGCCAACTGCGCCCATCTTGGGCGGTGCATTGCTGCGCGCTTTCCGGAGCGTCGATGCCCCACAGGCGGATGCGCTGCTTCGCCACGGTGAGAGTGTCCCCGTCCGTGACCGTCGCGCGGCCGACCAGCTCTGCTGCCACACCAGGAACCGAAGCAAAAACCACAAGCAATACCACCAGACCTTTCACCACCATCAACAACAACGTCCTTCAAGTGCACGCCCGGGAGCGAGCGCCAGTTAAAACAGGGCCGAGCACTTTAGCGGAAGCGGAGACAGGACGCCGACTACATCGACAGTCCTTCACTCCCGATGCGCATTCCTGGTGTGGCCGCCTAAATATGCAACGCCGGACCTGCCGAGAACGTCGGCGGGCTCACCCTGACCCGGAACGCGATGAGCAGGCTGGCGAGGAGCATCACCGCCGCAGCCACGGTGAGGACTGCCACGATGCCCCCCAGCCCGAACACCAGACCGCCCAAGGCGGCCCCCGCTGCGATGGAGGACTGCACGGCAGCGACCACCATCCCGCCGGCACTCTCGGCCTGGTCGGGCACTGCACGCGCGACCCAGCTCGACCAGGCAACGGGCACGCCACCGAAGGCCAGACCCCAGAGCGCGACCAGGATCGACAGCCCGCCAACGCCCACCGGCAACAGGACCATGCCGAGCGCGGCTGCACCCACCAAGGCAGGCATGATCACCAACGTGACTTTCAGACTGCGCTCCATGAGCCAGCCGGCCAGGAGTGTGCCGACAAAGTTCGCCACGCCGAATCCAAGCAGGATCAGCGCCAGGCCATCAGCGCTCATCTGCCCCACGCTCTCCAACGTGGGGCGGATGTAAGTGAAGAGCGAGTACTGACCGGTGTGCGCCAGAACGCAGCCGAGCATTCCGACCGCAACCCCCGGCCGGCGCAAGAGACCCACCACCGACTCCGGGAGCGCCGCCCTGCGCGGAGCCATTCGGGGCAGCGTGAACCACTGGAACGCAAACGTGAGTCCACCCACCGCTGTCGCCGCCCAGAAAGCACTGCGCCAGCCCAGCAGCCCGCCGAGGTAGCTCCCCAACGGAACGGACACCACCGTGCCGACCGCAATCCCGCTGAAGATGATGGACAGCGCGCGAGGCACGCGCTGGGGCGGCACCAACCGCATGGCCACGGCCGCCGCCATGCTCCAGAAACCGCCCAGCGCGACGCCCAGCAGGACGCGCATCACCAGCAGCACGCCCATGCTGGACGACAACGCCACCAAGGCGTTGGAGAGGATCATCAGCGCCGTGAAACTCAACAGCACCAGGCGCCGGTCCATCGAACGGGTCAGCCGAGGGACAAGCAGGCCAGCGAAGAGGGCCACAACCGCCGTGACCGTCACGGCTTGACCGGCCAGCGCCTCCGACACCCCCAGGTCCGCCGCCATCGGCGTCAACAGGCTGGCAGGCAGATACTCCGCCGTGAGCAGCCCAAAGACACCCATGGCCAGCGAAAACACGGCCACCCATGCCGATGAAGACGGCTCCCCCCTACCCCTGTCCACAGAATCAGGCGCGTTCGCGGCATCCACTACGTTATTGCTCATCACAGATCCCAGTGCATTCGTGCAGCCGAGAGTCTAGGGAGCCAGGCCAGGATGATCTATGATTGTTCAGCCTGTATTTTTGATCGAAGCCCCGGACCGCCTCAGTGAGCCACGCTCCACACCCGTCCCAGTCCTCCGACCTGATCAGCGAGCTGCTGACCGGCATGCGACTAAATGGCGTTCAATACCGACGCATCCAGACCGGGCCGACCTTTGGGCTTGGATTTCCGCCGAAGCCAGGCCATGCCTACTTCCATTACCTGGCAGTGGGCAATGCGATTCTTCGTGGCGCGGACGGCAGCCAACACCTTCTCTCCGCCGGGGATGTCGTGCTTCTTCCCCGCGGAGAAGGCCACGCGTTGCTGTCGGGCGAGGACCATCCTGTCCAGTGTCTGGAAACGATAGACGCCGCCCCACTGGGCGACGCGGTGAGCGGGATAGACACATGCCCGAGCACCCATGCCGTACCAAGCGCTGTGCTTTTCCACGGATGCATGGTGTTCGATCTGGGTGGCATGCAAGGGTTGAGCAAGGTGATGCCGGCGGTGATGTTGGCCGATGGCAACGCCACTCCGTTCACTGGGCTGTTGCCGATGGTCGACGCGATGAAGCGCGAGGTGTGCTCCGGACGCATTGGCTATGCAGGCATACTCGCCCGGCTGGCGGATGCAGTCGCCGCCATGATCGTTCGTGACTGGGTCGAGCGCGGTTGCGACGGCGCATCCGGCCTGGTCATTGCGATGCGCGACCCTCGTCTATCGCTGTCCTTGCTTGCGCTGCACAGGGACCCTGGGCGTGAGTGGACCGTCGAAGCGATGGCTGCGGAATCCAACATCTCACGGTCTGTCTTTGCAGACCGGTTTCAGACTGTCATCGGAACCGCTCCCCTGCGCTACGTGACTGAGCTGCGTATGCAGTTGGCCAGCCAATGGCTGAGCCACCAAAACATCTCCATCGAAGTGGTGGCAGAGCGTCTTGGCTACGCGTCGCAGGCTGCTTTCAGTCGGGCGTATAAGCGTGTCATGGGGCACTCGCCTGGGGCGACTCGGCGGGGACACCGCGTGGCATCGTCATAGGAGGCAGTTTGGTCAGTCGCTCAAGCGGCCTGAGCGTCGTCAATGGGCGTCGGCACCCTTTTCTCTCGGCCAGATACGCAAAACGCCCCTTCCGAGGCGCTTTGCGTATCTGGCGGAGAGAGCGGGACAAAACGTTCCCACTCCTAAACCCTTGATCTGCCCACAGAACTCAAACCGGACTGTGTCCTGGTGAGTGTCCCGGAAGAATACGCCTGCCATGGCGCAACAAGCAACGTGACCGTTGGATGGGGGCCAGCCTTTTGGGCATGCAGCGGCCTGTATGGGGCACCCTGCCCCATCAAGAGAGGCCTACCGGCCCTCCATCGCTGCTATACGGTGCTGCTGCGTTCTCGGCAATAAATCCCCTTGTCCGCCACGTGGCGCGAACGAAGCTCTTGAAGTCGTAGCCCTCTCCAAGGGTCAGCTTGTCGGCGTGATCCGACACAATGATCTGCGGCATAACCCCAGTGTCCCTTGCGGTCTGGTCACAGAACAGGGCAAGTTGGGTAAACATGTTGTTCACTGCACTCATATCTTCATCAACTCTGTTCTCGCGCTTGGAATGCTTAGCCAGATCCTCGGGACTGAAATCCTCGGCGTCATCCAAAGCAGCCGGGAAGTAGACCTGAGTCGGTTGATCTAAGAACAGGACTGGGGGGATCTTGCACTTCGACTCCGCTGCAAACTGATAATGCAACGCCAAGAACAGCGCCAAGTGGGAATAGAGCCAATTTGCTCCACTTCCCATAGAACGCAGATAGACCCGATTGAGTTCGTCTTGCTGATACCAAAGCTCGAAGGTCTCGATGCTAAAGCGAAGTTTCGACGGCCTATACGTTTCTTCGAAGCTGAAAAGATCGCCATACTCAGCCAATTTGGCATCGATGCTTTGACTCAATGCTGCGAGCCGACGATCAGCGCTGTACTCTGCCAACAAGTAAGCCAATCGACTGATCTCATCACGCAATCTCCTTGAATGCGTCAAAAGCTCGGACTCAGGATTCTCCAACTGATCCTGGATAGCGATCTCAAGCAACAGCTTAGATTTGGTGGCCTGCTCGTCAATGGATCTCGACGAGGTGAGTCTACTCAGTTCTTCGTCGATCGGCCTTATTTCAGCAAGGATCGAGCGAAGCTGATCGTCAATGAGATCAATTTTCTCTTGAACTTTGCGCCCTTCTGCGGCAAAGCTCTCTCGCGCGTAGCTCGAAATTCCAAGCTGACCGTTTAGCCAGTCAATCGCATCTACGAGCTTATTCGCCTCAGCCGCCGGGGCCAAAGTGTGCGAGTCGCACACCGGGCAATGGGCCTCAAAGAGCTCGGTTGACTGAGGCAGTCTGTCTGTCTTCATGTCGACGCTAAACTGAGTAGCCGAACCAACCGCTTCTGACACAAGCCTGAGCTGACCTTGCAGCTGGCGTTTTTCAAGAAGGGCGTCACCACGCCTGCGATTCAGCGCACCTCTTTTAAACTCGATTTCGTTTGACAGCACATCAATTCTGACCTGACGCCCGGAGATCTGTTTAAGAAACTCCAAGGGATGCACATATATCTGCTCTGCCGTGGCTTCCGTCAAGTCCACTCCGGCCAACATCTTGAACTGGGCCAACAGATCGGCGTACCTACGGATCGCCGTTGCCTTGCGCTGGGCTTGCTTTGGTATCTGAGCCTCGATCCTCTTTAGCTCATACTTCGCTGCCTCTTGTTCTTTAACGAGATCGAAGTAGGCCTCATCAACCAGGCCCATAAAAATCTTAAAATGGTTGATGGCTTGTTCGCGCTTTTCCTTCTCGTCGAACCGATAGAAGATCGCATGCTTGTTGGCGACGAGATTTTGATGTTGAAGCATGAACGAAGAGAAGCTGCGCACCGAAGGGGTAGCGACTTTCCTCATCCCGGCAAGTTTCAAGTGCGGATCCTCATCGATGTTCTCCAGCGTGACGCCGAAGTAGCGACCAACGCTCTTGATATAATCAGGCAAGTGCATGAAATGTTTTTCAGCGAAGAATGACGTCGGATGTTTGATCAGCTCAAGAAGCGCATCAGGATCCGCACCTTGCTGCTCAAGCAAAAAACACCGATTTGACTTCTTCTTTCTTGCCGTTACCAAAAAATATCCAGGGAACTGCCAGACCACGAAAAACGTTTCTGCCCTTTCCGTGATGATCCCAACCGGTATCGTATCCTCACTACTGCCAAGGCAGTAGTCGAAGATCTCGAGAATTGCACTCTTGCCCGTCGAGGACTTGCCGGTAATGATGTTAAGTCCTTGCTCGAATCTCACTTCATGAAGATTACCGGTGGTGTCAACAACGCCGATATAGCGGACAAAGCATTTCATAGTGACTTAAATCCCAACATCCTGTAAATGGATACGACATCCGCCTCGGCAAAAACTATGGATAGCTTCTCAGCCGCACGCAGATGCTTCTCAACCGCATTGACCCCGCGCACTTTCCCAACGGACTTCACCGTTAGCGCGTCAGTAATCTCGATACTTCGTTCGGCCGTTAGAACCAGTAGCGCGGAATGGGTCAATGCCTTGAACCGCCCGGTGTTGTGCACAAGACCAACAAGCCTGGACTGATCATTGCAAAGCGTTCGCACATTACTTCGCTTCGTGGCGCCGAGGAGGTATTTTTGCATAGTTGGGTATAGGACCATTGGCAGGACCAAGTAGCTAAGCAACAGGTCTCGGTCGCGAGGCGGCGCGCCGTCGTAGAACTGATGAATGACCGGGGCTAATGCGAAGGGGGATCGTTGAAGCGTGTGGAGATGCTCAACTGGACTAGATGTCACTCCCAAAGCCTCCATTGGAAGTCACGCAACGGGGGCAGATTGGCCTGATCAGCAAGCATGTGGTATATGCCGTTGCGAAATCCCACCGGTGTAGAATCAAAGCTGCCGAACCGGTCCGCCGGTAAAGCACATCGACTGTCGTAGAACGAGCACGAAGCCTGCTGACGCTCAGCATGAGACAATGCAGGATTGCTGCTGCGAAGCAACGCAGAGCGAGACGCTCGATGCATCCGCAGCTGATTGCCGCTGTAATCATCGATGTCTTCGGCGGACGTATCGAGGTCTCTTAGCAGCTCGGAGATGATCTTCTCCGCACAGAGAAGATCAACAGTAGCCTCAAGAACCAGTTCGTCATCGCCACCAATCTCAACAAGCTTCTTCACAAAAAGCCTTTCCCGCAGATGCTCGCCTTGCGCCTCCATTGTGATTTGTCCGACATCAAGGCGCGGAAATTTAACGTTTCCAACCGAGTATCGCTTGTTGAGCTCTATGAGCTTCGACGTGAACTGAGCACCCGTGAAGCTCCACCCCGATGTCATCTTCCTTGCATTGGTCATGAATCCGAAAAGATCATCCAAGAACTCGTCTTGTCGACCAGGCAGAATAGCTCTTAGGTACAGCGTCTTGTATCGATTAATCAACCCAAGCAAATCCGGCTGCTCCGTGACCAACTTCACCTTACCCAGGACCTGCTTCAAGGTCGTTCTGACGCCTGAGGCCATAACGCGCCTCTGAAGCTTCAAGCTCTCAGCAATTCGTACTTCCTTGCCATTGCTCGGATCAAGCCTCGCCCCCAGCGCCGGGTCACCCTGTTTGGAGTCGGCCCGTTCCGCAAATCGTTTCTCAGCGTCTTGATGGATCTTCTCCAAAGCACTTAGACGCTGATCTGCGTCCAGATCTTTCCAACCCTTCAACGAAGCGCGACTGCCAAACTTTTGCGTCGTAAGCAGTACCAAAGAAACATAGCTCTCCTGCCGAAATCCAGGATTCAGCCAGTTGTTGAGCGTCTTCCACAGGTTCTCGTGACCGTCAGTCAGATCAGCGCTATAGTCCTTGACCTCAACTTGTTCTCGTCCTTCGACCGTCACATCGCCAAAGACCTCGATCCAGAGGACGTCATCAGGCTTTAAGGTATGACAGTAGTCCATGGCGACGTGCACTTGATATTTCAGTGCTTCTGACAGCCGGGTGGCATCAAATGGAAGCCTATCGCTCCGTATCACGGCGGGCACGGAAAGGCCCGAGAGAGACAACGGCAATAGCCCCTGCTCCGCCGTGGCGATACTCTTTGACGACATGAAAACAGCCCCCCTGTCTTTGTTGATCTAAAATCTTACCAACGATGCGCTGCCAAAATCCATGAGCGGCGCACGACTGATCCTTTCCACCGACAACCCTACTGGGCGGCTCTCAGCTATTTGCCCTTGGGACACAGTTGGTAGTGATCCAGCGAGCCGGCCTTCTAGGCACGCCCAATCGAGTCTATTTTCAGGAAATCGCAACACCAAGTTGAGAAACTTTCAAAGATCATCAGAACCGCCAACCCCGCTGCAAGTCTACATAGTGGTATGCCATGGTTTAAAATATTGGCTGATTTTCCACCACTCCATTGAAACGAACGAACCGCGCCCACATAGCCCCTCGTGGCATTTCGCCATGACACGCATGCCAGAAACATAAATGATTTTTGCGTCACCGCCGTCCACCACACCAAAAGCGCGCAGCCACATTGACGTCGTCAAAGTCTATGAGGAGACCCATTCGGTATTGCAAGCGGTCAGCTGTTGCCAGAGGGTTCGTCTAAAAAGCCATCAAGATCCTCAAGAATACTAAGGCTTCGATTCGGTCGAGATGATGCAATTTCAGCCAAGTCAATGGGCTTCTTGTCTAGCGTGAAGGTGTCCATCTGCTCGTGGATTGCATAGAAGCCAACCGGCCGATCGCGCCGTTCGAGTGATGCTATGACCGCGTAGACGACGGCGGGATCACAGCGCACGCCAAAAATGATCTCTTCAAGCTCCAAGGGCGACGGCTGACGGCCCTGGGGGCCGATCAGTCGCCATTCCCGCTCGTAACGCCAAGGTGGCGCTTTTCGAAGGAGCACGGCCTCATCTACCTTTCGCTTGGCAGCTTTGTCACCTTGCAACATCGCAGCGACTTCGCTTGCCTGGACAGCTCTACTGCCGCCATATCGAATTTTGTAGACATCAGCGCCTGATTCAGGAACCGAGTAACCAAGGCAAATGCCGCGATGCTGATCACCATAGTGGCTCCACATCAACGGACAGATGGATTGCTCTGCCATAGAGAAAACTCCCTTGGTGTACCTACGCAACAACTCCAGTTCAATGTCTTGGCAGAGAAATCTCTGAAGAGCATTGCCATCTGTGATTTCGGGATCCGTGGCGTAGTAACGGATGTGCCGAAGCCGCAGCATGGCCGCGCGCTTACTGTGTCGCGCGATATGCTCAATCGTTTTGGGTCCCTTGTAGAGAATGGTGCGCGCCGCCGCCCTCATCTCCGCGTCCGTTCGCTCCTTGATTAGCTGCGAAAGGATCGCTTCAAGCTCAGCGTCCTGGATGTCTGCTGCAAGGTGCGGCTTCGTGTCCAGCGGATCATTGAACGTTCGAGGATCGGCGTAGTGGACTACGTCATCGACGAGCATCGAAAGCGTCCAGTTGCTAAAACTTCGATATTTGTAGAGCCTCTCAGGTACTAACTTGTTCCTGGGCATGCCTCGCTCCGTGACCCCGCCGATTCAGATGGGACGAGTGTTACACAGGAACCATATTTCTTGGCATCACTCAGTTGCCCAAGACCAACGCTCGACAGGCTCGTGCTGAGTGGCGCCGCCTAGTCAGCGGTCTCACCGATCCGCCCAGAAGAAGACCCGTACGTTCAACGTATCACTGGGAGCAAGGTCAACTCTATTTGGAAGGACATGGATGGGTGTTCACAAAAGAGTTTGGGAAAAGCTGCGGGCACTCGCCAGAAAACCAGCGGTGTTGACGAGGCACCAACCCAGCCGTTGATCGATCGCGGATAGCGCATTGCATTTGTCGCTTGGGGACTTTCACTACAGCCGGTAATTGGCTTCGTCCTGATGGTCCCACTGCCGATTGTCGCGCTGATCCATGGCCGGGTGGCGCTGGTCCCTCAGCAGATCGTAGGCATGAGCGTAGCCCGATGCCACGATAATCGCGCGCAACCTGGCTGAAACCAAATTCGATGCTCGAAGCGTTTGCTTGATGAGCTTGCGACGAAGGACGGACTGCAAGTCGCTGGGCGCGCGAGGACAAAACGCGTAGGTGCCGGAAGGGTTGCGGATAAGGTGATCGGGGATGCGCATTCGGGAGATGTGCTCCGATTTGTGTCCCACCGAAAGAATCAGATATCCGAAATAAGTTCAATTACATCAACGACGTATATAGCAGTTGGCGGAGAGAGTGACGTCCATGTATTGGTCCACAGCAGTCCAGGAAGGACTTCGAACCGGTCATTTATCCCTCCGCGTCAACACCTTGCGCTCGCATGGCATCCAGCACCATCCACGCACGTGCGTTCACAGCGGCCTACAAATGGCATACTCAATGGCATACTGAAACCACCCAAGGGCCTCATGGCACTCCTGACAGATCTCAAGGCCAGAGGCATTACCCCCGGTAGCCGACCGGTTCCCCACGGAGGCGTAACCGGTCTGACCCTGCTCCCCTCGAAGAAGCAAAAAGGCAGCGGCAAGTGGGTACTCCGCTACGTAAGCCCCGTTAGCGGCAAGCGACGCAATGCCGGGCTGGGCGCCTACCCCGCTGTGGGAATCGCCACGGCTGCAAAGATCGGCCGCGAGATGCGTGAGCAGATCGCAAACGGGCAAGACCCGCTGACTGAGAAGGAGGCTCAGGAACAGAGACGAGTAGTCCCAACCTTCCAAGAGGCTGCTATCCAAGTACACGAAGAGCTGAGGCCCGGCTGGAAGAACGCCAAACACGCTCAGCAATGGATCAACACGTTAACTGAATATGCCTTTCCCAAGATCGGCGCAATCCAGATCGATCAGCTCAGTCCGCGTCATGTGGCCGACGTACTAAGACCTATCTGGCTGGAGAAGGCGGAGACAGCTTCGAGGGTCAGGCAGCGGATTCATGCTGTGATGGCATGGGGATGGGCCCATGGCTTCAACAACGCGAACCCCGTCGACGTAGTGGGGCACCTTCTTCCTGGACAGGCGAGCATAAGCATCCGGCGGGAGCACCAGCCAGCCATGCCATGGCAGTCACTGCCAGCGTTTGCGGCCTCAGAGCTTGACTGCGCTGCGGATCTGGACGTCACAAGGCGAGCGATGCTCTTTCTTATTCTCACTGCCGCCCGTTCCGGGGAGGTCCGCGGGATGACTTGGGATGAGGTGGATCTCCAGGGCGCAGTCTGGACAATTCCGGCTAGCCGGATGAAGGCGAAACAAGCACATCGAGTACCCCTCTCAAGGCAAGCGCTGCTTCTGCTCCAACAGCAGTTCGGCCAGCACCATCAGCTGCCCTTCCCGTCTGTTCGCGCGAGAACCGTAATGTCTGATATGACCCTGACGGCGCTGTTGCGGCGACTAGAGGCTCCCAGCGACTCAAATGGTCGAGTGGCCACCGCACACGGTTTTCGCTCCAGTTTCCGAGATTGGTGCAGCGAGCATGGCTACGCCAGAGATCTTGCAGAACGTGCGCTGGCCCATACTGTTAAGAGTCAAGTGGAAGCGGCTTACCACCGCACCGACCTGCTGGAACAGCGTCGACCAATGATGCAGGCATGGAGTGATTACGTACTACCTAACTATGGGTGAGGCAGGACTGCGGGGCCAGCCTCCTTCCGGCCTCATTACCGTGGCGGTCCGCGCTAGGACCAGTACGTGCTGTTCCATATAGCCACCGGCAAGCCGCTTCCGGCCAGAAGCGGACACTGATCACCAGCCCCAAGCCGAACGTGCGACAGGCCTCTTCCAGTAGCTCGGCGGCGAGGCCCTACTGGTGGCGCATCACAGCCTGAAGCTCGGCATCCGGATCAATTAGATGCGAGTGATCGTCCTGGTCCAGTTGGGTCTCGGCCCAGTAGATGGTTCCGTTGAACCTGCCCCGTTCGATCGTATAGCCCTCGTAAACCGGCATGCCGGTGTCAATGCCAACATCCAAGCGAGCTCGCTAAGCACTGCTCGCTCGCGAGAGCTGAAGTGCCCAAATCGGCGCCACATCCTCGCCTGTGACCTGCGGTATGAAGCCGCCGACCTCCCGAAAAGTCGCAGCACTGGCACCAGCGCACTCCCGAGGTGAGGGCGCGTCGACGTGGCTAGGCGGTGACGGCAGCGTGGTGAAAATGTGGAGCCCGCCCAAACGCCGTTCTCATGGCGGAGGTAGCAGCATAGAGGGCGACACCACCACGGAGCGCCCCATGAGCAAACTTCCCCTCAATCCCGGCGCCGGCGTGGATGACCAGGACAAGGCGCACACCCCGGACAAGCTCCGGAACGATGACGCCACGTGGAAAGACAAGGACATGCCTGAGGCGGAACACACCGCCAAACCGGAAGATTACGAGCGTCCGGCAAAGCCCTAAGAGCCGGCTCCGCGATTCCACCCCATTCAGGAGAGCCAGATGGCCTTGATCCATTCGATTTTGATGGGAGCCGTCGCGGGAATGCGCGCGATGACCCCTTTGGCCGCAGTGACCAACGCCGCGCGGAGCGGTGACTTGCCCGCCGATAATGGTGCCCCTCGTCTTCTGGCCGACAAGCTCGCCTCCGCAGGCATGCTCGCATTGGCAGGCGGAGAGCTCGTTGGTGACAAGATGAAATCGGCCCCCGACCGCATCGTTCCGGCAGGCATGGTTGCGCGCGTCGCTACCGGGCTCATTGCAGGCGCGGCGCTCGCTCCCCATCGGCAGCGAAAGCTTGGCGCGCTTCTCGGTGCCGGCGCCGCCGTTGGTATGGCCTACGTGACCTTCAACCTGCGCATGCGAGCAATCGCCCGCTACGGCCAAAGCAGCACAGGAGCCGTGGAAGACGCCATTGCCGTCGGCAGTGCTGCCCTCATCACAAAATGGGCTGCCGGGGGCACCACACCGAAAGAACGTCGGAGATGAGACCCCTGCAGTGGGGTCCTCCGTCGGTGGTCCCGGGTCTTCCGAACGGGACGACGTCCGCTTGGGCAGCGGACACGAGAATCTGCCACCACAGCCCCGTCACGGGTGGCCGGACATGCTCTGACCGTTCCCTTGTTCAGGAGGCCTGATGCCAACCTCATCGTTCGTCGTTCGCTCCTTTGAAGCGAGTTTTGCTTCGTCCGGCGATGTGGCACGCATACTGTCGTTGACGGTTGAGTGTGGCCAGTGCAGAACGACCACTGCCTCGACCACAGCCTCCCTGATCGAGCTTCCAGGTGGCGCGCTTTTTCGCTGTGTGCAATGTGGGTCCCATCACGCGGTCAGCAATGCCCGGCTCACGGCTGCTCACCCGCCTTTCAAGGCAACTGCGCAGCCCGCTCCTGCAGGGCCGATACGGGTCCGTCCCGTGGTTCCTCTATCTCGCCAAGCCTTGGTGATCGAAACCAGGTAGCAGCCTGGTGGGGCTTGGGCTGGGCATGGATGTGCTTTTTCCGCTCGTCCCAAGCCCGGAGCAAAGAAGCCGGGCGGGAGCACCAGCCCCTTGGCTCCTCCTGTCGCGGTCGCCTATGATGAAACCCAGGCTCAGGCCCGCGCCTATTGACCCACGGGCCCCTTGACGCGAACGTTCGAGCATGCCAAACACAGGGCGGTTCTATCTGTTTGAAGTAAACGTGCACCCAGCGCGGCCAGGTTCGGACAAGGAGTCCAGAGTGGTCCGTGTTCAGGCTGAATGTCTTTCCTGCCACCACGTCACTCAGGCCGACGCCCCGCCCAGCCTTGTGAACATACCGGGAGGAGGCGCGGTGCTGGAGTGTCCTGCGTGCGGGAGCCGTCAGGCTATTTCGGCGGCTCGGTTCGTTGAGTTTTCTCGGCGGTCGGTCGGGGGCCTCGCCTCCCCGGATGCACCACAACAGTAATCCGGGCCTGAACAGCTGATAGATGCAGACCGCACGCGTTGCGCATGCCCCTGCACTCTGAAGCATCTACGGGTTCTCCGCGCTGGGGCACGCTCGGGCGTACAATGAAGGTCCGCGATTGGCTCAATTTCGTATGGGCAAAACGCCGGCCCTCTTCAAACGAATATTGATGGTGTGGACACGGAGCGGCCGTCCGTCGCACGCATGTCCACCGCCTCATTTGAGCCCATCGCGCGAAGCGGTGTCTGCGTGCAAGAGGCTGAAGGGCGAGCGCCGTCCGCAGTCAAATGCGATGTCTCCGGTGAAGTGACGCCTCTGTGCTCCCAGCCGTCCTGCACCGCTGCAAGCAATCGGCTGGCACAGCGAACAGCGCTCCCGAGGGACGAATCCAACCCCACGATGTAGACGAAGCAGCCGTCGAACTTCGCCGATGCAGTCTCCAGGCCCGCTGCGTAAACCATTTCGCGTTTGAGTGCCTTGAACCATCGCCTGGGCGGCTCGGCCTCCAACTCGATCACAACGGCGGCTTCGCCGAAGTCCAGCAGCATCGCTTCGATCCTCAACACCTTGGGAACCGACGGAGTTTCTTTTGTTGCGGCCATTGCCGTTCTCCTCTGGAACAATGACGGAAAAGTACACTCAGCACGCGCCAAGACGGCGTCAACATTCTCAGGCCGTAATTGAGGCAATTCTGCCCCGCTGGCCGGGGCGTTATGTTGGGTTCCGACCCGTGTCGTTGCCGTAACGCGACGCCCATGCGGCGAAGCCGCTCCCCGGAACAAGCACGCCCAGCCGCTGTAGCGCGTACGTGCGCGCTTCCGCGTCTGCACCCCGGCAGATGTAGTCCGAGGCAGTAGCGAGCATGGCGACGAACTCTGCTTCGGGGTACCGTGTAGACCACACCGGAAGAAGCACTTCCAGCTCTTCGAGCATATGGTCGATGTCGACGCGGTCGTACATGGCTCAATGCGGCGGCCGGTACCTGCGCAGCTCGGTCGTCAGTACGCCTACCTCCTCCACGGCTTGCTTGAGCTGATCTTCGCTCAGGCCAAGCTCCCGGGCCCAGAACCGAAGCTCCCATTCCTCATTGATATTGATCCGATCCGGATCCTTCGGCTTGCCGCCGGGCGTCTCCGCCGGGGTGGGTGGTCTGCGCATCCTCATCCTCCTAACAGGAACCCAGGCGGACCACATGGTCCACCTCATCGAGCCAGATCAAGTGAACACCCGCATCGCCGGTGTCCAGCCGCACCACCCCATTGGTGCCCTCGTTCCCGTCTGCATCAAGAAACTGCTGCACGGTCGGTCGCTCCGGTACCGTCGCCACGATCACCTCACCGGTGCGCAGGTGAAGTTCGGCGACGATCTCGCCACCCAGCTGCAGCTGCAGTGCTTTCAGTCGGTCTATGGCGGCCGCTTCAGTGTGGACGCGGGGGGCATGGTGGGTCATTCGCCTTTTCTCCTGCCGGAAAAGCGCACTGTAGCGATCGGCCTGCGATCACCTGCTGTGCTTGGCGTCGTGCTCATGCGAATCCCACCGCCCCTGTCCATCACTTGAATTTGACGCAGGCGGCGCGGTGAACCGCCCGTGACGATGACGTCGACGGCTTCTACCTGCACGAACACGGGAGCGTCTCATGGCCTTGGCGCCTGTCGCGGCAGGATCCACACTCCTCATCGATGGGAATGTGCCATGTCCTACACCGTCCGCCTGCGCGTTACCTCCGTCGTTCTCGGCTTGGTGGTCGCCGGTGCGCTGAATGCACAGAGCGCCCCGAGTCCACGCCCTGCAGAACGCACGTCCACCCACGCCACAACCGGCGCCAACCCATCGGGCGAGCTGCGCCAGCGCCAAGCATTGGGCGTCTTGGCCGCCATCAACCAGGCAGAGGTCAACGCCGGGCAGCTCGCGCTTGCCCGCGGTCAGAACGCAGCCACCCGCCAGTACGCCCAGACCATGATCCAGGAACACACGCAGAACCAGCGCGCGCTGGAGGCTTGGCAGCCTGACAAGCGTAGCGCCCCGGCACAGGCAAAGGCCGCCGAAGCGCAGGCCGAGGCGGCGACGCTGGCCAGGCAACAAGGCGCTGCCTTCGATGCCGCCTACCTCAGCGCCATGGTGACAGATCATCGCAAGGCACTGGACACGCTGGACACCGTGATCATCCCGGCCGCCACGCAGGCCGATCTGCGCACGTTCCTCAAGGAAACGCGCACACATGTCGCCGACCACCTTGCGCGGGCCGAGCGTCTGGCGGGCAACGCGACAGCGGCTGACTGACACTTACGGAGCACGCCATGCATGTTCCCGATCCGCGCAACGTCGAGGCGACCGACCCCGCTCTGATCATGCGCGCCCTGACCATCCAGGCCGACGTGGCGCAGGTCATGACCGCATGGTGCGACCCAAAGGTACAGCGCCAGTTGTTTGCCGGCGCTGCCGAGCTCGTCGAGTTGGGCAGCGAGGCCAGTCTGTGGCGGCTGACCGCGCCGTTGGGCCGGCATCCGGTTGTTCGCCTGCGCACGCACGCACCATCAACCATGCTGGTGCAACAAGTGCTTGAAACAGATGATGGCGCTCAGGCTGCCATCTCACTTGCGGTGCGGCCCTGCGCGCACCGCCCTGGGGTCGAAGTTGAGCTGCGCGTCCGCTATGCGCCAGACGGCCTGATCGAAGGTCTGTTGACCCGGCTGCTTGATCCGCCGCCGGGTGCGCTGGCCGGTCAGATTCTGAGACGGCTTCGCGCGCTGCTCGAAAGTGGCGAGATCCCCTCCCTGACGTCCAACCCGGCCGCACGCTGAGGCCGAACAGGAGTTACCGATGCGAGCGCTGTGCTGGAACGGCGTCAACGAGCTACGCGTGGAAACCACCCCGGACCCGGTGTTGGTTGCGCCAGGCGACGCCATCATCAAGGTCGGGCTGAGCACCACCTGCGGCTCTGACCTGCATCTCATCGACGGCTACATCCCCGGCATGCGCGAAGGCGACATCATCGGCCACGAGTTCATGGGTACCGTGGTAGACACCGGGCCGGCCGTGACGGACGTGCGTCCGGGCCAACGCGTCGTGGTCCCCTCCTTCATATCCTGCGGCAGTTGTTGGCATTGTGGGCGCCTCGAGTATTCCCTGTGCGACAACACCAACCCCAACGGGCACCTGCAGGAACCCGCGCTTGGGTATCCCACCGCCGGTATCTTTGGCTACACACATGCGTTTGGGGGCTACGCGGGGTCGCACGCCGACTATATCCGCGTTCCCCACGCGGATGTCGGGTGCTTCCCGGTGCCCGACGGGGTCAGCGACGAAGACGCGCTGTTCCTGTCCGATGCCGGACCCACCGGCTTCATGGGTGCGGACTTCTGCGATATCCGGCCCGGGGACATCGTGGCGGTGTGGGGATGTGGGGCGGCCGGGTTGATGGCCCAGCAGAGCGCACGCCTGATGGGCGCCGAACGGGTGATCGGAATTGATCGGCTGCCCGAACGGCTGGTCATGGCGCGTGACATCGTGGGCAGCGAGATCATCGACTACAGCGCCGTGGACAGCGTGCCGGATGCACTACGCGAGCTTACTGGCGGCCGTGGCCCCGACGCCTGCATCGACGCGGTGGGAATGGAAGCGCATGGTAAGGGGCTTGGCCATGCCTATGACCGCGTCAAGCAGGCCCTGCACCTGCACACCGACCGCGGCCAGGCGTTACGCGAAGCTGTGATGGCCTGTCGCAAAGGCGGAACGCTCTCGGTGCTGGGCGTGTATGGGCTGATGGACAAGTTCCCGCTGGGCACGTTGATGAATATGGGCATCACGGTACGCACCGCTCAGCAGCACGGCCAGCGCTACCTACCGAGGTTGCTGGCGTTGGCGCAGCAGGGCAGCTTGCTGCCCCGCTTCATGGCCACCCACCGGATGCCGTTGGAAGACGCCGTTCGCGGCTACGATCTGTTCAAGCACAAGAAGGACGGCTGCGTTCGGGCGGTGTTCGTTCCGGGTGGATGAAACAGCGATTGCGGGTCGGCGCCGCATACGCGTCGGAGCCCGCCACCGGACGGCCATCCCAGCGTGCCCTGTCCCCTGCCGGGTGCGTGACCGCACCCGGCGTCCGCCAGGAATTGATCAGGGCTCCCGCGGCCTGCGCAGCACGGCCCCCGCTCCCACGCCTGCGCCCAGTTCGGCGCCAGTGGGCGGTTGTACGGCCGGATTGGACAGCGTGCGCGTTGTCATCTCCTCGACCGCTGCCTTTTCTGCGGCTGTCAGGCCCACGGAGAAAGATCCATCGCCGCCATCCAGGGCAGCCTGGGCGTCGCGGTCGCTCACGCGTTCCCACAAGTCGCCGCTGTTCCAGCTGCCCTCACGATCGCCTTCGCCCTGGGACATGTCCATGTACAGGTCGGTGAACGCAGGATCGCCGGGCAGCTTGCCAGGCGGGAAGTTGGGGTTGATGCTGTAGAGCGCCTTTTCGAACGACTTCTGGTGGGCCACCTCCCGCGTCATCAGGAAGCGGAGGGCGTCCTTGATGCCGGGATCGTCCGTAACGTTGATCAGCCGCTCGTAGACGATCTTCGCGCGTGCCTCGGCGGCAATGTTCGAACGCAGGTCCGCAGTGGGCTCACCAATGGAATCCACGTAGGCCGCCGTCCACGGCACGCCACTGGAATTGACCAGCGCGGGTCCACCGCCGTAGAGGATCTGCTCGGTATGGCTGGTGCTGTTCTGGCCGAGCGTGCGCATTTCCTCGACCTCGGCCATGGCCTCGGACTGCACCGCCTTCGGGCCTTGGTTCAACATGGCGATGATCGTGCCGATGATTTCCAGGTGACTGATCTCTTCCGTAGCGATGTCATACAACATATCCTTGCGCCCGGGGTCGCACTCGCCAAGCGCCTGGGTGAAGTAGCGCATGGCAGCGGCAAGTTCGCCTTGTGGACCGCCAAACTGTTCCAGCATCAAGGTCGCCAGTGCCGGGTCGCTCTGGCGCACGCGAACGGTGTACATCAACTTCTTGTGGTGAAGAAACATCTCGGTCTCCTTCTCGGGTGTCACCGGGGCGTCCCGGGTCGCATGACAATGCGCGTGCGATGCGTGCAGGCCCGTCGAAGCAATGTGGGGGTTGGATGATGCCGTGCGCGCGGATGCTGATGCATCGTTCACGCAACGCTGCAGGGATAAGAAACGAAAAACCCCGGCGTCATGCCGGGGTTCTTCCTGTAACTTTTCAGTGCGATAGGCGTACATACACGCGCCTATACGCGGTGTAGCAATGGACTATTTTTTGGCGGTGACGCCCGGGGTACCGTCGCGCACGAGGAACTCCTCGGTGACGTCGGGCAGGTTCTCAAGCAGCCAGGCAGCCATCGCCTCTTCCTGGACCAGGATTTCACCGCACACCTGTGCCACCTCATGCTCGCCGGCGGTCCGCGCCGCAGCGATCAGCGACGTGTAGCTGGCAATTTCGAAACACTCGAACACATAGCCGGCCATGGCGCCTTTGACGATCTCGTCCGAAGCGGTCATGCCGCCAATCGCCTGCCCCACAGCGGCCATCTTCCCCAACGTGTCCTTGAGAATGGAGGGCGAGCCACCCAGGCGGTTGATGCACTGCTCCAGGCGCTCACGCTGGCCCACCGTTTCTTGGATGTGCTCCTCGATACGCGCCTTCAGCTTGGGATAGTGCTCGATGCGACCCGCCTGTGCCTTCAGCATCTGCTCTGCCTGCTGCTCCATGGCATGAGCATCGCGCAGCCAGTCCAACAGGTTTTCCTTGATCTCGGTCATGGTGACTATTCTCCCTAGAAGGACGTCCAGCTTGCAGGACGCGTTGTCAACCGACTGCCAAAAGACGGTGGATACACCGTCTCCATCCGGTGCAGAAGGTGTTAGGGCCTCCACAACTGAATTAGCGTTCGCCATAAAGAAAAGGCCCGGCACCGGAGCCATTGCGCTCCCGGTGCCGGGCCAACGGGTGATGCTCAGGGGTTACTTCTGCTGGCGACCGCCCTGCTGACGACCACCCTGGTTGTTACCCTGGTTGTTACCCTGGTTGTTGCCCTGGTTGCCGCCATCGTCCTGGCGCTGCTGACCGCCCTTCTGGCCGATCTCGGACATGTGTTCGCGGTCCTGGCTCACGGCCTCGCCGCCCTTGCGACCTGCTTCGCGTGCTTCCTCAGAAGTGAATTCATGCGCGTTGCCAGACTCGTGCGCGGCGCGACCGCCCTGCGCGGCGATCTCACGCTGCTTGTCTTCGTCCATGCCAGCGAAGCCACGATTGGACTGGTTGTTGCTGTTTGCCATTTCGTTCTCCTAGCGTAGAAGTCGGCGGGACTGCCGACGTATCCAGCGTAGAGCGCGATGCTTGAAAACCCCGTCGAGCGCATGAGGACGAAACGTGATACCGGACGCGGCAGTAGTCCACGACATCATGACACGGACGCTTCAGCGTTCCGCAGCATGACGTCGTGCAAGCAGCATCAGCGCGCGGTCGACCAACACGACCGAACCGTCGTCGCCGATCTCCGTCGCCGCAGCCGCACTGCTGATCATGATCTTCCAACGACCGGTATCCAGCGCTGGCAGCATGAACCGTTGATCTGTGGCGCCCGCATTGATCAACAACAGCAGGCTTGTCTGGCGGGGCGTCTGCCCGGCGTCCAACGCTGCGGGCATCTCAAGCATCAGACTGCGCGCCTGGGGATGATTCCAGTCGTCCACGGTCATTGGCTGCCCGTCGGCTTGGTACCAGTGCACGCCTTCTTCAGAGTGCGCGTCGCGTGCCTGCAGGAAGCGGCTGCGACGCAACTGGGGGTAGCGGCGTCGCAACGCCAGCAGTCGGCGGACGAACGCGCTGAGCGAGCGACCTTCCGCGTTCTGGGCGCGCTCCCAGTCCAACCATGTTAACGGGTTGTCCTGGCAATAGGCATTGTTGTTGCCGTTTTGTCCATGTCCGAATTCATCGCCGGCCAGCAGCATCGGCGTCCCTTGGGAGAATATGAGGCTGGCCAACAGGTTGCGTACTTGCCGTTGGCGCAGCGCGCGCACGTCTGGGTCGTCGGTGGGACCCTCCGCGCCATGGTTCCACGACAGGTTGTTGTCGCTGCCATCCTGGCCATCTTCACCATTGGCGTTGTTGTGCTTGTCGTTGTAGCTGACCAGATCGTGCAGGGTAAATCCGTCGTGTGCAGTAACGAAATTCACCGACGCCGACGGGCGGCGCCCGAGGTGCGAGAACAGATCGGCCGAGCCCATCAGCCGTGTGGCGAAGTCCGACAACTGTCCTTCGTCGCCCCGCCAGAACGCGCGCATGGTGTCGCGAAACCGGTCGTTCCATTCCGACCAGCCCGGCGGGAACCGGCCCAGCTGGTAGCCGCCCGGCCCGATATCCCATGGTTCGGCAATCAACTTCACCTGGCTCAGAACGGGATCCTGACGTACCGCGTCGAGGAAGCTGCTGGAGGGGTCGAAACCGGCGTGCTCGCGCCCCAGGATGGTGGCCAGGTCGAAGCGGAAGCCATCCACGTGCATGTCCTGCACCCAGTATCGCAACGAGTCCATGACCATGCGCAATGCACCGGCGTTGGTCAGGTCGAAGGTGTTCCCGGTGCCGGTGTCATTGATGTAGTAACGGCGGTCGTCGGCAAGCCGGTAGTAGCTGGCATTGTCGATGCCTTTGAACGACAGGGTCGGGCCCAGTTCATTGCCTTCGGCGGTGTGGTTGTAGACCACGTCCAGGATCACCTCGAGCCCGGCGTGGTGCAGCCCGGCGACCATCTGCTTGAACTCGGCGATGTCCGTTCCGGACAGGAAGCCCGGGTGGGGGGCGAAGAAACCCAGGGTGTTGTACCCCCAGTAGTTGCTCAGACCACGCTCGACCAGATACTGATCATCGACGTGTGCGTGCACGGGCAACAACTCCAGCGCGGTCACGCCCAGGTACCGGAGGTGGTCGACCAGTTCATCGGCGTGCACGGCGGAGAACCGTCCCCGCAGGGCGTCCGGCACAGAAGGCAGCTGCATCGACAGGCCGCGCACGTGGCCTTCGTAGATAACCGACCGGTCCCAGGGCGTACAGGGTCGCCGGTCACGCCCCCAGGTATAGGCCGGATCGACCACCACGCATCGTGGCATGTACGGCGCGCTGTCGCGTCGGTCCATGCTCAGGTCGGCGTCCTTGTGCCCGATCGTGTAACCGAACAGATGGGGCGCCCATTTGATGTCGCCCACGAGTTGTTTCGCGTAAGGGTCGAGCACCAGCTTGTGCGGATTGAACCGGTGTCCGGCATCCGGCGCATACGGCCCATGCACCCGGTAGCCGTAGCGCATGCCGGGCCGGGCATCGGGCAGGTAGCCGTGCCACACCTCGTCGGTGTATTCAGGCAGTGCGATCCGCTCCACCTCCCGGCCACGTGCGTTGAACAGACACAGCTCAACCTTGGTGGCGTGCCGGCTGTACAGGGCGAAGTTCACGCCCATACCGTCCCAGGTGGCACCCAGCGGAAACGGCTGACCTTGTCGCACGCGTGAACGGGCTCCCACGGCGGCGCGGGTCATGCCTGCGGCGCCTGGTCGTGCTGGGCCGCTTCGATTTCGGCGGCGACCAGTTGCTCTGCCATGCGCCAATGCCGGTCGGCCTGCCCGTCTGGTCGCCCTTCGGCTTCCCAGATCTGCCTGGCCAGCTCCTGGGTCCGGTACTGCTTCTGCACGTCGTCCATGGGTCTCCTGTCAACGTAGGTAAATGGCCACCGGGCTGCCGCCCAGCAAGGTGCGCAGGCGCACGGGCCGTCGCCCGGCGTCGATCGTGGCGCCGGTCAGCACGTTGCGATACCGGCCCGGTGGAACCTGCAGCGCCGCCCCGCGGCAGTGCGAGTCGGCGAGCCCGGCACCGAGTACTGCGGGGCTGCGATGAGTGTGCCTGGCCACCAACACGAGAAGCCGCACCTGGCCGTGCTGGCGGGAAAATGCCAGCAGCGGCACGTGCGCGGGGATCTGAAGGGGCTGGTAGTCGCCCTGGGCGAACAGCGCGGGCTGCTGTGCCCGGCAATCCAACAACCGTTGCACCAGGCGCGCCTTCACCGCGCCGTCCTGCCAGTGCTGGAGCAGGTGCGACCACGTGCGTGTGTCGTCCAGCCAGCCGCGGCGCAGCGGGTAGTCCACGTCCTGGCGGTTGTCCGGATCCACCAGCGACAGGTCCCAGCCTTCGGTGCCCTGGTACAGGTCCGGCACTCCCGGCAAGGTCAGCCGCAGCGCGGTCTGGGCCAGGGCATTGCGCGCGCCGGCCGCCGCCACCGCGCTGACGCAGAGGTGCAGACGCCGCCGTATCGGTTCGCCGCGCGGCGAAAGCAGCACGCCCTCCACGAACGCTTTCACATCCCGCTCCACCGCTTCCACAGGATCGGCCCAACTGGAGTGCAGCGCGGCCTCACGCAGTGCCTTGGCCTGCCATTGCACGATGCGCGCGGTGAACCACGACATGTCGACCGGCGTTACCGGCCATGCGCCCACGAGCGTTTGCCAGAGCATCTGCTCTACGTCCGGCGGGGGCAACGGCATGCCGCTGCGCGTAGCCAGACGCCGCAGCACGCCGGTCTGCCGCACCCACCACGGCGGTCGCTCCGACAGCACGGCCAACCGGGCCCGCGCGTCCTCGCCACGCTTGTGGTCGTGGGTGGCGGTGGCCAGCAGTGCGTAGGGGTGGCGTTCGCGCCTGGCGAGGGCGCAGGCGTGCATCTGCGCCGTGTCGAGGGCGAACCGGTCCGGGTCGCTGCCCACTTCGTTGCGTGACAGTAGTACGCCATGGCGGTAGAACGCGCGGTCCTCCACCGCCTTGGCGTTCAGCGGAGCGCTCAATGCCTGGATGCGCCGACGCAACCGGTCGCGCGCGCGCTTCTGTGCGGGCGCCTCCGCGCCACCCCAGAACCAGTCTGTCAGCTGCCGGGCCACCAGCGCCGTGTCTTCGGGCGTGCTTCGTTCGACCGCCTCCAATGCCTGCGCCCAACTCGCGCGATCACCTGGGCCGTGCCGCCGACCATGCACATAGCTGCGATACACCGGGAAATGCACCAGCAGCTCGGTCATGGCGCGCTCCACCACCGGCGCGCCCGGCGCTGCAGTGTCCAGGTGGCCAGCGCGGCCGAGGCGACGCACCACGGCCAGCGTGGCATCCCGCTCGCTGCGCAGGCCGGTCTGCAACACCTCGCGCCTGCACGCCTGTTCAACCGTGGCAAAGCACGACGGTCGTCCGGAAGCGCGGTGCCAATGCCGGGCCAGCGGTGTCTGCCCGCGTGCGTCGTGCAGCCACGCAGATACCTGGTCCATGAAGTCGTAGCCGGTGGTGCCGTCGCAGGACCAGTCGTCAGGCAGCGATTCGTCCGGCGCCAGGATCTTCTCCACCCACAACAGTGGCGAAGTCCCCCGCCCCGCACAGGCCTGCGCCATGTCCCGGCGAAGCCGCGCCAGGTAACCACGCGGGTCCACCAATCCGTCGACATGGTCCACACGCAGACCGTCGATGATCCCGGCTTCCAGCAGCGACAACGGCAGACGGTGCACCGCCTGGTACACATCCTCGTGTTGCACCTGCAGTGCCACCAGGCTGGCGATGGTGAAGAAACGCCGATAGTTCAGCCGGTCGTCGCCCTGGCGCCACCAAGTAAGCAGGTAAGCCTGCGCCTCAAGCAATGCGCGCCAGTCCGGGTCTGCGCTCGATACCCGCGCATTGAGGGCCGCGCAACGCGCCGCGATAGCGTCGCCGCCGGCACCCTCCGCCGACATGGGCAGGGTCAGCGGCAGCATGACGTCGTGATGCATGAGCACCACCCCGCCATCGCGCGTGGCCAGCCGCAGCACGGCGTCATCCAGGGCGGCCGCCAGCGGGCGGTCCAGCACGGGCAGGATGACGCGGCCGTTGGCACCGGGCGCCCGCCAGTCGATGTCGAACCAGCTGGCGTAGCGGCTGCCGCGCCCGTGCGCCAGTACATCCCACCACCAGCGGTTGTCCGGATGGGCGGCCAGATGATTCGGCACGATATCCAGCACCAGCCCCATGCCGTGCGCACGAGCCTGGCGGGACAGCGCGCGCAACGCCGGCTCCCCGCCCAGCGCATCGCTCACCGTGGTCGGGTCCACGCCATCGTAACCGTGGGTGGACCCGGGAACGGCGCGCGTCACCGGCGACAGGTACAGATGGCTGATGCCAAGGCGCGCGTAATAGTCCACCTGGTGAGCAGCGTCGGCCAATGTAAACCCGGCATGCAACTGCAGCCGCGCGGTCGCACGTACCGGCGTCATGGACTGTTCCTCCCGCGCACCTCGGCCATGCACGCCATCGCCTCCTGCAGGGCTGCCCCCAGACGCCGTGGCAGGCGTCTGCGCCAATTGGGATGTTGGTCGACGGTGCCTGGCAGGTTCACCTGCCCATCCAGGCCCAGCGCGTCCTCCACCGGCACCAACGCAAGCGGCGCCGCGCTGGACGCCACATGGCGCAGAGCAGCCAGCCGGACGGCAGCGGCATCCTTGTGGGATCCAATCGGCAGCACACGATCAAGCTGTGCCACGTCATGCCGTCGCTGCATTTGTTCGTGGCGCAGCGTGGACGCGTCCAGCTGCCCGAGCCGCTCACGCCAGCGCAGGTCGCAGCCCCGCCGCCAACCCACCAGGGTGGGCAGATCGTGAGTGCCTGTCATGGCCACCGCATCGCGGCGCCACGCCTGCGGGGGCAGGAACGCGCCGGCGGCGTCACGACAGAAGGCAAGCACGTCGGTTCCCAGCACGCCGCGCTTGGCTAACAGCGTGCGGATGTCCGGCGACACCAGGCCAAGGTCCTCCCCGATGACGATGCAGCGCTGCCGCCAGGACTCGATCGCAACCAGGTTGAGCAGATCGCGTACCGGATAGCGCAGGTAGGCGCCCTCCCCCGCGTCCGCGCCGCCGGGCACTACCCACAACCGCTGCAACCCGAGGATGTGATCGATACGGACCCCGCCGCGATCATGCATGACCGCACGCAGCAACTGGATGAAGGGCAGGAAGCCACGGCTGGCCAACCCTGTCGGGGAATAGCTGGTAATGCCCCATACCTGGCCCGCCGCACAGAACGGGTCTGGCGGTGCGCCCAGCAACAGCCCGTGCAGTGCCGTGTCGCCCGCGGCATGGGCCTCGGCACCGTGCGGATCGAAGCCAATGGCGAGGTCGGCGATCAGCCCGATCTTCATGCCGGCACGCCGTGCGCCATCGTGCACGCGCTGCCAGCCCCGCGTGGCAAGCCATTGTGCGAACAGGTACACGGCCGGGTTGTGGCCATGCCGGGTATGCATGAAGGCGACGTGTGCGGCCAGTGCCGGTCCGCCGTCGCGCTCATAGCGCTGCAGGTCCGTCATTACGTCGGGCGCAGCCTGCCCGCAGGCGCGGTGGACCCGGGCCAGCCAGCGCCACTTGGCCGCCGCGGCTGCGGGCCAGTCGATATAGTCGCTCTGCTCAAGGCGCTCCAGTTCGCCGCGCAGATCCGGGTCGCCCATCAGCACCGCGCGCGCGCCATCCCCCAGCAGCTCGACCGGCGCGGCATACAACGGTTCCAGAAAGCGCCGGTCACTCGGGGAATAGGGGCTGAACCCGGCATCAATCCCACCGGCGGCGTGCACCGGCCCCAGCGCCAGTGCGTCGGCCCCGGCGCCCGCGGCGCGCCACGCCCATTCGCCGCAGGCAGCCGTATCGCCCATCCCGGCGTCATGCTCGCCACGCGCAGCGTAGGCCTGCAGTACAAGGCCCCAGCCCCGTACTTGCGGTCCCAGCGCATCGCACATGCCGAAACAGCGCGGCGGTGCCACCGCTACACGCAGTTCGGCAGTGCCCTGCCGCAACAGCCAGTAGCCGGGGCGGCCAGGTGCCTGCACGCTGCCTGCTGCGTCCGTCCGCCCGGCCACCAAGCTGCCGTCCTCGTGCTGCCATTCGCAGGCCGCCTCGGCCGCCCCGATCTCCAGCCATTCCTGTACCTGGCACGTCCGCAGCGGCGGCGCTACGCTCCCGACGGCCTGGTGCATTGCCTCACGACGCTGAGCCGCGGTTGTGGCCGGGAGCCCAAGCGCCCGCAGTACCTCGGCCAAGGTGGCGTCGGCCACGCGTCGGCTCTGGCCATTCACGTCGGTCCAGGTGCAACAGAGGCCAGCGGCGCCGGCCAGTTCGGAGAGCGAAGGCACATTGATCATGGCAGGGGGCCCACCCATGCGACGAGCGAGTCAGGGGCCAGTCGTCCATCCGGCAGCGGCGCGCCAATGCGGAATACCACGTCGCCCGGCGTAGGCGTCAGTTGCACCTCGTCGCTGCCCACGTTGATCGCCAACCACCACTGCTGCTCATCCACCTGCCAGCCGGCGCATAGCGCGCGCGGCGCCACCAGGTGGGCATCAAGCGATGCAACGTGGCTGGCGGTCGAAAGCCACCGCGCGCGGATGGCCAACAGGGCGCGGAACCAGTCCAGCCACACCGCCGCATCTGCGTCATCGGCCGCGGGCCAGGCGCAGCGCGAATGCTCGAATGTGGCAACCGCGTTGGGGTCCGCAATTGCCGCACGCTCGGCGCTGTCCTGGTAAGCGCTGAACGGGGCGAACTCGGCCCGGCGGCCTTCGCGGACCACCGCGTCAAGCGGAGGACGGTAGTCGGTGAAGAACAGGAAGGGCGTCGACGCCCCCCAGGGCTCGCCCATGAAGAACAACGGCACCATGGGCGTCAGCGCGGTCAATGCGACCGCAAGCGATGCACGGCGTTGTCCCACCAGCGTTACCAGCCGCTCGCCATGCGCCCGGTTACCTACCTGATCGTGGTTCTGGCTGAACACCACGAACCGCTCCGGCGGCAGGCCGGCGCTCGACTCACCGCGGCGGCGTCCGGCATGGTTGACCTCGCCCTGCCAGGCGAAGCCTTCGGCCAACACACGCCGGAGGTGTTCGGCGGGGCCATCGGCGTAATCACGGTAGTAGCCTTCGTCCTCGCCGGTGAGCAGGACATGCAGGGCATTGTGGAAATCGTCGTTCCACTGGGCGGTAAAGCCATTGGCCAGCAGTGAGGCTTGGTTGTCTTCGTTTTCCAGCACCAGATGCACGTGGCGCCCCGGCAGAGCGGCACGCACCTGCGCCTGCAGCGCATGCAGGAAGCTGCGCGGCTGTATCGCATGCACCGCGTCCAGCCGCAGGCCGTCAAACTGGTATTCGTCCAGCCACATCAACGCGTTATCGATGAAATAGCGCTGCACCGCCGGCTGCCGGAAGTCGATCGCATCCCCCCAGGGGGTTGTCACATCGGTGCGGTAGAACGCCGGCGCCACTGCCGAAAGCGGATTGCCCTCCGGGCCAAAGTGGTTGTAGACCACATCCAGCAGCACCATCATGCCCAGACCATGCGCGCGGTCCACCAGTGCCTTCAGGTCGGCCGGGTCACCGTAAGCGGCCGCAGGTGCGTAGTGCAGCACGCCGTCGTAGCCCCAGTTGCGGTTGCCCGGAAAGCTGGCCACGGGCATCAACTCCAACGCCGTGATGCCCAACGCCGCCAACGCGGGCAACTGCTCACCAACCGACGCGTAGGTGCCCGCGGCCGCACCGACATGCAGCTCGTAGATAACCGCCTCGCGCCAAGGACGGCCGCGCCACGGGTGCTGCCAAGCGTAGTCGGTTGCCAGCAGGGCACTTGGGCCGCACACCCCCTCCGGTTGCCAGCGCGAAGCCGGGTCGGCAATGCTGATACTGCCGTCAATGCGGAAGCGATAGTGGGCGCCCGCGTGGGCCGCAAGCTGCGTGGCGAACCAGCCGTCGCCGATGGCCGGCATCGGCAGCGCTTCGCCTTCCAGGATCAGCTCGACGCGCTGGGCTGCCGGTGCCCACAGGGCGAATGACCACTGGCCGTCGCCCAGTGGCCAGGCCCCCCATCGCTGTGCGGTGCTCATGGGCGTGGCCTCAGGTACACCGTCGCCAGCGGTGGCAACGTCAGCGACAGCGCCTGGGGCTGGCCATGCATCGGCTGCTCGACCGCATGCAGGCGGCCTCCGTTCCCGATGTTGCTGCCGCCGTAGAACGCACTGTCGGTGTTGAGCACCTCGTCCCACCCGCCTGCGGCAGGCACGCCCACCAGGTAGCCGTGGCGCACGACCGGGGTGAAGTTGCAGACCACCAGCAGCGGCGTGGCGCCTGAACACGACGGCCGGCGGAGGAACGCCAGCACACTGTTGCAGCGATCATCGCCGACGCTCCATTCAAAGCTGGCTTCATCGTCATTGCCTTGTGCCAAGGCCGGCTCAGTCGCCAACAACCGGTTCAGGTCGGCCACCAGTCGCGCCACGCCTGCATGCCCGGGTTCGGCGGCTACGGCCCAGTCCAGCTGCCCGTCATGGTTCCATTCGGTCGGCTGGGCAAATTCACCGCCCATGAAAAGCAGTTTGCTGCCCGGGTGAGCCCACATGAACCCGTAACAGGCACGCAGGTTGGCCAGCTGCTGAGCGCGGTCACCGGGCATCCTTCCCACTAATGAACCCTTGCCGTGTACCACTTCGTCGTGCGATAGCGGAAGGACGAAGCGTTCAGAGAAGGCATACAGCGCACTGAAGGTGATCTTGCCATGGTGGTGGCTGCGATGGATCGGGTCGCGCTCCAGGTAGCAGAGCATGTCGTGCATCCAGCCCATGTTCCATTTGTGGGTAAAGCCCAGGCCACCGTCGGCTGTCGGCGCGGTCACACCCGGCCATGCCGTGGATTCCTCGGCCATCACCAGTACGTCGGGAAAGCGTGCGGCGATGGCGTCGTTGAAGCGGCGCAGGAATGCCACCGCTTCCAGGTTCTCACGGCCGCCCAGGGCGTTGGGCAACCACTGGCCCTCCGGGCGACTGTAGTCACGGTAGAGCATCGATGCCACGGCATCCACGCGCAGCCCGTCGACATGGAAGCGCTCGATCCATTCCAGCGCACTGGCGATCAGGAATGCACCTACTTCCGCGCGCCCATAGTTGTAGATCAGCGTGTTCCAGTCCGGGTGGACGCCCAGCCGGGGATCGTCATGCTCATACAGCGCGGTGCCATCGAAGCGTTGCATGCCATGGGCATCGGCAGGGAAATGCGCGCCGACCCAGTCGATGATCACGCCAAGCCCTGCCTGATGGCAGCGGTCGACGAACCGCGCGAAGTCATGCGCCTGACCGTGCCGCGCAGTCGGGGCGAACAACCCCAGCGGCTGGTAGCCCCAGGAGCCTCCGAAAGGATGCTCACTGATGGGCAGCAATTCGATGTGGGTAAAGCCCAGCGCCTTAACGTAGGGGATGAGCTGGTCACCCAGTGCGCACCAGTCCAGCGGCTGTCCTTGCGCGTCGCGGCGCCAGGAACCTGCGTGGACCTCATAGATCGCAATGGCCTGGCCCACGGCCGGCTTCCGCTGCGCCAACCAGTCCGCGTCATGCCACGCGTAAGGCTGCGCGCCCGTGATCACCGAGGCCGTCGCTGGCGGCAGTTCGTACGCACGCCCCGCCGGGTCGGCCTTGAGCGCCATGCTGCCGTCGCCGGCTGTGAGGACGTACTTGTAGTGCTGTCCAACCGTCAGGCCGGGCACGAAAAGCTCCCACACGCCAGCGTGAGGGTGCAGCCGCATGGGCAGGCGGCGCGCATCCCAGCCATTGAAATCCCCGACCAGTGCCACCCGCTGCGCATTGGGCGCCCAGACCGCGAAACGGATGCCTGATACACCGTTGCAGCAGGTCGCGTGAGCGCCCAGCCACTGCCGTACCACGTCCGGATCGCCGGCCCGCAAACGCTGCGTTGCAGCGTCGTCCAATTGCGGCCCGAACGCATAGGCGTCCTCGAACTGCTGGCATCGGCCGTCCGACCAGTGCACCCGCAGCAAGCTGCCAGGTGCACAGGGCGCGTCCATCTCGAACAGACCGGGTAACGGGCCGGGCGCCAACGCCATCCAGCCGCCACCGGGATGCCGGACCTGCACCCTGGCCGCCCCGGGCATGAGGACCCGCAACCGCCAGCCGGGACCCACGCGGTGCGGCCCCAGTACGGCGAACGCATCGCAGGGTGCGCCTTGGGCCACCGCGTTCAAGGCCTCGTCGTTGCCGGCCAGGGCCGCGCCCGCACCCAGCGGTGGATGGGCCGGGCCGCCGTCGTAGACGCCTGGTGCGCCCTCGCTCATGCGCAGCGCTCCATCACCCGGTCATACAGGTGCAGATAATGCGTACCGGCCGTCTCCCAGCTGCTGGGCCGGAGCATCGCCGCCCGACGCATGGCCGCCAATAGCTCGGGGATGCGATGGATGCGGAAAGCGCGCTGCACGCAGCGACGCAAGGCATCGGCCTCGGCCTGGTCGAACAACAGGCCAGTGACGCCATCCTCGATGGTATCGATGAGCCCGCCGGTGGCGTGCGCAATGGGCAGGCAGCCAAAGCGCTGCGCGTACATCTGGCTCAGACCGCAGGGTTCGAAACGCGAGGGCATCAGCAGGAAGTCCGCGCCGGCGAACATCTGCCGCGCCAGCGCTTCGTCGAAGCCCGGCTGTACGCCGACACAGGTCGGGTACCGACGCGACAGGGCGGCCACCTGTGCCTCAATCATCGGCTCACCTCCGCCGATGATCACCAGCTGGCCACCGGCTGCAGCGATCTGCGGCGCTACCGCGCAGCTGAGATCCACGCCCTTCTGATGCACCAGTCGCGACACAACGGCAAAAAGGGGCCCCTCGCGATGTGGTAGACCGAACCGCTGTTGCACCCGGCGTTTGTTGGCCGCGCGCCCAGCCCATCGGTGCAGGTCGAAGTGTTCGCACAGGTGCTGGTCGTGGCGCGGGTCCCAGCTGCTGTCAATCCCGTTGACGATGCCGCTCAACCGCCCGCCGTCCGCATGCCGGGCCAGCAACGCGTCCAGTCCGCAGCCCTGCTCGGGCCCGGTGATCTGGCGCGCGTAGCTGATGCTCACCGTATTGACCTGGTCGGCATGAACGATGCCGGCCTGCAGGAATGACAACTGCCCATGGAAGACGATGCTGTCGCGCTGTTCAGCCGTGATCCCCAGCAGCGATGCCGCCGCTAGCGGAAACAACCCTTGGTACGCGAGGTTGTGGATGGTCAACAGCGCCGGGACGGGCGAGTGCTGCCAGCGCAGGTAGGCAGCCGCCAAGGCACAGGGCCAGTCATTGAGGTGCAACAGCTGCGGCACCCAGTCCAGGCCGACAGCGCCGCAGGCCATCATCGCCGCCGCCCGTGACAGCGCGGCAAACCGGATCGCATTATCGGCCCAGTCGTGGCCGCTGCCATCCACATACGGGCTGCCGTCGCGCTGGTACAGCGTCGGGCAGAGCAGCACGTACACGGGTAGGCCGTCGCCGGTCATCGCTTCCCCGATGTCGCAGGCGGGAATACCGGCGATCCCGGGTACGTGCCCCACCCTGCGCAGCACCGGGACACCTGCAAGCACCGCCGCGTAACCGGGAATCAGTACGCGCACATCGGAGCGGCCACGCAGCGCGCGTGGCAGCGAGGCGGCCACATCACCCAACCCGCCGGCCTTGATGAAGTCGGCCATCTCCGAGGTGACAAACAGCGCGCGGCGCGCCGCCTGAAGTTGCGCATCCACTGACGGCGAGTCAGGGCGACGGTGGTCCAGCTGCGCGTGGGAGCAGGCCTCGGCAAAGGCAGGCGGCGGCACGGACGGAGAAACAGGCAGGCACGGCTGACGCAGGCGCGACATGGGAGCACTCTCGGGTAGGGGGAGCAAACGGGACCGGAAACGAACGCCACGGCGTGGTGCCGAAAATCGTTGTGGACACTGCGCCCGTCCTGTTGCATCCGGACGTGTGCCCTTGGCGTGGAATTTACTGCTGGACCTGATGGAAGGCCCGTGAAACAAACGCGACAAACATGTGACTCGTGCGCTCGCGTTCTTTGCATGCCAGTCACGCGCCGCAGCAAGCGCCCTGGCTCAGGGATCGTTCCCCCTGCCGGAATCCGGGACTGCGCTACGGCAACGTAGCTGGAAGCCATCCACCGCGTGCACCCTGCCCCTCCACAATGGCACGCCGACCGGCGCATCGACCGTGCCTTCCGATACACGCGGGATCACCTGCGCATCGATCAGATGAACGTAATCAGGTGGATCCACACTGTCATCCGCGTTGCGCATTCCATACCTTGCTGCGTGCATGGCAATACTGTCGTGCGCTGTCTTCCGCTGCGCCTGGTCGACCAGGTCCAGTGCGTCCGGAAAGGCACGCGCAAAGCGTTCGAAGTAAGCGGTGCCGGCGACCATGGTTCCACTCACCGCCATTCCGCCCACGTGCAGTACGACATCAAGCCGCAGGTGGGGGCGGTGGTTGATCAGGCTGATCAGTGACTGCAGAAACCAATCGGCGGGCGCGCATCGTGGCTTCCTTGCAAGCGCGTCGCTCGCCCCGTGATGCACTTCGCCGTTCAACGGACCAGGCGCAGCGGCGTGCATCGAATCCTTCCTCGCGTCATGTTGCATGGGCAGGGACGGCGCGATTCAGCAGGGGGCGAGCGCGTGGCCTGCGCGTTGCACCGCGCCGTGCGCCGGCCGGAGAATGCGCGGCGTGTAGGCCCGCTCACCGGCGGCCCGCACCACACCAAGCAGCTGTGGCGCAAGCGGTCCGGTGCAGGTGCACACGCCGGTGAAATGCACCCAGCAACCGTCGATGGTGGCGGTTACCGCGGCAAGTGCCGGATCCTGCGAAAGGACGTCCGTGAGCGCCTGGGCCCAGGCGTCACAGGGAAAGCCATCCAGCTGAACGGCGACGGTATCGCCGCCTACGTAGAGCTCGGTCAGTTCCAAGCGGGTAACACGGGGGGTAGCCGTGCGGAATTGGGGAGTGCAGTTCATGGGGCGCGTCCTTCAGCCTTGGATTGACCCCACTATCGGCCGCTGTGGTCGTACACCGGGTCGTGGCCGCGTCACGATTTCATCAAGGCGACGCTCACATATCGTCACGCGCCCTCTACGTCATTCATGGCCCGCGTTCCCACCTGTCACGTAAACCGTTTATCGCAACCATCGTACCCACGTGTTCAGGGCTGTCGAATTGGTTGACACACCCGAAAGCGGCGGCGAGCATGAGCAATCCTCTCCTATTCCGGGCGCATCGCCACATGGCGGCAGCAGTGAAATTCCACATCGTCGGCATCGGCGCATCCGCCGGCGGCGTCGAGGCGCTGGAGGGGTTCTTCCGCGGCGTACCCACCGATACCGATATGGCGTTCGTGGTGGTGACCCACCTGAATCCTTCACGCACGACCCTGCTGCCGGAAATCCTGGCCCGGTTCACGCCGCTGCCGGTAGTGCAGGCCGCGGCCGGCATGGTGGTCGAACCCCGCAATGTGTACGTGATGCCAGAGGACAGCGTGCTTGGCATCGAACACGGCACGCTGACGCTGCGTGACCTGGAGGGGCACCGCGAGCCGAAGCCGGTGGACATCTTCATGAGCGAACTTGCCGATGACGCGCAGGCGCTGGCGGTGGGCGTGATCCTGTCCGGGGGCGATGCGGATGGCACGCTGGGCCTGAAGGCCATCCAGGAAAAGGGCGGCATGACCCTGGCGCAGGTGGCCGATGGCTTCGGCCCGCAATACCCGGACATGCCCGATTCGGCCATCCAGCTCGGCTTTGTGGATTTCGCGTTGCCGGCCGAGGCGATGGGGCCGAAGATCGCCGAGTTCGCGGCGAACATCAGCATGCTCGACCAGGCCATCGAGAGCGCCCAGACGCAGCGCTCCTCGGCACAGGACGCCGACTCGGTCGCCGAGATCTACATGCTGCTGCGCAGCCAGGTGGGCCACGATTTCAGTGGATACAAAACCCGCACCTTCCTGCGCCGCGTACACCGGCGGATGCAGGTGCTGGGGCTGCGCGACTTGGGCGCCTACGTCGAGGTGCTGCGCAAAGACCCGCAGGAAGCCGGCCTGCTGTTCCGGGATCTGTTGATCAACGTGACCAACTTCTTCCGCGACAAGGACGCATTCAAGAGTCTTGAAGAGCAAGTGATCCCGCAGTTGCTGGCCGCGCGTGGTCCCGAGGACACCGTTCGGGTCTGGGTACCCGGATGTGCCACCGGCGAGGAGGTCTATTCGTTGGCCATTCTGATGCTTGAGCACATCGATACGCTGCAGTCGCCGCCGCGCGTACAGTTGTTTGCGACCGACATCGACGACCGCGCCTTGGCGGTCGCGCGGACGGCCCGCTACCCGCGGCCACTGCTCAGTTCGGTCAGCCAGGAACGTCAGGACCGCTTTTTCATCGCCGACGGCGAGAGCATGGTGGTCTCCAAGCAGGTCCGCGAGCTGTGCATCTTTTCCCCCCACAGCGTCATCCGCGACCCGCCCTTCTCGCGCATCGACATGGTTTCCTGCCGCAACCTGCTGATCTATTTCGGTCCGGACGTGCAGGCGCAGGTCATTCCCACCTTCCACTACGCGCTGCGTCCGGAGGGCTTTCTGTTCCTGGGCACGGCCGAGAACCTCAGCCAGTTCGACGAACTGTTCGTGGCAGTGGACAAGCGCAACCGGATCTTCCGGCGTCGCAACGGGTCCACGCCAACGGTGAGGTTGCCCATGTCGTTGGTGCTGCCCCGCCAGCAGGCGGCCGTTGAAGGCAGCACTCGCAGGCTGCCGCCAGCGGGCTCGATGCGGCACAGCGCAGAAACCCAGGTGTTGGATCGCTATGCGCCGCCGCACGTAGTGGTCAGCAGCGACGGTGACGTGGTGTATTTCTCCGGGCGGACCGGCAAGTACCTGGAAGTGCCCGCCGGCGCACCCACGCGACAGCTGCTGACCCTGGCGCGGCGTGAACTTCGGCTGGATCTGCGTACGATCTTCCGCGAGGCTGTGGAGAGTGGGCGCAGCGCCCACCGCAGCGGGCTCCCGGTGGAAGTCGAGGACGGCCGTGTCCAGCTGGTCAACATGATCATCGAGCCGCTCAACGAGCGCATCGGCAGCGAAGCGTTGTTCTTGGTGCTGTTCGTGGACCAAGGGCCAGCGCTGTCCAGGGAAGAGGCCTCCGACCGCATGGTGGGACAGTCTGGCGGCCGGGCCGACCATCACTCGCAGACCGAGCGCGAGCTGCATGAAACGCGCGACCGCCTCCAGTCGCTGATCGAGGAATACGAGACCGCGTTGGAGGAATTGAAGTCCTCCAACGAGGAACTGGTGTCGGTCAACGAAGAGATGCAGTCCACCAACGAGGAACTGGAGGCCTCCAAGGAGGAGCTGCAGTCGGTCAACGAGGAACTGCATACCGTCAACGCGGAACTGCACGGCAAGCTGGAGGCCCTGGACCGTGCCAACAGCGATCTGGTCAACTTGTTCCGCGCCACCGAAGTGGCCACGGTGTTCCTGGACGAACGGTTGGCGATCCGCTCGTTTACGCCTGCGGTGGAATCCATATTCAACATCCGCAACAGCGACCTTGGCCGTCCCATCACCGACCTGTCGGTGCGCGTGGCATTGCCTGGCTTCGACGCCGACCTGAAGCGGGTGCTGAAGGAAGAGGTGATGATCGAACGCCGCGCCTCCTGCCCGGATCGTGGCTGCAGTTATCTGGTGCGGGTGGGCCCTTACGTGGATGCCGCCGAGCGCTCGAACGGTGTGGTGGTGACCTTCCTGGACGTAACCACCCTGATGCGCTCGGAAGAGCGCCAGCAGGTCCTCATTGCGGAACTGCAGCACCGCACCCGCAACCTGCTGGGTATCGTGCAGGCCATCGCACTGCGTACGCTGGGCAAGGGCGAGGGAGTGGCCGACTTCGGCCTGCGCCTTGCTGCGCTCGGGCGCGCGCAGAGCCTTCTGGGCGGCACCCTGGCAGGCGAGGTCGATCTGGGTGAGATGGTCCGCACAGAGCTTGGCTCGCTGGGTGTGCCGATGGAGCGGGTCACCATGAGGGGGCGCAGCGTTGCACTGAGCTTCGACATGGCGCAGACCTTCAGCCTGGCGCTTCACGAGCTGTCCACCAATGCCACCAAGTACGGCGCCTTCAAAGTGGACGGCGGACAGCTGTTGGTGCAGTGGGAACTGAAGGAGAACGAGGGCCAACAATGGCTTGCGCTGACGTGGAAGGAAATCGGCGTACCTATTCACGATGCGCCTTCACGCATCGGCTTTGGCACGCAACTTATCGTTCACGCCATGTCCCACACACTCAACGCCGAGACACGGCTGGAATATGCCAGCGATGGGGTCTTCTGCAGCATCGAAGTGCCTTACGACCACACACATTGACAGCTATCGGCGGACCGGGGGGCCGCCAGGCGGGAGGATGAAATGAACAACAGCATTCTGGCCGGGTGCAGGGTGTATGTCGTCGAGGACAATTACCTGCTGGCGATGAGCGTGTCCGATTTCCTCGAGTCTGCGGGGGCGCAGGTACTGGGCATCACCGGCAAGCTCGCCGAGGCGCAGCGCTACGTGAGCGAGCACGACGGTGACATCGACGCCGTGGTGCTCGACGTGAACCTGCGCAGCGAGACCTCGTATCCGTTGGCCGACCAGCTGGTCGCATCGAACATCCCGTTCCTGTTCACCACCGGCTACGACGCCGCCTCCATCGATGCGCGCTTCCGCGACCATCCGGTCTGCTGCAAGCCCTTCGTTCCGTCGGCGCTGTGGGAAATGGTGAGCGCGATCTGCACCCGTCATTGAGACGCGGCACATGACCCTCTGGCATGGGCTGTATCTGCTCTGGCTGCTCGCCGGGACCGGCGACTTCATCCTGCATCGGCGCAGCGCCATCGATGTCACGTCAGGCCTGCGCGAGTCATCGCTGCATCTGGTGCAGATCGGGCTGCTGGGCACGGGCACCCTGTTGTGGCTGCTGTTTGCGGCCACCCCCGCGCTGTGGTTGGTGCTGCTGGCCATCGTGTGCCTGCATGCCTTGGCCGGATATTGGGACACACGCGCGGCCTTCCTGGTGCGTACCATCGTTCCGCTCGAACAACACGTGCACAGCATCCTGGACATCGCACCGTGGGTCGCATTGGGGGCAATCGGCTGGCCGTTGCTGTCAGCGACCCCTGCGCCATCCGACGAGGGGGTCAGCCTCGGCCCGGATTCGGCCACCACCGGCACGTGGATGTTCGCGTTGATCCCTGCCCTGCTGTTGACCGTGTTGCCGGCGCTGCTCGAATTCCGGCGTTGCTGGCGGAGCCGTCATAGGGCACGTTGAAGATCGTGGAAGTGCCGCACACATCCAGCGCACGCCACCACAACGCTGCGACGCGCACCCTGAACGCTCCTGACAATGGACAGCGCGATGGCCCCGCATTCAACGGCACTCTACCAACTCGATGTTGCCCTATTCCGCGATGGCGACGGCAACGGCTGGGGCACGTTGGGGGGTGTCACCGAAAAACTGGATTACCTGCACTGGTTGGGCATCACCCACCTGTGGCTGCTGCCCACGTACCGCAATGGCGGACGCGACGGGGGCTACGATGTGATCGACCATTGCGCGCTGGACCCGCGCATCGGCGACTTCAGCAGCTTCGACACGCTTGTGCGGGAAGCTGCGGCGCGTGGCATGAGCGTCATCGTGGAACTGGTCATGCAGCACACGTCGGACCAGCACCCCTGGTTCATCCAGGCACGTAGCGGCGATGCGGAAATGTCGGCGCGCTATATCTGGGCGAAGCAGCCGCCACCGGACGGTCCATCGCCGATGTTCCAGCCCATGGAAGCATCGGTCTGGAGCTGGGATGCCGACGCCGCGCGCTTCTACCAGCACCGCTTCTACCGCCACGAGCCGGATCTTGAACTGGCCAATGCCGCGGTGCGGGAGGAGATGGGCCGCATCATTGCCTTCTGGCTGGACCGCGGGGTGGCCGGCTTCCGCATCGATGCAGTGCCCTACATGGTGGAACGGGCCGCGCTGGCCGACCCGCGCGACGAAGGACGCTGGTTGCTGGAACAGATCCGGGCGCAGGCGCTCACCCGCCACGATGCACCGATACTGATCGGCGAGGCGGACGTGCCAGCCGACCAGTACGGCGACTACCTGTGCCAGGGTCGACGCCTGTCGCACCTGCTCGACTTCCACCTCAACAACCACCTCTTCCTTGCGTTCGCCCGGGAAGATGCCCGCGCGATCACGACAACGCTTGCCGAGTACGACGATGACGCTCCGGCGCGGGCGCGACTGGCGTGGCTGCGCAACAACGACGAGCTGGACCTGGAACAGCTCAGCCCGGCCGAACGGGCCAGCGTGATGGACCGCTTCGCCCCTGAGCCCGGCATGCGCATCTACGGCCGCGGTATCCGCCGACGCCTGGCGCCCATGTTCGGCCATGACGTGGACGCGCTGGCCATGGCCCATGCGGTGCTGATGTCGCTGGGCCAGGTCCCAGTGTTGCGCTACGGCGATGAGATCGGGCTTGGCGATGACCTTGACCTGCCCGAGCGCGACGCGGTGCGGGTGCCGATGCAGTGGTCGCCCGGTCCACAGGCCGGTTTCAGCGACGGCCCCGCACCGCCGTGGCGGGCGCCGCTGGCCAGCTACACCCGGGGCTGGGCCGGCGACCGGGTCACTGTGCACTCACAGCGGAGCGACCCCGATTCGTTGCTCTGCCGGGTGCGTGAACTGTTGCAGGCACGACGTTCGCTGCCGTGGCTGGAGCAGCAGGCCGAGCCGATGGATGGCATGCCACCGGCGGTGCTTGGCCTGCGTTTCCGTACTGGCGACAGCGCCCTGGTCACGCTGGTCAACCTGGGGCGCGCAGACCACCGCATCGCGTTGGACGTCGACGGGGTTCTGCGACCCATAGTGGTGCGCAATGCCGACCTTGAGGGCAACGAGGTGATACTGCGGAACTACGGCTATGCCTGGCTGCTGCTGGACAACGGCGACTCCTGAAGCCCGGGGAGCACCTGCGAGGCGAAGTCGTCGATGAAGCGTTCCTGCTCCAGGTTGACGTTGTGCAGGTACAGCCGCTGGAAGCCCATGTCCAGATAGGCCTGCAGGTGCGCGCGATGCACACCGGGATCGTGCGAGATGACCACCCGCTCTGCAAGCTGGGCATCGGTTACCTGTTTACCCAGTTCTTCGTAGGCTTCTGGCTGGGTAAGGGTTTCGCTCTGGGCGGCGCTGAGCACGTTCTGCCGCCATTGCTCACGCGCCCCGGCCAGCGCGGCCTCATGGCTGCGTGCGTAGGAGAGTTTCACCTGCAGATAAAGGGGCTTGCCGGTGCCACCGCCGGCTTCGAAGGCGCGAACCACTGCGCGCAACGCGTCCATCGGCATGCTGGTGGTGATCATGCCGTCAGCCCAGCCGCCCAGCCAGTACGCCGTTTCCGGCGTCAGCGCGGCACCCAGCAGCGGTATCGGCGTCGCCGGGCGGCTGTAAAGCTGCGCATCGCGCACCCGCACCTCACCGTCGCGATTGACCTTCTCGCCCGCCCACAGGGACCGGATCACATCGGCAGAGGCTTTCAAGCGCGCGTTGCGTTTCGCCTTGGCCGGCCACGGCGCACCCGTGATGGCTTCATTGAGGGCTTCGCCGCTGCCCACCGCAAGCCATACCAGGGTGGGCGCGAACTGTTCCAGCGTGGCGATCGCCTGGGCCACCACCGCCGGGTGGTAACGCTCGAAAGGACAGGTGACCATGCCCAGCGACACCGGCCCCTGGCCAAGCAGCGCCCCTGCCCACGCCCACGCCTGGCCCGACTGCCCCAGCTGGCGGGCCCACGGGTGGAAGTGGTCCGAGCACATCACCGCGTCGAAGCCGCTGTCCACGGCACACCGTGCAAGCGCAAGCAACGTGGCCGGCGCGAATTGTTCGTGCGAAGCATGAAAACCGATCACGGCGCGCTCCTGTTGATTTGACACCATTGCAACAGAGCCCGATTTAAAACGGCGTCATGAACATGACAACAGAATGCAACGGGCATCGCCGCTGGGCCATCGCCGAAGGCTATATTCCGGGCTGGAGCAATGGCCCGGCGCCGGCGCTGGAAAGCCACGAAACATGCTGCATCCTCAACCCCGGCGATCTGCCTGCCGTGGTGGAACTGCTGCTGTTCTTCGAGGATCGTGAGCCTGTCGGGCCTTACCTGGTCCAGGTACCCGCGCGACGCACACGGCACGTGCGCTTCAATGACCTCGACGATCCGATGCAGGTACCGCGCGAAACACCGTTCGCCACGCTCATTCATTCCAATCAGCCCATCATCGTGCAGCACACCCGCCTGGATTCGCGGCAGGCGGAGAACGCCCTGATGACGACGATTGCTCACCCGCTATGACGCCATGCTGACGCCACATCGGCGAACCATTTACAGGCACGCGCGCAGCATCGGTACTCCCTTTCACTGGATCGGAGATCGCGATGGCCATTCCTGACTACCCCCGCCCACCATTCAAAGCGCAGCAACAGGGCTTTCCCGGGAAGACCGGGCCCATGGAGCCCACGCCGGACCACGGCGAAGAGAGCTATCAGGGCCATGGCCTGCTCGACGGCAAGCGGGCGCTGATCACCGGTGGCGACAGCGGCATCGGCGCTGCAGTGGCCATCGCCTTCGCGCGTGAAGGTGCCGACGTGGCCATCGCCTATCTGCCCACCGAGCAGGACGATGCCGAGCGCATCGGCAGCCTTATCGAACAGGCCGGCCGCAAGGCGCTGCTCATACCGTGTGACATCAGCGACCCGGCACAGGCCGAGCAGCTGATCGCGCGTGTGGCGGAAGACCTCGGCGGGCTGGATGTGCTGGTCAACAACGCCGCCTACCAGCGATATTTCGAGAGCTTCGACGAAATAACCCTGGAGGAATGGAAGCGCACGTTCGACACCAACGTCCATGCCGTGTTCAACCTGGTGCGGCTGGCCGTCCCCCACCTGCAGAACGGTGGCAACGTCATCAATACCGCATCGGTCAACTCCAAGAAGCCCACCCCGAACATCCTGCCCTACTCGGCCACCAAGGGCGCCGTGGCCAACCTCACCATCGGCCTGGCCGGATTGCTGGCAGACAAGCACATCCGGGTCAACGCGGTCCTGCCAGGACCGATCTGGACGCCGTTCATTCCCGCCGGCATGGCCGCCGAGGAAGTGGAAAACTTCGGCTCGCAGACCCCCTTCGGGCGCCCGGGGCAGCCCGCCGAGCTGGCATCGGCTTACGTGATGCTGGCCGCCGGAGGCGCCAGTTACACCTCCGGCGCGCTGCTCACCGTGTCCGGCGGCGCCGTGACGCTGTGATGGACCGTTGGCGCGCAGCACGGTCCGCGTTGCCAACCTGGCTGGACGAATGGCTGGACGTGGTCGTCCCGATCGGCGAGTTGCTGCTGATTGGGATGATCGCCTGGCTGCTGGTCCGTTCCATCGCAGCCACGGCCTGCACGATGGCCAGCCGCTACGAGTTTCCGCCCGCGTTCGCGGTGGGCGCGCGGCGGATCGCCGCGACGTTGATCTACGCCGCCGCGTTGCTGCTTGCGCTGGAGCGGCTGGGCGTGTCGGCGCGGGTGCTGTGGAGCGCATTGACGGGATTTGCCGCCGTGGGCGCGGTCGCGTTTTTCGCTGCCTGGAGCGTACTCTCCAACATCTTCTGCTCCTTCCTGATCTTCGCGACCAAACCGTTCCGCCTGTATGACCAGATCGAGGTGATCGACAGTGCCGACAAACCCGGCATCTGTGGCCGGGTGGTGGATATCAACCTGATCTACACCACCTTGCAGGACAGCAACCCCGCCTCGAAAAACTGCCTCTTGAAGGTGCCCAATTCGCTGTTCTTCCAGCGCATGATGCGCCACTGGCATTGAACGCCGCGCTGGCCACCGTCCTGCGCGGTTCGCTCCATGGATGCTGACACACCAGAAGCCCGCTACTTCAGCGGTGCGTCCGTCTGCTGGTAGGTTCCCACCACGCTTCCCTTCGCCCGGATGTGCCGTTGCGCCGCCTTGAGCACCTCGTCGCGGCTTGCACCCGGATCCACCGCGAGCGTGGTGTCCAATGCGAGCACCTGGAAATGATAGTGGTGCGGTGGGTCGCCCACCGGCGGCCTGGGGCCGTAGTAGCCCGGCGCGCCCCGGCTGGTGGCGCCCTGCAGCAGCCCTGCCGGTTCGGTGAGACGCGGTAGTGCCTGCAGCCCTTCGGGCAGCCGGGTCACCGTGCCAGGGATGTTCCAGGCCACCCAGTGCACGAACGGTTTGATCGCCGCCGCGTCCGGGTCCTCGGCAATCACCACGTAGGACACTGCACCGGGCACGGGATCCCATTCAAGCGGCGGCGACACACCCTCGTGGTAAGCACTGAAGCGTGATGGCAGCGGCTGCCCGTCGGCAAAGGCCGGCGATCGCACGCGGAGCGTCGCCACGTTGGGCGTGCGCTCCAGCACCAGCGGCACGTTGTTGCCCTGGGAGAGCTGCCTCTGCAACGGGCCCACCGGTACGGCGACCGGCGCTGCTGCGGTGCCGCTGTGGCGGCCGGTGTAGCCCACCCGATACAACGCGCCGTTGGCGTCGTCGCCGACCAGCAGTGCGCCGCCCCGGCTCAGCGCCAGGCCCACCGGTCGAGCAATGTGCGCCTGCCCGCCGTCGACCAGGAAGCCGGTGAGGAACGGTTCGAACGCGATCGGTTGGCCGTTCCGGAAACGGATCCGCACCACCTCATAACCCGAGGCTGGCTTGCGATTCCAGGAACCCCGCATCGTCACGAATGCGTCGCCGTGGTAGTCGGCGGGGAACTGGCTGCCGGTGTAGAACAGCATCTGCATCGGTGCAGCATGCGCCGTGTAGCCAGACACCATCGGCGCGCTCATGGCCGCCCACTGCGCCTTGCTGATCCCGCCCGGTGGCGTGCTCTGCGGATTCTGGCCATCCCTGCCCCAGATGTGCGGCCACCCATACTGCCGGCCCCTGACGATGTGATTGAGTTCTTCCGGCTGCACGTCGTCGCCGAGGAAGTCGATGCCGTGGTCCATGCCCCACAACTCGCCCGTGGCAGGATCCCAGGCAAACCCCAGCATGTTGCGCAGGCCACTGGCGAAGATGGTCCGGGTCTTGCCGTCCGGGGAGGCCCGCAGCAGTGCGGCATGCTCGGGGTTGGTCTCGTTGCACGCATTGCACGAGGAACCCACGCTGATGTACAGCATGCCGTCCGGACCGAAGGCCAGAGTACGGTTGGGATGCTGGCCGCCGTCGGGCAGATCGTTGATGATCCGCTCGACCGCACCCAACGTTCCATCCGGCCGGATCGGCGCGCGGAATATCTCGGTCGCGGTGGCCATGTAAAGCTGATCGGCGTTGATGGCCAGGCCGTGCACGCCGGGCCGGTGCGCCACCGCCTGGGGCAACTGGTCCAGCACGCCGTCCTCATTGGCATCCTTGAGCAACAGCACATCGCCCTGCTCACGCCGCGAGGCATAGATGTTCCCGTTCGGCGCCACCACCAGCATGCGCAGGTTCTGCAGGTCGCGGGCCAGAACGGTGACCTTGAAGCCGGCCGGCACCTTCAGCGCCGCCAGGCGCGTGGCGGTTGCCTCGACCTTGGCAGGCTTGAAGGTGTTTACCCGCGCCGGGGCGTCGGTTCCGTCGCCTTGTTGTGCCCAGGCCGGGCCGACCAGCGCACACAGCAACGCAGCACCCAGTGAGAATCTCTTCATCAGGAACGCCCCGGAATTTTTGACTGGTGTAAAGCATCCGTTGGCACCGATCAAGCCCCCGAGAATGGCGTGCGAGCAACGCGTGACAATGCGTGATGACACCCGCGGTCCCCTGCCCGCTCAGCGCAGGGTGTCGGCGTCGCGCTGCGAGGTTGCGTTGCTGCCGGGCGCCGCCGCCTCTCCGCTGCCCTCCGAACGCGGGTGTGCGTGCCCGGTCCTGTCATTGATCTGGACGACGCGGCCGTTCTGCCAGGCATCGGCACCGGGCGCGACGGGCGGCGCCGATATGTCTGCCCGACGTGCCTTGCGCTGTTGGCTGTCAATGCCCAGACGCTTGTCCCGCGCGGCCACCATGGCCGGATCGGCCTGGCCGTCGGCAGTGAAGCCCATCATCAGCTGCGGCATTCCGCGCGGCAGGTCCTTGTCCAGGTCGGTATGCCAGGTATGCCACGTCTTGCCGTAGGTGCCGACCAGCTTCTGCATGAGCGCGTGTTCGGCCAGCTCGGGAATGCCAGGTGCGAGCAGCTGCCCGGACTTCACCTCATGCACGTGGCTGTGCCAGAGCGCTTTTTCCTGCTCGGGCAGCGCCGCGAACAACGCGGCGCTGATGATGTACTCCACCCCCATTAACTTGGCATCGCGCACATTGCCATCGTAGATCGTGCATTGGATGACCTCCTCATTGAGGATCGCGCAGTAGTGATGCGCCTCCATCTGCGCCTTCATGTGACCGTTGTAGAAATGGAAGCCATCCAGCTAGGCGTTGATCGCCTCGATCGGCGGCCGGTCCTGCAGCACCGCCGCGCCCGCCTCCAGCACCTGGGTGGTGGGTTTGGCGTCCGCGCCAGGCGCCTGCACGCTGGAGTCGGTATTGCCGCCTCCACAGGCGGCCAGAGCGAGTGCGGCGGTGGCACTGAAGAGGGTGTGGCGCACGGTCATTCTCCCGATAGTCATTGCCATGCCCGGTGCAGGTCAGTCGTCCTGCGCCCACCGGGCCAGATTCTGTTGGAGGCTGTCGATGCCCGCCCATGGGTCCTTGCGACGCCGTTTCAGCCGCGCCGGCACGTCGTACAGGGTGAAGCTGTCGGCGCGTTTCAATTTTGGCAGCTCGCTCCATGCAATCGGCAGGGCCACCGGCGCACCTGGCCTGCCCCGTAGCGAATAGGAGGCAACCGCGGTGGCGCCGCGGCCGTTACGCAGGTAATCGACGAAAATGCGGCGGTTGCGCAGGCGCTTGCTGGAGGTGGCCAGAAACCGATCTGGCTCGGCAGTGGCCAGCGCATCGGCGAAGCCGTGCGCGAAACGCTTGGTCAGGTCCCAGTCGCACCCCGGGTTCAAGGGCACCACCACATGCAGCCCTTTGCCACCGGACACCCGCAGGAATGACTCCAGCTCCAGCTGCCGCAGCAGTCTGCGGATATCGGCGGCCGCCTTCTTGACCTCCGCGAACGGCACGTCCGGACCCGGGTCCAGGTCGAACACCACGCGGTCAGCACGTTCGGGCGTGGCCGCACGGCTGCCCCACGGATGGAACTCCAGTGCATTGAACTGCACCAGTTCCAGCAGGCTGGCGGCGTCTTCCACCACCAGGTAGTGGGCATTGACGCCCGTGTCTTCCTTCAGCCGCACGGAGCTGACCATGGACAGCCCGGCGGTATGGTGCTTCTGGAAGAAACAGGGCCTGCCCGTGCCTGCCGGACATCGGATGATCGACAGCGGTCGCCCGATGACCTCCGGCAGTAGATGGTCCATCACCGCGCTGTAGTAGTTCCACACATCCTGCTTGGTGGCCTTGATGTCCGGAAAGATCACTTTGGACGGACTGGACAGGGTGGGCGGCGTGCGCGGCGGCGCGGAAACGGTGGCGCGCGCCGGACGCCCTTTCGCTGCCCTGCCCGATCGCGGCGCACCGCTGCTGGGCGTGGGAACGGCAGCGTGATCGGTACTGGCCAGGTCGGCCACGTCCTTGTCGGGGCGCACCGCCTTCAACGACGCCTGCCGCAGCAGCTGCTGGCCACCGATACCACGGTAGAACACCTCCACCACGAACCGCGGTTCGAACCAGACGGCTGTACGCAGGTCCGTCTCGGTGGTGGGCACGTGCGCCGTGGGCGTCCTGCCACCTGCCGAGCCGATCAGCGCACTCAGCTCGGCGAGCAACGCGTCTGAAAAGCCCGAGCCGACCCGCCCTGCGTACAACCAGCCGTGGTCCGGGTCGGGCCTGGCCAGCAACAGCGAGCCGAAGCCGCTGCGGCTGCCCTTTGGCGCGGTGTACCCCACCACCGCGAACTCGTCACTGGCCAGCTGTTTGGTCTTGCGCCAGTCGTCGCTTCGCCCGCCGTGGTAGCCCTGATCGGCGCGCTTGGAAATGATGCCTTCGAAATGCTGTTCCCCTGCCAGGCGATAGGCGGCCTCGCCATCGCCGGCGATATGCGAGCTCAATGCGAGATGAGCCGGCGCGTCCTTGAGGACTTCTTCCAGCAGTGCCTTGCGCTCAAGCAAGGTGGCCTCGCTGATGTCCACGCCGTTGATGTGCAGCAGGTCGAACAGGGCGTAGGACAACGCCCCCTGCCGCTCGCCGGAAAGAGTTGCCTGCAGCAGATTGAAGTCCTCTTTCGTGCCGCGCCCGGCGATCAACTCGCCGTCGAGCGCGGCCGATCTCAGGCCCAGCGCCGCTATGGCATCGTGTATTTCCGGCAGCTTTCCGGTCCACTCCAGCGCGTTGCGAGACCACAGCCGCACCTCGTACTCTGCCACCGTCGCAAGAATCCGGTAGCCGTCCCATTTGATCTCATGCACCCACTGCCCGCCCTTCGGAGGGCTTTCACCGAGTTTGGCCAGCTGGGGCTGGAACGGCCCGGCAGGCGCGGCGGCCTTCCGGGCCTTGTTCAGCCGCAGTGCTTTCCTGGCCCAGTCCACCCGCCGCTTGCGGGCTGCCACCGTTACTGTCGTCAGGCGCCGCTTTGCGATCCTGCCGCCTCCCGCGCGCTTGAGGTCGTCCGCGGGCGCCGCCGCCACGTCGCCCAACAGATCATCGGCTTCAACGTCACTGGCGTAGGCGTCCTCGTCTTTGAACAACAGCCATTGCGGCTGCCGCGCCGGCTTGCCTGACCGTACCAGGTGCCAGCCACCCTTGAGCTTGGATCCGAACAACTCGAACCGCAGGTGGCCTTTGGCCAGCTGCACCTCCGCGTCGCCGCCCGTGGACCACACGCCGTGGTCGAACTGCGCCACGTGCCCGCCACCGTATTCACCCTTGGGAATCTCGCCTTCAAACCCGGCATAGTCCAGTGGATGGTCTTCAACCTCCACTGCCATGCGCTTGACCTTGGGGTTGTAGCTCGGACCTTTCGGCACGGCCCAACTCTTCAACGCATCGCCGACCTGCAGCCGGAAATCGTAATGGCGTCGGCTGGCATGATGCAGCTGCACCACGAAGATGGCGCGTTGCCCGGCGGGCAGGTGCTTACCCGGCTCAGGCTCACGCGTTTTGTCGAAGCTGCGCTTACGCCGGTACTCGGTCAGCGACACGTCGCTGGGCCCGTCACTTGCGCAGGTGCTCTCGGACCGCGTTGGCGGTCGGCCCCACGGCCTCCACGGCGGCCTTCAGCTCGTCGCGGGTAATCCCCAAGGTCTGCACCCAGTACTGCACCTCGTAGTCTTCGTTGAGATTGATCCTGTCGCGGTCCGGCGCACCGGTATTCTTCCTGTCGTCGCTCATCTCGATCTCCACATGGGAAGGTGTCCGAAGAGCATCCGACCCCCGCTGTCATGATGACGCGAGGCGCGGGTGAGCCTGACAGCAAGAACGCGTGTGCGATGTGGCAATTGACGGATCGCCAACGCGCCTTTCACGCAGCCCTTCGCGCCTGCGTGACGGCACGCAGACATCCGCCTTCCTAGGCTCGACCCATCAATTCGTTACAGGTGAGTCGTGTCAGTGGGAAGCCATTTTTTCAACCGGGTGGCATGCGTAGTGTCCAAGGCGTCCGGGTCGCTGGGTGCATTCGTGGCCGCGCTGGGCGTGGTGATCGTATGGGCCGGCACCGGCCCGTTGTTCAAGTTCAACGACACCTGGCAGCTGGTCATCAATACCGGCACCACCATCGTGACGTTCCTGATGGTGTTCCTCATCCAGCATACCCAGAATGCCGACACTGCCGCCCTGCATATCAAGCTGGACGAGCTGATCCGGGCCACCAGCACTGCCAACAACGAACTCTTGAACCTTGAAGAAATGGACCAGGAGCGGCTGGAGGAAATCCGCCGGCGCTATGAAACGCTGGCCAGCACTGCCGCCCAGCTCAAGGCCAAGAAGGATGCCTGCATGCCCGCCCCGCCCGGCCAGACGGACCAGCTCGCTGACGTGTAAACCCAGGTTTCACCCCTGCATGCGCGCCAGATCAACGCCTACGCTCGCATGCTGATCGTTCATCCCCAACCACTGTGGAGATTGCAATGGCTATCAAGACCGCCGAAGACCTGTTCATCCATGAGCTGTCGGACATCTACAGCGCAGAAAAGCAGTTGACCAAGGCGCTGCCGCGGCTGGCGCGCGCGTCCACCAACCCCGACCTGGCCGCCGCGTTTGAGACGCATCTGGAGGAGACCCAGGGGCAGATCGAGCGAATCGATCGCGTGGTGGACGTACTGGGCATCCGCCTCAAGCGCATCAAATGCGCAGCGATGGAAGGCCTGGTGGAAGAAGGCAAGGAGGTCATTGATGGCATTGAGAAGGGCCCCGTGCGTGATGCCGCGTTGATCGGTGGCGCGCAGAAGGTGGAGCACTACGAAATTGCGTCCTACGGCACGATTGCCGCGCTGGCCAAGCAACTGGGCTACAAGGATGCCCTGCCATTGCTGCTGGAAACCCTGGAAGAAGAGAAGGCGACCGACGAGAAGCTGACCATGCTGGCCAAGTCCGGCGGCAACGCCGAAGCAGCGGCCGCCTGAGCCGACCGCGAGGAAACACACATGCAACGCGACCAGAAGGACCCGCCGCTGCCGGGCGAAGCAGAAAAGACCGAGACGGCTGGCGAGCGAGAGGACCGCGAGGCGAGTACCCGACGCAATCACGACGAGGCGTTGGAGGAGACCTTTCCGGCGAGTGACCCGATATCGCCCTTCATTCCCGCCAAACCGCCCTCACCCGAAGATGGGCAGGACGGCAGCGGTGAGCGTGCAGCAGAGAACGCAGGCTATAACCAGCATGGCCACGGCAAAGGGGGCAAGGCTGGCGAAGGTGAGCCCGATGGCACGGCCCAACGCGACGGCCGGACCCAGCCCAACTTTGGTCAGGCCGGCACCTGGGGCAAAGCACCGGATAGGGATGGATGACCCTAAGCGGCACCTGACCGTGCCGCTCACTTACCCGTCCGGGACGACGACGACGATCCTCTCCAGCCCACGCACGCCAGGGTGCATCTCATGTGGAAACGAAACGGCCTCTCCATCGTACTGTTCGGTCTGCTGCTCTGTTTCCTGGGCGGGCAGATCTGGACGGGCTTCCTGGCCCACAATGAAGAGCTTGCCGAAACCCATCGGGCCGGCGTGGACCTGTGGGAGTACCTGCACAGCGGGCACTTCATCAGTGCGACCTTCGAAAACTGGGAAAGCGAATTCCTGCAGATGGGCATGTATGTTCTGCTTACGGTGAGCCTTCGTCAGAAGGGGTCGGCCGAATCACGGCCGTTGTCGCATGCGCAGGAACAGGAGCGGATAGAACCCGGTCCGGTGCCGTGGGCGGTGCGTAAAGGGGGCGTCTGGAAAGTGCTGTACGGCCACTCACTTGCCATCGCCTTCGGCCTGTTGTTCCTGATGAGCTTTGTCCTGCATCTTGCTGGCAGCTGGCGGGCCGAGGTGGATGAGCAGGTGACACGCGGCCTGCCTCCGCCCACCTGCTGGGAACACCTGTGGAGCAGCGGCTTCTGGTTCGAGTCGTTCCAGAACTGGCAGAGCGAGTTCCTGGCCGTTCTGTCGCTGGTGATCCTGACCATCTTCCTGCGCCAGAAGGACTCCCCCCAATCCAAGCCGCTGGCTGCGCCCCACAGCCAGACCGGTGACTGACGCACCGGCCAGCGCCGATGAGCACGCCGTCCCCCGCCCTGTTGATCATCGACATGTTCACCTTGTTCGACTTTCCTGACGCCGATCAGGTGAAGCCGGACGCGCTCCGTGCCGCGCGGCAGATCGCGCGGTTGGCCCGGCACTTTCGCCAGCGTGGCCAGCCGGTGATCCACGCCAACGACAACTTCGCCAACTGGCAGATGGACTTCAGGGAGTTGGTGGCCGCCTGCCTGGCCACGGACGGGGCGTCATCGGCGATTGCTAAAGCGTTGGCGCCCGTACCGGGCGACTACTTCGTCCTCAAGCCAAAGCACTCTGCGTTCCTGGCCACGCCGTTGACGGTGCTGCTGGCCAAGCTGGGGGTGAATGAACTGGTGGTGTGCGGCATGACCGCCGAAAGCTGCGTGGCGGCCACCTGCTTTGACAGCAACGCCCGCGAATACGACACCGTCGTGATCCGTGAGGCGGTAGCGGGAAAGGGCGCCCACAAGACGACCGCGCTGAGACTGCTTCAGGACGCAAAGGCCGCGAAGGTGCTGCGGCTGGCAACGTATCTTTCCCGCTGACATCGCCCCGGGTGCGTGACGGTGAAGCGGGTTACGCGTGCTGTGTCGAGGGTAATCGCCCAGATCCCAGGCGTCATGCGACGCCGACGTCGATCAGCGCACGCAACTGCTCGATACCCGTCGTGATGCGCTGCTCATCCCGCCTACGGTTAGCCCCGTCCTCGCCCATCTCGCCGTGCAGGTCGATCAGCATCCGGACCACCTGCTGACGCTCCTGCAGTGATCGCAAAGCGCGCCACAGGGTGTCGTCGGTGTGCGCGGCCTGCGTCTGGTTCAGCGTGTCCAAGGTGAATGAGTGTCCGGTATGGCACCGGAAGCGCGGCGGGGCACTGTTGGCTATGCCCCACAGCACACCACCACATGCCGGACAACTCACCTTGGTCGTGCTGCCGATGGCATCCAGTCGGCCCATGTCGTTGCCAATGTCCATGATCAGGTCGTTCTCATGACGCACAGCGGCGGGTACCGCGGGCGCGGAAACAATCGGTTGGCGGACCGCGTGCTGCAGGACGGCCGCCAGTTCTTCGCCCGTGGTGGTCCAGTCCACCGCGACATGGCGCAACGCGCTGCGGGGCATGCTCGGTTCCTGCGCGTCCGCGGGATCCTGCACGACGGCAAGCCCACCACACGCCTTGATGGCCTGCAACCCTGCTGTGCCATCGTCGAGGTGGCCACTCAACACCACGCCCACAACCCGTGGGCCGAAACAGGCAGCCGCCGAGCGGAACAGCGGGTCAATGGCCGGGCGCGCCAGGTTTTCCTTTGCCCCCCGGGTCAATCGAATCACGCCGTCGGCCACCAGCATGTGCTGGTCCGGGGGGGCCACCAGGATGGTCCCGGCGCCGATTGCGTCTCCCGTAGCCGCATGGCGGGCGCGCATCCTTCCAGGCCCGGCGAGCAGGTCGGGCAGCACGCTGGCGTGACGTCCGATATGCCGGACAAGCAGGATGGCCGGAAAATCGGCAGGCAACGTGGCCGACAGCCGGGTCAACACCGGCATTGCGCCGGCGGAGGCTCCAATAACGACTACATCACGACAGATGGGATCGTTGGTCTGCATAGGTTCGTGCTTGGCTTGGCTTGCCTTCAGTATGTTGTAGGCCGCTTCAGGGCAGCGTGCAGGTGACCGGTCACCGGACTGTGCCGCGGCTCACGAATTGAGATCAATGTCCTGACCCATTCAGAAAGTGCTTCAGCCGACGACAGTTTCTTACGCCGCTGCAAGGTAAATTTGAGCAAGGAGATCAGGGAGCCACCGTTTTGCCGATCCGTGCGTTGGCGTATGCAAGTCAAGCAATACCAGGCCTGAGTATCGAGCGCATCGACGCTCTGACGCGCGATGCCGAGCGCTTCAATCTGGAGGCAGATGTCACAGGCGTGCTGCTGTTCGATGGCAGCCGGTTCCTGCAATACATCGAGGGCCCGGAAGACGCGTTATGGAAGGTCTATTCGAGAATTCTGGATTCCACCAGTCATTGCGAAATGATGGAACTCGGTCAGGGCCAGATCAGCGGGCGCCGCTTCCCGTACTGGTCCATGCGGCTGGTGCCCGCGGGCGAAGCGGACCTGCGTTTTGTGTGCCGGGGCGACTGGACCGGCTTCAGCCGAAGCCGCAACGATGATGCGCGCACAGGCACGGATCGTCTGGTGCGGATCGTGGCCCCACAGTTGGAGCAATGAACGAGCTCAGCGCAGGCGGTCCAGGAAGTCTGCGATGCGCCGGTGGTAGTCGCATCGATGCGACGGGCGACCCGTGGCGGCGAGCGAATGGCTGCCCCCCGGATAGATCACCAGGGTGGCCGATACCCGCCCCGAGCGCGCAACCCGCGTCATCAGTTCCTCGCACTGACCCGCCGGACACCGCTGGTCATCGGCGCCGTTCAATAGCAGAACAGGCCCGCTCGCATTACCTATGGTCGCGACCGGGGACAACGCCTGGTAGCGCTTCGGGTTCTCCTCGGCTTCTGCCCCCACGGCATACGGTGTTACGTAGTAGCCCGAGTCGGACGTGCCGGCATGCGAGAGCATGTTGGCCACGGGGGCGCTGATCACCGCGCCCGCAAAGATGGTGCTGCGGCCGATCGCCCACGCGCTCAGAAAGCCGCCGTAGGACTTCCCCGCGCAGGCAGCGGGACTGCCCGCTGTTCCTTCCGCCTGCAGTTCAGCCACCATGGCCTGCACTTGCGGCAGGTCCAGTTCGCCCCAACGCCCGATCAGCCGCTTCTCGAACTCCTGCCCATATCCGTCCGACCCCACCGGGTTGGGCGCCAGCACCATCCAGCCCCGGGCCACGGCAGCGTAAAGGTACACATGGGCCGCAAAATCCATCAAGGCAACGCTGTGCGGGCCGCCATGCAGATCTACCAGAAGCGGAGGCGGCGGATCACCGCGCCTGGCCTTCGGCGCGAGCAGCCATGCGTCCACTTGCTCGGTGGCGCCGCGTCCATCGGGCACCTTGAAGGACCGGCGAGCGCAGGTGACGGGCAGGCGCGCAGAGAGCCCGGCGTTGAGCGCGGTCACTTTGCGGCGGCGCGAATCGCGGTCCCATGCGCTCAGATACACCTCTTCCAGGCAGGTGTAGCTGGCAGCCACCAGCACCAGTGCATCGCCGCAGGCGCCCAGGTGGGATACCTGGCTGTCGTCGTTGGGCAACAGAGAGTGGCTGCGGTCGGCCACATCAATGACCGCGACCTCAAACAGTCCACACCGGCTGATGACGCACGCCACTGCCCGGCCGTCGGGTTGCCAGACGATCTGCGCGCCCTCCAGGCTGTCTGCGATCAAGGGCCCCTGTACGCCGTCGGCCTGGCTCCAGCAATACAGATAGGACGCCGAATCCCCGTCGACCGTGTTGGCGGCGAACGCAAGCTGGCGGCCATCGGGGGACCAGCACAGGCCGCTCATCGTGGAGAAACGGTTGGTTATCTGCTGCCGCACGCCATCCGGGCCGAGCATCCAGAGGTTGATGCGGTGACGGGTGCACCCGGACGCGGTTGCGGTGTACGCCAGGCACGTGCCGTCGGGCGACCACGCGCCGGCCCGCACGTCGATGTCACCCGATGTCAGCGGGTGCGGCGGTTCGCTGCCCTCCATGTCCAGGCAGAACAGATGCGCGCGCGCGCCTACTGTGAATCCGGCCCCATCCCGCTTGTAGGGGACGTGGGTTATGACGTTCGGTCGCGCTGGATGTGCCACGTCGTCGCCGCTGTCCTCGGCGTATGGAAGGCGCACCAGCGCAAGCAGATGACGCCCGTCCGGATGCCATTGCAGCAACGATGAAACGTTCAGCTCCTTCGCATTGCCGGCCGCGCGCGCCTCACCACCGTCGGTGGCCAGTACGTGCGGCAGTCGCTTCCGGGCCCCGCCCCGCTTGCTGAGAAAGGCAATCATCCTGCCGTCCGCACGGAGCTGTGGCGACCCCACGCCGCCCGTGGTGGCAAGCATCCTGGGCGCCGAGGCAGCGGGCGACGGCGTGAACCACAGAGAGGACCGGTACGCGTCATCGCCGGCCATCGGCTGGGAGGTCACATACACAAGGCCGGCAGACGCGGTGTGGGAAGACAGCGAGAGCACCTTGGTGTGCTCAAACAGGGAATCGATCGAGAAGTCCACGAAATGCCTCGACGACAAGGTGAAGGGGCGAGCCTTCCGGCTCGCCCCTGATGGCGTCAGCGCTGATTGCGCTGATTGCGCTCGTTCTGATCATCGCGCTCGTTGCGCTGGTCCTGCTGGTCCTGCTGGTTCTGCTGGTTCTGATCGTTGCGCTCGTTCTGCTGATTCTGCTGATTGCGCTGGTTCTCTTCCTGCTCGTTCTGCTGGTTCTGCTGGTTGCGGTCGTTCTGGTTGTTCTGTCCCATGTCGTACTCCGTAAGCGCCGAAGACCCTCCCCGGCTGCAGCTTCACCATGCGCCCCCGCTCTTCCACCGCGCGTGCATCCTTCGTGGCGAACACGTGACCGCGCAGAGCCATCTTGTTGACGCCAACGCGACGGCCAATGGCTGGGCGATCCACGCGTTCACTGCGCATCACGGACAGATCATCTTTTATTGACGAGCTGTCACACCCCTGTGGCGCAGATTCCGGGACCAGCGTCAGGTGTCCACACCACACTGCCGGGCCACACGCAGGTACTGCGCCGCCGGCCGGTCGCCGGGAGTCCTCCTTGATCTTCTACAAATTCAAGCCCGTCGAGCAGCTCGCGCACCTTCTGGACGTGGTGGTCAATGAGCGGCTTTACTGCGAACACTACGAAGCCCTGAATGATCCCTTTGAAGGACAGTTCGCGCGCATGGTCGGGCAAGGTGCGGAGCGCCCACAGTTCGGCACCGCCCGCGAACTGGACCGCAACCTGCCCACCCGGATCTGCAGTCTCACTGACCGTTTCGAGGACGTGCGCATGTGGTCGCTGTATGCGGGGCGGTTTGCCGGCGTCGCCATCGCCCTCGAACTGGATCCGCAGCGGCTGCCACTGCATCCGGTGCGTTACACCCGGCGCCTGCCGACCATAGACGTGGCCGCCAGCGGCGACGCGGCGCTGCGTGCGCTCACGACCAAAACCTCGCACTGGGCCTATGAGCGCGAATGGCGTCTGCTCAGCCAGTCTCGTCATATCCCGGTGCCCGGCGCGGTGCTGCAGGTCATCTTGGGCATGCGCATGCCGACGGAGATCATGGAGATCATTGCGCGGGTTGCGCGCCCGCATACGCGCGTCCACGTGGCCCGGCTGGATCCAGCGGGTACCTGCATTGTGCGCGGAGATGCGCTGGGCGTTCTTGAGCGGGCAATCAGCTAGGACACCTACCTGTCGTTCACCTGCCTCTCTGCTACCTCAAAGGGATTGTCATGCGCCACCTTGCCGACACGAACACCAGCATCTGGACCCTCCCGTCCCCGTCGCCGGACACGCCGGTTTTTCCCGTTCTGGAGACAGATCTTCACACCGATGTCGTAGTCGTAGGGGGCGGCATCACCGGGCTTCTCACCGCCCTGCACCTGTCCGATGCCGGGCAGCGCGTGGTCCTGATCGACGCCGGGCAGATCGCCCGGCGCAATACGGGTCTCTCTACGGGCAACCTCTACACCGCTGTGTCCAACATGTCTGATCTCAGTGCCCGGTGGGGTGGCGGCGTCGTCGGGCAGGTGCGCGCCCTGCGTGCCGGTGGCATCCGCACCATCGAGCGCGCCGTGCGCAGGCTCGCGCTGGACTGCGGCTTTGGCCGGGTACCGATGTTCTATGGCATCGAACACGATGCCAACGACCTGCGGGTGCGCGTTGAGCAAGAAATGCTCGCCTACCAGCGCGCCGGGCTGACGCCGTCTGCGAGCCGGGGCGGGCTGCCCTTCGCCTTGGCAAGCGGTTTCCGGGTCGAAGGGCAGGCGCAGTTTGATCCCTACCGGTTCTGTCTCGGGCTGGCCGCGCACCTGGGCAGACGGATTCCGGTATTCGAATCGACTCCGGCCGTGGATGTGGACGCCGGCGAGGGATGTGTGATGACCCCGGGTGGCCGCATTCATGCGCGCCATATCGTGCTGGCCACCCACTCCCCGGCAGGATTCAATCTGGTCCAAGCCGAGATGGAGGTGTACCGCGAATGCGGTATCGCCGTGCGTGTGGCTGACCCGCCCGCCCCGGGCATCCACTGGATCAAGGACAGCGAGCGGTCATTGCGTGCGGCTGTTGCGGCAACAGGCGAGCAGTGGTTGATCGCCGTGGGCGGCAAGCATCAGGTCGGAGAGCAGCATCGCCAGCAGGAGGAAACCCAACGGCTTGACGCCTATGTCCGCGAGCGCTTCCAGGTAACCGGCGACGTCATTGCCTGGGCGGCGCAACAGTTCAAGCCAGCCGATGGTCTGCCCTACATCGGGGGCAGCGCGCACGATAACGTCTGGGTGGCGACCGGTTTCCAGGCCGATGGGCTGGTATGGGGCGCCGTGGCGGCACAGCTCATCACCGAGGGCATCACCGGGGTACACAGCGATGCCGCGCGACTGCTCAGCCCATTGCGGATCACGCCGATGAAGTCGGCCAAGGGATGGGCCCGGACCAACGCCACGGTAATCAAGCACTTGGTCGGCGATCGCATCAAGCGGGAGATGCCCACCCCTGTCGACGAGGTAAATAGCGGATGCGGGGCGCTGGTGGAACAGGACGGCCAGCGGCAGGCGATCTATCGCGATCCGCAAGGGCAACTGCACGCGTTATCGCCGGTCTGCCCGCACATGAAATGCCTGGTGCAGTGGAACGACCCCGCCAAGAGCTGGGACTGCCCATGCCATGGCAGCCGTTTCGCCCCCACCGGCGAGCTGCTGGAGGGCCCGGCAATGACCGGCCTGCGCAGGCTGGCGCCGGAGGGTGGACCATGAACGGTCCTCTCAGCGGCGGTGTGTCCGCCTGCTCCGCTTTGCCAACAGCGCAGGAAGTGCAAGGCCTGCGGCAAACGCCGCATATACCCAGACAAGGTCAGAGCGCCGCAGGTGCCGTTCGAACCCGGGCGAAAGCCGAGCCGGCACTACCTTGTAGTCCACCAAGTACGCCACGGCCGTGGTGGTCGTGGCCGCTGCCAGCACCGCCTCCGGCGCGTGACGCCGTCCACGCAGCAGCTCGTAGCCGCACGCCCAGAACACCGAGCACAGGTGGTGGATGGTGTAGCCGACCAATGTATGGGGCATGTCGGGTTGGACATGCCGGTGTGCGCTGCGGGGCCAGAGCCAGTGGCTGGTGGCGTTGGTCCCTGCCGCGGGCGCACGGAGGCGGCCATGGCTGAGCAGCGACACCAGCACGGTGGAACAAAGGCTGGCGCAACTACCCGCCACCAAGGCGCGACGCAGCCAACCCGGGCGATAGCCCCGCGCAGGATTCTGATCATCGGCGCCAATGGTCTGATCGGAAGCACGCTGGGTGAGGAACTGGTGCGGCAGGGGCATGAAGTCTTCCTTGCGATGCGGAGCCCGGACAGCGACCGACCGAATGAGCATGCTCGGCTGCTGCGTTTCGATTTTTCAACGCCCGGCGACCACGCGCTGCAGAGTCTGCTGCGTACGCTGGACGTGCTGATCAACGCGGCCGGCATTTTTTCCGAGCGCGATGGACAGAGTTTTGACGATGTCCATGTCAAGGGCCCGTGCACCCTGTTTGAACAGGCAGCGCGCGCCGGCGTGCCCCGCTTGATCCATATATCGGCGCTGGGCGCCGGCCCGGGTGCCCCTACCCGCTTCTGGCGCAGCAAGGCGCTCGGCGATCACTGCGCGCTGCGCTTCCCCGGCGATGTGACTGTCGTGCGTCCCTCGCTGGTGTTTGCGCCGAAAGGCGCCAGCACAGGCCTGTTCCTGCAATTGGCCCTGCTCCCCGTGCTGCCTCTCCCGGCGCCCGGGGGCGCACGCGTCCAACCCATCCACCAGCAGGACCTGGTCGACGGATTGATAGCATTGGTGGACCACCCCTGCCCTCCACCGCTGATTGCCGCAGTGGGGCCGGTACCGCTGACGCTGCCTGCCTACCTGGCAACCCTCGCCGACGCATTGGGTTATCGTCTGCGGTGGTTTCCGGTGGCGCCCCGCTGGATGGACCTGGCCACTGCACTGACCCGATGGATGCCTGGCATTGCACTGGATGCAGACACCATGACCATGCTCGCGCACGGCAACACAGCGGCCTCCGGTGCGTGGCAGACGCTGCTCGGGCGACCCCTGCGCGCACCCATCGACTTCGTGCCGCGCCACCAGGCGCCCGAGCTTCGGACGCGCGCCCTGTTGCGTGCCACATTGCCGTTGGCCCGCGCAGCCAATGCGGTGACCTGGCTGGTAACCGGTTGGGTGTCGGCCTTCGTCTATCCCACGGCGGCAAGCCTGGCGCTCCTCGCCCAAGCGCAGGTGCCGGCAACTGTCGCCCCGCTGGCCTTGTATGGCGCCGCGGCGCTGGACGTCGTACTGGGGCTGACGATGTGGAAACGCGCCTGGCGGCGCGCCACTTATCGCCTGCAGTTGGCGCTGATTGCGTTCTACACGGTCGTCATCACCGTCTGGCTGCCGGGTTACTGGGCGCATCCATACGGGCCCATCGTGAAGAACCTGCCCCTGGCCGCGCTCATCTACCTGTTGCTGCGTCTGGAGGAGCCACCCCGTGGACGTCGTCGTTAAAGTGCTGCACATCGTGTCGTCGACGTTCCTATTCGGCACCGGCGTCGGCACGGCGTTCTATCTATTATTCGCCAGTCGCCGCCGCGACCCCCGGGTGGTGGCGGCCGTGGCCGAGCTGGTGGTGCTGGCCGATTGGCTCTTCACTGCCACCACCATCGTGTTCCAGCCATTGAGTGGACTCTACCTGGCGCACCGGCTGGGCATTGCGCTGACCACCCCGTGGCTGTACTGGTCGATCGTGCTGTATGTGATTGCCGGCCTGTGCTGGCTGCCCGTGGTCTGGCTGCAGATGCGCCTGCGCGATCTGGCCCGTGCTGCCGCCGACCGGGGCGAGCCGCTTCCCCTCCGCTACGATCAACACCTCGGCACGTGGGCGGCGCTGGGCGTGCCGGCCCTGTTCTCGTTTCTCGCGATCTTCTACCTGATGACAGCCAAACCCGCTGTGGGCTGAGGGTCGTATACAACGCCGACGCGCAGCAACCGGGTGTCGGAATCCGCCGTCGAGGGCAGCTTCCGGTGCTGGTCGGCCCGCCCAGGGGCGCGATGCGCGCAGCGCGTTGGGAGCTCACTTCACGCAACATAAGCAGTACAAGGACGATCATGCGCGATAGCGCGCCTGCATGCGTCAGCCCGACGGAATCAATCTCACCTTGGTCCAGAACCTGCTTCATTTCGCGCCCCTGATAGCCGCAGCCATGACCTGCGTGACAGCGTTGATCTGGGTCGTGTACCCGAGCTTTTTCCTGCGCAGCTACCGGCGCCAGCAACGACCCTCAATCCTGACCACCTCGGGCGCGGGCAAGGATCTGAATGCGCCGAGCACGCCCGGGGCACTGAGTGGAATGTCACTCGACAGAAGGGATCCGCATCAGGGGGCTTTCACGCTTCCCAACAATCTCTACGACTTGGTTGACCTTCAACCATGCCAGAGCGGTCTCCAGCCGCGGGCCGCGCAGCCCGGCCAACCTGATCACGTCGACGAGCAACGCGTGCTCCAGCGTCCCGCGCACCGTCGCGAAGCACTCCAAGACCCACCGGGCGTCCTGGATTGGGCGCGGCAATTTAGGGGGCTTGGGAACCTTAATGCGGGTGGGCCACGGCTTGCTGAAGGCACCTTCTTTCCGCGATGACGTGGACTCCCGCCTGGCCGCCTCGACGAAGATCATCTGGTGCTGGGTCAACGACCACTGCACGATCGCCCAGGCGCGCTGGACCAGCTCCAGGCTGATCTCCGGGCCCTCTCCGCATACGACCTGGAACACCGCCGCTATTCTCAGCGTGTTCTCCCACGCTCGATTAACGGCCGGCTCAATCTGCTCGTCGTAGCAGGTTTCACGCCATCCCTTGAGGCGAAACTTCAACTCGGCCATGAAGGCCCTTGCCTCATCTCCGAGGACAATCTTGTCCCTGATCAACTCGCCCGTCGCCTGCTTCTTGTCGGCCTCGTCCATCAGATCCTGCAAGCGGTGGTGGAACTTATTCAGTCCGCCCCCCGGCCAGCTTGGCGGCATGCTGATATCGCAGGCTCCAAACCGCTTGGGGTCATGGCAAGCCACGATGGCTCGACCCCAAATCCCTTGATGAAAGCTCTTATTATTTGTGCGTTTCATCACCGGATAGAACACCTCACCCTGCAGGCGAACCCCGAGCGAACAACGGCCATCAATGGCTGCAAGATCCACGCCCTTAACGACGTGATCCAAGTCGAAACCGCTGTGGAGCTTAGTGAGGCTTCCGCCCATCCTGACAAACAGATCGCTCTCCAAGAAGCTTCCGCCATCCTCGTCGTTGACGCAGACTGAACGCGCCCGGCCATCCAGGCACTCCAGCAGTGCGCGGTAGCTAATCATTGTCAACATTCGACCGTCTGGTTCCTGGAGTTCCCGGCCATCTACGAGCGAGCCCGCTTTCTCAACCGAACGCTTACTCGCGCGGATCTTCCGGGCAACCAACCCAGCCTGCCGATTGTGCTCGATCAAGGGTTTGAAGAACTCACGGTACGAGGTCCCCTTGCCGCGCCCACTAGGTGCGAGCGTCAGCATAAAGATTGTCGTCGGCATATGCCTATAGTCCAGGCCCACGACGTCATACAGGCGTTGCACGGGAACCACACAAGCGGCGATGGCATCCATCAGGAGGCACTCGGCCGGGACGTCGTCCTCCAGGCGGCGGACTTCGCAGGCAGCACTGTAAAGCAGATCAGGAAGGGCATTGATCGGGCATACCCTGGACAAGTGAGGAAACGGGTCGAGCATGGAATACCTCTATTCATGGCAAGCAGGCGCAACGCGCATGCAGCGTGGCGGTTAGCGAGTAGCGTGAGCGGCTTACGGCAGCACACTCCTCGGCGGCGCTCGGCCTTGGAACGAGGCGGCAAAGACGGTGTCCGGCGCCTTAGCCGCCTTCTCCAGCTCATCCAGGATCGCTTGGACGTGGCGAGGCTCGACCGTCAGCCGCAGGACTTTCAGTCGCTGGTTCACAGACGCACATATCGCGTCCAAAGACACGTTGCGGACCCTAACAGCCTCAAGGATGGCCGGCTTGGCCGCACGCAGGTACAGAATCTCGAGGCCGAGGCAATCAATGTCACTTACCAATTCGGCGAGCAGCTCCGGATCCAGCGTGTTGTTCGATGACATAAAGGCTTCGCATTGAAGAATGCGCGAATTCAACCCTTCTTCGAAACGACAAGCCAACATTCCGCGGAATGCTCCGAACATTCCGTTAGCTGCAGTGTGCGGGTCCCCTGACCATGCGGACGTCGGTGGACTTGTCGAGTTAACCCCGTAGGCTGCGCAACACCCGTCGTCAGCCCATCGCGATGACGCAAAGTGGCGTCAACTATTGACCGGAAAGATGCGGGCCGAAATGCGCACCGGACTAAGCATCAAGAGCCTGGCGAGCCTTCCGTCCGGCAACGACATCGCCTGTCGTCGCCGCGGAAGGCCGCCAGCCCGTTCGCTGGAGCCCTCGGTAACCACCATTTAAGTTATAACCAGCCGTCACCCCTCTCGCGGCGCCGCGACTGGTCCGACGAGGCCCTGCTAGGTGCCCACGGTTGCACGGGGCGCGAAACGCCCAAGAGCCTTTCCGGAATGTTCGGAACATTCCGCGGAATCGTCGCCTGCATTGAATCTTTCGTGTTCTATAGCGGTCCTTCCCACGGAGCACCTAAAAGATGTCAAGCATTCCCGCCAACAACTGGGCGCTGCACAGCTACCCGACCGACGGTTCCCGCACCTACTCTCCCGACACCATGCTGCGCCTCAACCAGGTGTGCGAGATCACGGGTAAGAAGAAGAGCTCGCTCTACAAAGCCATCGCGGATGGCGAGTTTCCTGAGCCGAAGAAGATCGGCAAACGTGCCGTGGCTTGGAGCGCGAACGTAGTGTTCCAGTGGGTGGCTGAGCGTCCGTCTGCCCGCTAAGTCGACACTCGTCCCGGTTACATCGGTTGTGCCACTTTGACCGATTACGGGTCTCGCGACCCCATACATGCAGCGCCCTTCGTACTTCAAGCAAACCCGGTATTTATTAGCTAATTGTTTCGCTCTTACCTACTCGTTTGCACGTTTTTCTCAACTGATAAACAAGCCACTTGTTACATCCTCCCTTCATTTAGGTCGGATGAATGAACAGAGGCAATTTCTCCCATCAACCTTTGTTCCCCCTTGCAGGCAACGCCGTTCGGGCAACAGGAAGAACAGAACATGCATTCTCAAGTCCAACGCCACAGCAATGCGGCGAATACTCCCACCATCCTTGAGCGCTCGATCGCTGACCTGATCGAGCGCGAAAGCCGCTATCAGGACATCCTTGACACGCATGTCAAATATCATCTTCCCGACCGAGACCAGTGGGTCGGCGGCTTGGACGACCACCGCTTCAAGGCACATTGCAAAAGCCTGCTGAAACTTCATGCCGCCCTTGCCGATGGCGATGGTGTTCCCTGCTTAGACATCCGAGCCCCGTTCCGCACGGGGGGCCCGCCGTTGCCCGCGGTCAAGCTCAAGTCCCTGGGCATGCGCATTCTTAAGTGCTGCCAGGTCCATGCCGACAATCCTCACTGGAACGCCGCTTGGGCGAACCATGTCTTCCATCCCGCTATCACGGTTTTGCTCCGTTCAATGAAGCGCTACGCCACGCGGACTGCCCTGTGCCATGTCAACAGCAGTGGCATCAGTCATGACCTTGAGCTCGGCACCTTGACGCGCCATCTGGTGCGCTTCGTGCACCGCGTGAACCGATCTTGGAAGTACATTAATGCCGTGAGGGCCTACACGCGCAAGGAGGAGGACAACTTTAAGAGCGCGCGTCACTTCATATATCACTTTGCCGGCAAGCACACCCGTCTCTGCTTCCTACGCATCGACCTTACTCTCCGTACCGCTTGGAAGGACTTCAGCCACTCCGAGGACGCAGACAAGGCAGTAACAGGCTTCCTCCGCTCGTTGCGTAGCAGCGCCTGCCAGCGCAACCTGCTCCCCGGCTACTTGGGCTTCATCATCAAACGCGAGAACGGCATCTCCCGCGGTACGCATTTCCACCTTCTCGTGGTGTTGAACGGCGATCTTCAGGGCCTTACCAGCCGCAGCGTCGACTACATCTCCGATGCCCTTTGCGAAATGTGGCTGCGGCGCATCGGCCATGATCGCGGCAGCGCCCACAACAGCTACAAGGACCGTCGCTCTTGGCCGTTCAATGGACTTGGGCTGCAAGACTTCCAGAGCATCGAAGCGCTTGTGGGCCTGCGCTACGCTCTTTGCTACCTAACGAAGCAAGACTGTGTTTTGAAGACCAGCAACGACACGATCAAGAACTTCTGGCGCACACCGACTCCGTGCGGTACTCGCAAAAAGCGTGGTCCCAAGCGCAAGCGCCAAGACTATCTGTCTCTGCTTCACCACTCGCTGGACGGACCCCGCAGCCCATATCCGCCAGGCTTCGACCCAACGCCATATGTGCTTGCACACAAGCGCAGGCAAGACGAAAAGAAGCCGCGGTACGGCGCCTGGGACAGGGCACCCATCACGGATGATCGCCTCTCGGAATAGCCACGCCCAGCAGCACACACGAAACAGGAAAAGGAGCCTACTCCAGCTCTTTTATCCCAAATTTCTGGTTCTTCACCCAACTCCGGGGAAGGCCGCCCGGATCTTCAGGAAGAAGTACGCGTCGTCTCGGTATCCGTAGGCGACGCGCTTGATGACCTTGATCTTGTTGTTGATGCCTTCCACCAGGTTCGTCCCGAGCGGCCATCGGCAGTGGGCCAGAATGCCCGGGAGATAAGGCTGCAGACGGCGGACAAAGATGCGCAGTGGCTCCAGCCCGCTTCGCAGGGCGCGATGCTTCCATGACCGCCAGGCCTTCTCCGCCCAGCTCTGGCTTCGGTAGCGCCACAGATGCTTCAGGTCATCTTTGAGCAGATAGGTGGTCAGCAGGGCTTTGTTGGCGGCCAGCAGCTCCTCGAGTTGGACGCGCTGCTCGGCCGGGACGTTTTGCCGATTGCGCAGCAGCAGCCAGCGCGAGGTCTTCACCACCCGTCGCGCGGGCTTGTCGGTGCGTAGGCGATTGGCCTCGTCCACCCGCACCCGATCAATGACTTCGCGCCCGTACTTGGCCACCACGTGGAAGAGGTCGTAGACCACTTCAGCATTGGGGCACTGGGCTTTGACCTCCACATCAAAGGCCGAATTCATGTCCATTGCTACGGCTTGGATGCGTTCGCAACCGACCCTGCCGAGTAGCTCAAAGAAGGGACGGATGTCAGCGCGGCTGCGTCCTCGGCCGACCCAGAGTACGCGCTTGCGCGATGGCTCGACGACCACGGTGGCGTAGCGATGCCCCTTCTGGATCGCAAACTCGTCCATCGCGATCACGCGTACGTCCGATAGGTCCACCGGGCCCAGCGTCTGCATCAGATGCCTGAAATCAAGCGCCTTGACCGTCTTCCAGTCTAGACCATGACACTTTGCGGTGGCATGGATGGAGGTGGTGGCGCACATGCGTGCCACGCTCTGCGCAAGCCGTTGCGTTACCCGGGCATGCCGCTCCAGCCAATCCAAGTGCTCCAGTTTCGGCCCACAGCGAGGGCAGGCCAGCCGCTGCCGCTGGACTTCCAACTCCACCGGCTCGTCGAACACGGGCAAGTCACGGATGCGCCGGAGCGTCTGGTCGTGGATGGCCACGACCCACTTGCCGCAGCCACTGCAGCGTCGGCGGCGGCGTGAATCAGGCAACAGCGAAAGCACCAGCCACGTGGCTCCGCCACGTGCCTCGCGGCGCCATCCATCCAGGCGATACCCCGCCCAGCTTCCCAGTAACGGCATACAATCCAGCTTGGCCACGGCCGGCCTCGGTTTGTTTTCTCGACAGCTACAAATCTAGCTGGTCGGCCGTGCGCCTTCTCCCCTCAGATGGGAGAAGAACCAAATTTCTCACGTACAGCACGCAATTTTACCCCACGCTTCCTTGCGCTTTCCTCTAGCCCTGAAACGTCATCCTTGTCGAGGCGCTCCCCGTCAATCAGATACACCAAGTCACCGACTTCCGTTCCATCGAAGCGGTGCGCCATGAGCTTCTCTGCTAAAACAACTCTCGATACGCTCGGTTCCCGATCTTTGAGTTCAAACCAAAAATCGGCAATCGCCAGGATCAGGGCAAGACCGTCGCTCGTGAAGTCGAACTTGTACCTTAAAGATGCGCCATCGCCGTGCAGCTCGTCTATCTGTCCAATCTTGAATTCGCCACGCTTGCCACCACCCTGATCCCGGCCAACTGTCATCCACACGAACTTCTCTGCTGTTCGGTCGGCCCTGTACCTGAAGGCCTTGGCCGCATGTTGCTTCAGCCAGGGCCTAACCCCCGTATCACCACCAACGATCGCCTGTACCCCGTTGAGCCTGTATGCCGCCTGGAACATCCAGTAGATGCCTGGCGCACGCTCTTGATGCTCAAACGGATACGCCACGAGACCTAGGAGATCCATTTTCTCCTGCTTCAATTTCTCGATGTCTAACACATCCAGAAATAGTTCCGATACGTGAACAGTAACACTGGCACGGAATCTATGATCATCGGCACGTATACCAGGCTCGCCGCGACGATTAGCCTTTTCCCACTCCTCTTTGTCCACGATGGCCGCGCACTCAAGCTCAACCTTCACCAGATCGCGGACGGCCTCTATTTTCTCCTCTTTCCTGACTGGTCGACCTCTGAGATCCTGCCCGGTCACGCGATACGTCCGCGCCGGAGCCAAACCCCAGCCCATAAAATTTGGCGACGTGCAAACGTCGGCATGCCCCAATTTTTCGATCGATGCCGTGTCCAGTCGCAGAAAGGCGATGCCGTCCGTCAATTTACTGGCTTGCAGTTGAATTGCGTCCAAGTCTTCGGACGACGCCGATTCCCATGAGATTTCCTCTAATAGCTTTTTCTGGCCCTCGTCCATTGGGGGGAATTCCACTTTGGAAGTCCGGTGCACCAAGTGACGCATCTGGTCCACCTCGAGATAGAGAGGGATGTCCTTTTTCAGCAAGTAGGAAATTGGATCCTCCCCGACTGGCAGAATTGCATGCCACTCATTCCGGACTTCGCCTCTAAATTGCCGCATGCGGCCTTCCCTGCTTGCTTTTTTCACCAAAGCACCTCATTGCAAGATCGATTGGATATCGCCCCCCTATCCTCCCCGAATGACCGGCATTCCCGCAATGGCGCCGCGAGGCTGGAAACTCGTCCGGAAGAGAAAAAAGGTTCCAGCCGCATGGGGAGGACGCCTAAGCGCCCTCCCCGATCTTCCTGTTGACCAGTTCATTGCAGGCCACCGTCAGCGATCCGCCGCGTGTGTGATCGTGGCTCTTATCTACAAGTGGACGGCCCGCCTTTCCGATCCCGCTTGTCCGCGGATGCGCGCATCAGTCACTCCCATGGAAAAGGGCCGCACGAGGCGGCCCTGGCATCAGACGCCAGAACGGGTCAGGGCTGCGCTTGCACCTGCAGCCACTTGTTCCCATGGAGGACATACACGACGTCGTCCTCTATTGATGGGCAGCACGCCGAATCGTCCGGACCCAACGAAAGCAGCTTGAGATGCGCCGTGCTGTCCTTCAGTGTGAGGCTCTGGGCGCTACCGGAAAGCGTGGCGGTATCAGCCAGCTTCAACTGCCCGCCCGTACGCACGAAGGCGGCTAGATAGCCTACCGAGTCATTACCACCGCCAGCGCCTTCCAACGAATACAGGACCGCCACATCCGCTGCACCATCGCCGTCTAGATCACCCTTAAGCGATTTGCGCGCGTCGGCGTACTCGCTTCCCCCATCCTGCGCGGCTCGTGCAGAGATAGCAGTATTGATCACTTCGGCATCCGATGTTGCGGCCATCCGAGTAGCCGCATCAAATGCCAACGCGGAAGCACTGACCGCCGCCGATTCAGACATAGGTTCCGACCTGACCAAATTCGCAAATGCTTCGGGAGAGTCGGTGACTTCCGGCGTTCCGCACTCTACCTTCTCGGCCTCCTCCTGCGTGATGCCTGCCGGCACATGACACCCGGCAAGATTGATTTCCCCAGCCTGCGTCAGTGTCGGCTCTTGCTTGCAGCCTGCTAGGGCCAGTCCAACCACCAGAAGCAACCCCGTGACGTTCAACCTCTTCATGCTTTCTCCTTTTCAATGTCCCAATATGGCTGGGAGGAATTGGCTCCGCTACTGTTGTGGCTTGCCCGATCCGTCACACACAAAGCAATCCGGATCAAGGCCCCTGGCGATCTTGTCGGCACGCCTCTGGGCCTCCTCTGCCTGCCTTTTAGCCTCCCGCTGTGAAGGCGAAAGCAGGCGGACTGCGCCATAACGTGCTTCAGCCGCAGAGAGCAGTGCGCCCTGCTCCGGCGTCAGCACGAAGTCATCGCTTGAGGCGATGGAACGGTGGAGGTCCCACATCTGCTGTTCACTCATGTACTTCGTGCCATCCGGTTCGTAGAAGGAGTGCGAAACAACCTTTCCACCTTCATACGTGATGCGCTCGGAGAGCGTGCCGTCTTCCTTCCGACGGCCCTCCCAGACGCCGATCGGAATGCTGTTGGCGTACTGCCCCTTCGACCTGACCTGCCCGTTCAGATGGTAGCCAATTAGCTCGCCATTGAAGACGTTGTCTACGACATCCGCCTCGAGGGAAAGTTGCTCTGGGTTCTCCACGAAGTAGATCCTGACCCGACCACTCACCTTGCCCTTCGCCATCGGCAGGACAACCACCTTGGCACCAGCTGCATTGTGGAAAACAGTCTCCCCTTCGAGTCCCCCACCACTGAGCTGCCCCTCGTAGGCCACGGCCTGTGAATCACGGTATCGGCACACAAAGTGGTCCGCGAGAAGCCCTTCGTTGACGTCGACGTCGCACAGATACTGCATACCACTCAGTAGTGTCGACATGCTTGCCGGCTGAAACGTATTGAGGTTGCCTAGCACTGTTGTGAGTGCCCCAAGTTGTGGCTCCAATTTGCCGTGGGGCACATTCGTCACCAAGCCATCGAACGGCTCGTTAGAGCCAGCTTCGTAGATCGTCCCATTGCTCAGGTCGGCGTTGCGCCAATCCAGAACTGGCTTGCTGCATGCAGATAGAAACAACGCCCCCCCTAGGGCAGTCCATCGACTGATGCCTTTCATGAATCTCCTTTTTGTTCGCAGGTTTCGCTGATATCGATGCGCCGCCCAAGCGAGACATCGGCAGTTGATGTACGTATCCTCTATCTTGCAAATAGAGTCTGCCACACCAATAGAGGTTTCGTCATGATTCGGGCCACCCCCGCCTTTCGGTTGCCCTGTGCCCGATTCCTCGCCACGCGCCTTGTTCGCCGCCCGCCTCCTCCAGGCGCGGCAACTGCGTGGTCTGAGTCAGCGCGCGCTAGGGGATCGCATGGGCTTGGGTAAGGAAAAGGGCTCCTCGCGGATCAACCGCTACGAGCACCAAGTCACCGCGATCGGCTTCGACAACCTGGGCCTGCTGGCGCAGCTGTTGGACGTGCCCGCGGCCTACCTATTGGCCGACGATGCGGCGATGGCCGATGCGATCCTTGCTTTGGCCCACGCCGACGACACCCAGCGGGATGCCTTGGCCTCGCTGATCCCCGCACTGGTCGAGGACCCTGCCCTGCTTGCTAAGGTGGTGGAGCTGCTGCAATTGGCGCAGGGGCGACAAGCCAAAGGACTAAGAGCGCAGGCCGACGGAGACTGATCCGCACGTACGGTGCGATGCATCCACGGCGATCTGCCTGGCCCGTGTGGGCCGGGCGCTATGCTCATCCATCGTTTCGACCAGTTAAACCCATCCGCTATCCGCCATCGATACCGATTCGGCGGCGCTGACCACGAAATGGTCGAACAACCGGATATCCTAGTCAAAGCCCCCTTCGGTCGCACCGTGAGCGCACGGTCCGCTGCAGAGGATTCGGTGTTGCCACTGGGATGGTTGTGGGCCAGCAAGACGGCCGAAGCGTTCAACGCTAGAGCCCGTCGAACCGCGACGCATGGATGAACTTCCGCCCCATTCACCCTGCCGGAGAACAGTCGCTCCACTGCGATGAGCTGGTTCCGGGTGTTAAAGAAGGCGGATTCGAAATGCTCCCGCTCCTCGCTGCCTAACCGCAGTCGGAAGAACGCACCGCAAGTGGGCACCTCGCTCAAGAATGGTCCCGGTCCACGGACTCTCTGCTTGAGGATCCGTAGCGCCCGGCCGATGGTCCGGTCCTCACGTGCCCGGACAGCCCCAATGCAAGGAGCCGCCCGGGTACCAGTAGTTGCATGAGAGCGTGACCGGGCCTGCATCAGGCCACCAGCTTCATCACTTCGTCCCAAGCCCGCTGTTTGATCTGGGCCCCCGGTCCGAACCAAGCCGCTTCCCGACGATGGTCTTCCGTGCGCGCGCGGCGATGGTGGTCGATGAACTCGGTCACGCTGTTAAGCAGGCCCCAGGCCGTACCGCGGCTGGAGGCCATCAGAGCGCCACGACCGCCGCCCTCGTAAAGCGAGCGTACGCTGGCCATCGCCTGTTCGTTTACCACCGTAGCCTTTCCGTCCAGCCGACTGTAGGTCAGCACCCTACGCAGCAGCCCATCCGCCGAGTCCGGATCCACTGGACGTTCCACCAACGCCTTCACCCGGGCCACGAAACCGTCCCACGACGAGACGGTTATGCCCAGCTGACGCTTCACCGCATCCGGGTCGAAGTGGCTACGGTGTGGCACCTTGATGGCCCCGCTAGCATTGCCCAGCGCGATGGACAGGGTGTTGTTGCAGACCACCCGGACCGAGGTGAACTGCGCCGTGGTCGCCAGTGTGCCGTCACAGGCCGTGGCCAGCAGCAGGTAGCCATCCACCTTGTCGCGGCCCTTCAGCGTCGTGCTCTGGCCGGTGCGGGCCAGCGCCCAGAACTTGCGGCCCTCGCGCAGCACCCCGGCGCTCTCAAGCTCGAACCCGGCGTTGGCAGTCAGATCCCTGTAAAACTCCAGGATTTGGCCCGGCTGCACCACTTGGAAGCGCTTGGAGACCACCGACAGCGGCTTGCGGGTGTCGGAGCGGTACAGCACCTTCTGCTCAGGGTACGAATGGATAGCGCTAGTGGCATCGTTGCCAACGACATAGCGCACTTCCGCCTCCTCGATCTTCCAGTCCATGCCGGCTTGGCACTTCCAGGCATCAATGGGCTGCTGCGGTGCAAGCCGGCTCCCCAAGCCATGCCACGGCCTCTCGCCGGCGTACGCCATCGTTTCAACTAAATGCATCTCGTGCTCCTCGTTTATTGGCGGGACAAACGCATAAGGCCCGAGCAATGCCCGGGCCTTATGCGAGGTACCAAGTTGATCAGAAATCAGTCGAACGGCTCGACCATGCAGGAACATCTGCTGCAAACCGCGCTAGCCGTGCTCTTAATGATCCCCGCCAGAACAGCGGTGGCCACCGCCATAATGCAGTGGACCAACTCTACCCTGCTCCTCATCCTTCTCCGCTCCTGAAAATAGGCTACTGCGGCAGCGTCATGCCCGAAGCCAGTTCCTACCAGCTTCGAGGGGGTAGTATGTGTTTGAAATCTTGTTCAATCCTTGTGAAGCCGGCTCATTTCACTCCCCAGCTCGTTTACAGCCGGCGCCGGGGCGAACGCCGAGGCTGGCCAGACTTGGCACCGTCAGCCAATTGGGCAGCGTGTTGAATGGAACATCTAGCTCCCTCATAGCGTCAGGGCCGTTGGACTCTGCCACCGTGCCCGTCAGCCTCGAAGGACCGCAGGCGGCTGGCTGTGGCTCTGCGAAGGACAAGTAGTCCTCTCTAAGCAATATGCGTTCGGCAACGACACCTGCCGAAGAGCGATCGACCAAGGATGGCGCCTGGCCCCTTGGAATCACGCCAACCACCTCTATCGGTTCGGCGGGTCTAGCAAGCACCAGACTCTAGCCCCTTGTCATCGCCTCGATCTTCGACATCTGCATCCTTGGTAGCCCACCGAGCTGTAGAGAGTACCGCCGGCACTCTACAGGGATGGAAAGCGACCCGATAAGGGAAACACAGCAGTCGACACAAACTCAAAGAGGTCCGGGTCACTGCAGACAAGCGGCCATGCTCCAGCACACCCCAAATTAGGAGGGCTGCCCAGGTGTCGGCACAGGACCTTCCTTACTCAGACTAGATATCCGTGGCCGTCCTTTAGCATCCAAAGCAAGCCAACCTGCCGTGGCATACCAGATGGCACACCAGCGAGGCGGGAAATTAAAAAAGCCCATAAAATACAGGAACTTAGTTAATATGTCTGGCGGAGAGAGTGGGATTCGAACCCACGGAAGGAATGACCCTTCGCCGGTTTTCAAGACCGGTGCCTTAAACCGCTCGGCCATCTCTCCGTATCGGCAGCGCTTCCGCGCCCCGCGTGCCCAGGTCATTGCAACCCAGGCAACCGGTCGGGGCAGCGCCCCGTCCGGCATGGCTCCCCGGCTTTGGCCGGGGGTCGCATTCTCGCATTTCAGGTGGGATTTGCCCACCCGCCAGCGGTCGGGCTCAGCCCGCATCCACCGCCAACGCACCCAGCGCGCTGGCCTTGATCTTCTCCTTGGCCCGCTCGCACGCGCCACCGCAATCCAGGCGCGAGGCCTCCAGCTGCGGCGGCAAGTGCTCGGCCAGGAAGTCGATGAACACGCGCACCGCCGGCAGCAGGCCGCGGCGGGAGGCGAAGACGGCGTGGCAGATGCCCTGCGGCAGCGACCAGTCCGGCAGCACCACTTCCAGTTCGCCATTGCGCACGGCGTCGGCGCAGACGGTTTCCGGCAGCATGGTGATGCCGAACCCGTCCTTGACCATGCTCTGCAGCAGCGGGAAATCGAAACCGGCCACGCGCGGCTGCAGGTCCACGCGGCGTACCGCGCCTTCCGGGCCGTGCAGTTCCCAGCGCTGGCGGGCTTCGTCTTCGCTGATGCTCAGGGTGACGTGGTTGGTCAGCTCGTCCGGATCCTTCGGGCGGCCGGCGCGATCGAGGTACTTGGGGCTGGCGACCAGCAGTTCCTGCACCTGGCCGAAGCTGCGCATCACCAGGCTGCCATCGTCATCCAGGCGCGATCGCACGCGCAGGGCGACGTCGTAGCCTTCGTTGATGATGTCCACGCGGCGGTTGCTGATGTTCAGCTGCAGCCGCACCTTGGGATACTGCGCCAGGAAAATCGGCAGCAGCTTGGGCAGCTGCATCTGCGCGAGCGAGACCGGCACGCTGGCGCGGACGAGGCCCCGTGGCTCGGCACTGAGGCGGTCGACCACCTCACGCGCGGCCTGGGCCTCGGCGAGCATGGTCTGCGCGTGGCGATGCACGCTGGTGCCGACGTCGGTCACCGCGAAGCGGCGCGTGGAGCGCTGCAGCAGGCGGACGCCCAGGTCGGTTTCCAACTGGCTGATACGGCGGCTCAGGCGGGATTTGGGGATGCCGAGCGCGCGTTCTGCTGCGGCGAAGCCACCATGATCCACCACCATGGCGAAGTAGTAGAGGTCGTTGAGGTCTTGCATACCGAAGTTCCAGATATAGAACAATACGTGGTATTCAACCACCTTTATTCCAATCAAGCAACAACCTAACCTGTTCTCCGTCGGCGGCGTCTACCGCCCCTCCCCCAGAATCAGGTGATTGCCATGAAGCTTCTTCACATCGACGCCAGCGTGCTTGGCGAAAACTCGGTCTCCCGCCAGCTCTCCGCCGCCGTGGTCCAGCAGTGGCGCGACCAGGTCCCGGGCCTGGAGGTGAGCTACCGCGACCTCGACGCCCAGCCCGTTCCGCACCTGCGCAGCTCGTCCCTGGCCCAGTCCGACCCGGCCGAAGTGGCCGACGCCGAGCAGGTGCTGGAGCAGTTCCTGGCGGCCGACGTGGTTGTCATCGGCTCCCCAATGTACAACTTCAGCGTCGCCTCCACCCTCAAGGCGTGGATTGACCGCCTGGCCGTGGCCGGGCGCACCTTCAAGTACACCGAGAACGGCCCGGTGGGCCTGGCCGGCGGCAAGCGCGTGATCGTGGCCAGCAGCCGCGGCGGCCTGCACACCGGCGCCCCGACCGATTTCCAGGATCCGTACCTGCGCCAGGTCTTCGCCTTCTTCGGCATCGACAACGTCGAGTTCGTGCGGGCCGAGGGCATTGCCTACTCGCCGCAGCACCGCACCGATGCGATTGCCCAGGCCCTGGCGGCGCTGCCGCAGCCGGAAGAACTCGCCGCAGCCTGACCCACGCGCGACCCACACCGTTCCCTCCCCCTCGTCGTGACGGTGTGGGTGTGGCAGAGATGGCCCCTCCCGGGGCCATCTTTTTTTTGGACGCGGCTCCGCCTTTACTGGAGTTCGCAGTCCCGCGTCACCGGTGCGCCCAGGATCATGCCGTTGCCCATGCAGGCCGCACTCACAGCCTCGCCTTTGCTGAGCGCGCCGGCCGCCTCACTGGAGAGCCCCGAGATCATCACCTGTTCGACGCTTCCGGCCTTCAGCAGCACCTGCGGTTCATCCATCAGGTCGGTCTGGATCGTGGCTACTTCGCCGGTGATCAGCAGCGGCTTGCCCTTGTAGAGGACGTCGGCGGCGACCTCATTGGCCTCATAGTCCCGATAGAGCTGGCGCGCCGTGATCTCGACAGGCGCGGCGGGCGCGATGGCGATGTCCTGCTGGCTGCCCTTGTCCGCGTGGGCCTTGCCATCGAGGGCCGGCTGGCTGATCGCGCTGACGGCGCCGGCGAACACCACGACGCCCACGAGGTAGACCACCGGGGAGGCGACGAGGGACAGCAGGAGCTGGGCGATGCCCTTGCCTGCGCCGCCCTTGGCCATCGCCACGACGGCCAGGATGAAGGCCACCAGATTGAGCGGCCAACCGAGGAAGAGCCCAAGCCCCGGGAACGGGATCAGGAAACACAGCCAGGCGATGCCCAGCATCAGCCACGCGGCGATGCCGGCGGGATTGGAGGATGGGAGGGGTGCAGCCGCTGTATTCACCGGGCGTCCTGTGGAAGTAGAGGTCGGTGCCCAGCCTGTTCGCTGTGTGCCGCAGGAAATGGGCGTCGATCACACCGCCACGTGCGGGCCGTACCGGCCGCCACCGGATGCTCAATCCGCGAAGCCCTGTGCCTGCCGTCTCTGCGGCCCTCCACGCCGACTTCCGCCCACTCGGCCGTCCACTTCTCCTACATTTCATCAAGGCGCTTTCTGATCTGCCTCTCTTCCTTTCTGGAAGCCGCACCGATGACGCAATCAACGCTGCAGTGTCGCGGGAATGGCCGCTAAGCTGGGGGCCCTTTGCACACAGCTGATTCCGCATGGATTACCGCGTCATCCAGACCCACCGCAGTGAGTTCCCCCACCCGATCACCCTGCAGCCCGGCGACGCGCTGCAGGTCGGCGAGCGCTATCAGGGGCCCGAAGGCTGGGACAACTGGTATCTGTGCGAGACGCCTGGCCAGGCCGCAGGCTGGGTGCCGGCGCAGGTGATCGGCAGGAACGCGCAGGGCGATGCGATGGCGGCCGAGGCCTACTGTGCGCGCGAACTGGATGTCGACGTGGGCCAGCACGTGCGCGGTGAGCGCGTGCTCAACAGCTGGGTGTGGTGCGAGGTGGTCGGCGGCACGTCGTCTGGGTGGGTGCCGCTGGGGGTGCTGACGCCGATGACGGACGGGTAGAGCCACCCCATGGGTGGCTGCGGGTGATGCATGACCGGAACGGCAGCCACCCATCGGGTGGCTCTACCGGGGCACCAACAAAAAACCCGCCTTTCGGCGGGTTTTTTCATACGTCGCGACGCTTGGTCAGCCGATGACGTCCAGCCCGCCCATGTAGGGCTTCAACACGTCCGGCACGGTGATGCTGCCGTCGGCGTTCTGGTAGTTCTCCATCACCGCGATCATCGCGCGGCCGACGGCCACGCCGGAGCCGTTGAGCGTATGCAGCAGCTCGGGCTTGCTGGTCTCCGGGTTGCGCCAGCGGGCCTGCATGCGACGGGCCTGGAAATCACCGCAGTTGGAGCACGACGAGATCTCGCGGTAGGTGCCCTGCGAGGGCAGCCACACTTCCAGGTCATAGGTCTTGATGGCCGAGAAGCCCATGTCGCCGGTGCACAGCAGCACCTTGCGGTACGGCAGGCCGAGCTTTTCCAGCACGACTTCCGCGCAGCGGGTCATGCGCTGGTGCTCTTCATCGCTCTGTGCCGGGGTGCACGCGGCGACCAGTTCCACCTTCTCGAACTGGTGCTGGCGGATCATGCCGCGCACGTCGCGGCCACCGCTGCCGGCTTCGGCACGGAAGCACAGCGAATGGGCGGTCATGCGCAGCGGCAGGTGCTCGGCGTCGATGATCTCATCGCGCACGATATTGGTCAGCGGCACTTCCGAGGTCGGGATCAGGTAGCGCGTGGATTCGCCCACGGCGGTCTTGAACAGGTCGTCCTCGAACTTCGGCAGCTGGCTGGTGCCACGCAGCGACTCGGCATTGACCAGCGCGGGCACGTTGGTTTCTTCATAGCCATGCTCGCCGGTGTGCAGATCAAGCATGAACTGCGCCAGCGCGCGGTGCAGGCGCGCGATCGGGCCACGCAGCACGGTGAAGCGCGAGCCGGACAGCTTGGCGGCGGTCTCGCCATCCAGCCAGCGGTTGCGGGCGCCGAGCTCGACGTGATCCAGCACCGGGAAATCGAACGCACGCGGGGTGCCCCAGCGCTTCTGTTCGACATTCTCGGATTCATCCTGGCCGGCCGGTACATCCTCGGCCGGCAGGTTCGGGATGCCCAGCGCGATCGCTTCGATCTTCTCGCGCAGCGCATCCAGGGCCACTTCCGAGGCCTTCAGCTCATCGGCGAACGCGGCCACTTCGGCCATGATCGCCGAGACGTCCTCGCCCTTGGCCTTGGCCTGGCCGATGGCCTTGGAACGGCTGTTGCGCAGGCTCTGCAGCTCCTGGGTACGCACCTGGATGCGCTTGCGATCGGCCTCCAGCGACTCCAGCCCGGAGACATCCAGCTCGAAACCGCGCGAGGAGCGCAGGCGTTCGGCAAGGTCGGCGGGCTGTTGGCGGAGCAGGGCTGGATCGAGCATGGCGGCAGAGGGGTCGACGGGTACGGAGGGGGATTATCGCCTGTTATGCGTTTTTCTGCCGCCGGTTCATCCCGGGCGTGGCAGAATCGCGGTGATCCATACGGTATGCCCCATGTCTGCTTCCCGCTCGACTTCTGGCAAGAACATCACCTTCCAGCTGCCCCGCCGCAGCCTCCTGATCGCCGCGATCGCATTCGGCGCAGGCCTGCTGCTGTTCCTGGTGGTATGGCTGAGCAGCCGCAACAACGACTTCTACAAGGCCGACCCGGCCGCGCAGACCCCTGCGCAGGTGGCCGAGGTGGTGCCGCTGCCCGAGCCGCTGGCCGCCGCTGCCGGCTCCAGCGACATGCCCGATGCCAAGGCCCCGCCGGCCAACGAAGAGAAGCCGCAGCTGGTGGAGACCGCGCCGCCCCCGCCGCCGGCCGCGCCCGCTGCGCCCACCGCACCGGCAGCCCCGAACTCGATGGCACCGAGCGATCGTCCGCAGCCGATCGCCGACCAGTCGCCGCCACCGAGCTATCCGCCCGCTGCATTGCGCCGCGGTGACCGCGGCACCGTGGTGGTACGCGTGGATGTGGATGCCACGGGGTATCCCTCGGCGGTCACGTTGATCCAGCGCAGCGGTTCACGCGATCTTGACCGCGCGGCCTCCGACGCGGTGCGCCGCTGGCGCTTCCAGCCGGCGCAGAACAACGGCGTACCAGTGCCTGGCAGCCTGGAAGTGCCCTTCGACTTCACGCCGCAGTGATGCATCGCCGCGTTACGCGGCGATTTTGCAACGGCTCAGCAAACTGAACCTCGATGGGAATGCAGTCATCGCGTTGACGGTGCGCTGACACATCCGCAACCGGGTACGGGCAAGACTGCAGGTGTCACATCGACACCAGGAGTCAGCCATGAGTGTTACCCATGCCCCGGACATGCCCCGCTCGCCGCAGCATCAGCGCGACGTGATCGATGAGCCCCATAACCGCCGCACGTCGCCCTGGTTGTGGGTCGCGTTGATCGTGGCGATGTTCGCCGCCGCGCTGGTGTGGCTGCGCTATGCCACCCCCGGCGATACCAACGATGCACCGGTGGGCCAGCGTATGTTGCCGGCCACTGAAACCGCGCCAGTCGCCACGACGCCCGCCCCGGCTGCACGCCAGGCCGCGCCGACCGCCGATCAGCGCAGGGCGACGCCGGCCGTGCGCAACCGCGAGGCCCGTCCGCTGGCAAGCAACGTGAAGCCGGCCTACCCGCGTACTGCCCTGCGCAGCGGCGTGGAGGGCAGCGTGGTAGCCAGCCTCAACGTGGATACCCGCGGCCAGGTGACCGAAGCCAACATCGTGCAGCGCAGCGGCACGCGTGACCGCGACCTGGATCGCGCGGTGCTGACCACCGTGCGCGACTGGAAGTTCGAGCCGGCGATGCACAACGGCCGCGCCGTGGCCAGCGTGGTTCGCGTGCCGGTGGATTTCCGCACCGAGCGCTAAGCTGATGCGCTGAGGCGGGAACGAAAAGGGAGGCCAATGGCCTCCCTTTTTTGTTCTGCGAAGCACCGCGTCCGCGCGAGGTCAAGGTAGTGCCGGGCGCTGCCCGGCAACCACGCATACCCGACATCTGGACGCAGCAGCGGCAGAACCCGGCATTATCTCAACCGGCGCGAAGCCCAAAACCCGCGCCGGTCGCAAGTCCATCGAAATCCGGGAAGGACGTCGCCACGTTGGCGATGTCATTGACCCGCACTTCTCCGCTGCTGAGCTGGCCGGCAATCGCGAAGGCCATCGCGATGCGGTGGTCGCCGTGGCTTTCGATGGTGCCGCTGCCCAGCACCCCGCCACCGTGGATGGTCGCGCCGTCATCGGTTTCGTCCACCTGCACGCCCAGCGTGCGCAGGCCGGTCGCCATCGCGGCAAGACGATCCGACTCCTTGACCCGCAGTTCGGCCGCACCGCGCACCACGGTGTTGCCCTGCGCGGCGGCAGCAGCCACGAACAACGCCGGGAACTCGTCGATCATGTCCGGCACCAGCGCTTCGGGAATCTCGGCGCCGTGCAGCGGCGCATGCCGCACCACCAGATCAGCCACCGCTTCCCCACCCTGCTCGGCATGGTTCTCTTCGGTGATATCGGCCCCCATCAGCCGCAGCGCGGCCAGCAGGCCGGTGCGGCGCGGGTTGAGGCCCACCGCACGCAGGCGCAGCACGGAGCCTGGAATCACGCTCGCGGCCACCAGGAAGAACGCCGCCGAGGAGAAATCGGCCGGCACCACGATATCGGTCGGGCGCAGGCGCTGGCCGCCACGCAGGCGGGCCTTGCCCGGCGAGAACTCGATGTCCACGCCGAACGCGCGCAGCATGCGCTCGCTGTAATCGCGGGTCGGGTGCGGCTCGGTGACCGAGGTTTCGCCGTCGGCATAGAGACCGGCCAGCAGCACCGCGGATTTGACCTGCGCGCTCGCCACCGGGGAGGCGAATGCAATACCGCGCAGTGCTTGGCCACCGTGCACCCGCAGCGGCGGCGTGCCGTCGGCCTCGGTGTCGATCTTCGCGCCCATCTCGGCCAGCGGACCGGTCACGCGGCGCATCGGACGGCGCGACAGCGACTCATCGCCGACCATCACCGAATCGAAGGACTGTGCAGCCAGCAGGCCCGCCAGCAGGCGCATGCCGGTGCCGGCGTTGCCGCAGTCCAGCGGGGCGCTCGGCGCCTTCAGTCCATCCACGCCGACGCCATGCACGACGCGCTGCGAGGGCGACGGGGTGTCGATGCGCACGCCCATCTGCGCGAAGATCGCCGCCGTGGCGCGGGTGTCTTCGCCTTCCAGGAAACCGTCAATGCGCGAGACGCCATCGGCCAGCGCGGCGAACATCACCGAACGGTGCGAGACGGACTTGTCGCCGGGAATGGTCAGGCTGCCCTGCAGGGGCTGGCCCTTGTGGGCGATCCAGTACGAAGATGCGGTCATCGGAGATCCTATGGGGCGGGCCGCCGCGGCGGCGATGCAACGGAGTGCGGGAGGGGCCGCAGCGCCCAGAGGGGCGCCGGACCGGGCGCAGCGCGCGAAGCGACTGCGCCGTTCGGATCAGGGCACGGCGACCGGATAGGAGCCGAGGATCTTGATCTGTGCCGAGTGGGCTTTCAGTTCGGCCAGGGCCGCCTGCATCGCCTCGTCCTCGACATGGCCAGCCAGATCGATGAAGAAGCCGTATTCCCACTTGGCGTTGTGCGATGGACGCGACTCGATCCGGTTCATGCTGATGCCATGCCGCGCGAACGGACTGAGCACGTCGAACAGCGCACCGGGCTTGTCGTGGATGAACACCAGCACCGAGGTGCGGTCGTGGCCGGAGGTCGGGAAGATGTTGCGGCCGATGACCAGGAAGCGCGTGGTGTTGTCCGCGTCGTTCTGGATCGGCTTGGTCACTACCTTCTTCAGGCCGTACACATGCCCGGCGCTCTCGCCACCGATGGCGGCGGCATCTTCGGCATTGCGGGCGCGGCGCGCGCCCTCGGCGTTGCTGGAGACCGGAATCTTCTCGGCCTTCGGCAGATTGGCGCGCAGCCACGAAGAGGTCTGCATGAACGACTGCGGGTGGCCGTAGACGCGCTCGACATCCTCCAGCCGGCCACTGCGCGACATCAGATACTGCTGCACGCGCAGCTCCACTTCACCGCAGATCTTCAGGTTGGAGGTCAGGAACATGTCCAGCGTGATCTGGATCGTGCCCTGCCCCGAGTTTTCCACCGGCACCACGCCGAAATCGGCGTTGCCTGCTTCCACTTCCTGGAAGACTTCTTCGATGCTGGCCAGCGGCAGGCCCAGCGCGGAGCGGCCGAAATGCTTGAGCACCGCCTGCTGGCTGAAGGTGCCTTCCGGGCCGAGGTAACCGATCTTCAGCGGTTCCTGCTGGGCCAGGCAGGCGGACATGATTTCCCGGTAGACGTGGACCAGCACTTCATCGCTGAGCGGGCCTTCGTTGCGGTCCACCACCATGCGCAGCACCTGCGCTTCGCGCTCGGGGCGGTAGTAGTCCACTGCGGCGGCGAGCTTGCCCTTGGCCTTGCCGACCTGGTGGGCGAAGTTGGCGCGTTCGGCGATCAGCGCCTGGATGCTGCGGTCGATATGGTCGATCTTGGCGCGCACGTCCGACAGCACGGGCGCGGCAACGGCCGGCGCAGCATCGCGCTTGGCGGCCTTGGCCTTCTTCTTCGCGGGTGCAGCCGACGTGGACGTGCTCGGCGCCGGCGTGGCGGCCTTGGGCTTGGCGGGTTTGGTGGCCATCTGGGGGTTCCGGTGCAGTGGGGCGGCGAGCGCCCCGGGGAAAACGAATGCGTCAGCCGTTGCGCTGCTGGAAATCGCGCATGAAGGCGGCCAGCGCCTGCGCGCCCTCCACCGGCATGGCGTTGTACAGCGAAGCACGGATGCCGCCGACCGCCTTGTGACCTTTCAGCGCCAGCAGGCCGGCGGCTTTGGATTCACTGACGAAACGCGCGTTGAGCGCCTCGTCGGGCAGGAAGAACGGGATGTTCATGCGCGAGCGTGCGGCCGGGACGACTTCATTGCGGTAGAAGCCGCCGGACTGGTCGATCGCCTCGTAGATCAGGCCCGACTTGACCGCGTTGCGGCGGGCGAATTCTTCCACGCCACCTTCGGCCAGCATCCACTGGAACACCAGCCCGGCCAGGTACCAGTTCCAGGTCGGCGGCGTGTTGAGCATGGAGTCGCGGGCAACGTGCGAGCGGTAATCGAAGATGTCCGCACGCGGCTGGCCAGTGCGCTCGAGCAGGTCGCGGCGCACGATCACCACCGACACGCCGACCGGGCCGAGGTTCTTCTGCGCGCCGGCGTAGATCAGGCCGTATCTGCTGACATCCAGCGGCTCGCTGGCGATCGAGGAGCTGAAATCGGCGAACAGCGGCACGTCACCCACGTCCGGGGTATCACGGAACTCGACCCCGTGGATGGTTTCGTTGGCGGTGATGTGCACGTAGGCCGCGTCATCGGAGAGCTGCCAGCCGGCGCGCGCCGGGATGTCGTGGAAGCCATTGGCTTCGCTGCTCGCGGCGACATTGACCGTGACATAGGGGCTGACCTGCTTGATCGCGGTCTTGCCCCAGTGCCCGGTGAGCACGTAATCCACGGTCTGGCCGGGCTGGGCGAAGTTGAGCGCGAGCAGGGCCTGCTGGGTGGTCGCACCACCGGCCAGGAACAGCACCGCGTAGTCCTCCGGGATGCCGATCAGGCGGCGCAGATCGGCCTCGGCCTGGGCGGCGACGGCCATGAACTCCGGGCCGCGGTGGCTCATTTCGACAATGGAGGCGCCCGCGCCGTTCCACTCCAACATCTCTTCCTGCGCCTGGCGCAGGACCGATTCCGGCAGGGTTGCAGGGCCGGCACTGAAATTGAACGCGCGCGTCATGTCACACCTATGGGGCAAGACCCCTAGTATGCCGCAGCGCACCAGCCTTTAGGCCTTGCAGGACAAGGCGAATTTGGTTGCAAACGAATCTATCCAGGGCCCGGCTGTCTGCCAGAGCCACCGCCATATGTCTGGAGGCGAGCCCCCTGAGTCAGGGGGCGCCGCGACGCGGCGGGGTCTGGAAGCAATGTCACGCGGGGGCCCGTGGTTTGCGTAGCAAATCACGGGGCGTCAGCGCGGATGCGATGACGTTTACCGCGCCCCGAACCAGAGCAGACCGCTGATAGCGGCGGCCAGCAGCAGTGCACTGGCCAGCAGCCACGGCCAGCGGCTCACGCGCTTGGGCGCAGCGACCGGTTCCGGGCGCTGGCGTGCTTCGAAGCCATCGTCCTCTTCCTCGATCACGCTGCGCTTGCGGCCGTCGTGCGGCACTTCGAGCACGAAGCGGTGCTGGGCATCGAAGACCAGCTGGTCGCCGGGCTGCAGCCAGCAATGGCGAACGGTGACGCCATTGACCCGCGTGGACTCGCCTGCGCCCAGGTCGCGCAGCAGCAGGCGCTCGCCGTGCTGTTCCAGGCGCGCGTGCTGCTCGGCGAAGGCCGGGTCGTCGATGACGATGTCCGCCTCCGGACCGCGCCCGATCACGCGCGGCCGGTCGAGGGTGAAACTGCGCCCGTGGTGCTGGCCGCCGACCCCGCGCAGCAGGCGCTGGTCGTCGCCGCCATCGTCACTGCGCGGCGGCGCATGCACCAGCGCCTCGCAATCGCCCTGCACCACCATCTCCACGCCATCGGCGTAGACGGCGTCGCCGGCGCGCAGCAGCGCCATCCGGCGCACGGGGCGGCCGTTGACGTGGATGCCACGGATGCCGTTGGCCACCTGCAGCCACAGGCCACGGTCGTCCAGGCAGAACTGGGCCAGCAGCAGGGTGCCGGGGGTGTCATCGCCAAGCCGGACAGTGCCCGAAGCATGACGCACGATGCGCTGCACCCCGGGCCGCAGCGGCTGGTCGGGGTGTTGGCGTTGAGTGAAGTGAACTAGCAGGTTCTGCACGCGGCGCAGCCTAGCAGGTTGAATGTCAGGGAAGAAGAAGTGTGACGCAGACCTTGGAGTTGTGCCTGAGGATGCGCACAATGCACGCCCAAATCCGCGCTGTTGTCCGCCAGGAGTCCGCATGTCCAGCATCGATATCCGTCATCCCCATTCCCTGCCCGCTGAAAATGCGCGCCAGGCCATCGAAGACGTCGCCGCCAAATTGTCCGAGCGTTTCGGCCTGCAATCGAACTGGGTCGGCGACGTGCTGAACTTCAGCGGCTCCGGCGTGGACGGCGAGATCGCCCTGCAGCCCGGGCAGGTGCAGGTCACCGCCAAGCTCGGCTTCCTGCTGTCGGCGATGAAGGGCATGGTGGAAAGCGAGATCCAGCGCGTGCTCAAGGAAAAGCTCGGCTGAACCGACGCACGGCCCGGCGTCGCACAGGCGCCGGCCATCACATCGCTTGAAGCCGGCGATGCATACGATCCAAGGGTGTCCACCCAAGGGATCGCCCCATGAATTCACCCAACGACTTCGACGATCGCATCCCCGGCGAGAAGCCCTCGCTGCAGGATCAGGCCGAGCGCTTCTCGCGCAAGCTGACCGATTCGGCCCAGCAGATCTGGCTGGCGGGCCTGGGCGCCTTCGGGCGTGCGCAGGCCGAAGGCAGCCGCGTCTTCGACAACCTGGTCAAGGAAGGCGAGAACATCGAGGCCCGCAACCGCGAGCAGACCGGCGATGCGCCGCGCTGGCGCGACAATGTCGAGGAGCACCTCGGCGAGGCCCGCGAGAAAGCCAGCGGCACCTGGGACAAGGTCGAGAAGGCCTTCGATGACCGGGTCCAGGGCGTGCTCAAGCGCCTGCACATCCCGACCGCCGAGGATGTCGCCGCGCTCAACGCCCGCATCGATGCGCTGAACACCCGGGTCAACCGGGCCGAGGCCCGCAATGCCTCGCCGTCCGGCGCACCGTCCCCGGGCACCCACCAGTCGCCCACCTCCGACGCCTGATCCCTCGATTGTTGCAAAGCAGCAGAACTTTGTTGACAATCGAAACCGACCCGCCAATCGCTTCCACCGCCGTTTGTTCCCTCCCCTCACGGCTCTGGATTGGCGGGTTTTTCGTGGGCGGCCGGTGGGTGGATCGGCGCAAAGTGAGACCGCCGTCACTGACGTGATCGCCGGATGCGAAACGCCCCGGAAACGACGCGCCGCAGACGTGCAAAGGCGCATATAAACTGTCTGTCGCACTTCCCTGTTCATATCCCCCTGCATGCTCTCCTGGATCCTGGCCCTGCTGTTGGCCCTCATCGTCTGGTTCGTGGCCACGGCCTACTTCTGGCTGATCAAACGGAAGCGCAAGGAGACCCAGCTCGGCCTGAATGCCCTGGCCGGCATGCACTGGCGCGAGTTTTCCCTGATCGTGCGGCGTGCGATGCACGAGCAGCGCGGCCTGCAGGACGTGCCCGACGAGGCCGCCGACAGCCGCGAACCGCGCAGCGATTTCCTGATGCACGATGGCCCGCAACGCTGGCTGCTGTCGTGCAAGCACGGCCGCGCCTACCGGATCGGCACGGCGGCGGTGAACGAGCTGGGCGCCGCCGCGCGCCTGGCCGGTGCCCGTGGCGGGATCCTGATCACCGAGGGCAAGGTCGAACGCGACGGTCGCATCGCCGCTGAAAAGCAGGGAGTGGAAGTGCTCGACGGCCCGTTGCTGTGGCCGCTGCTGAAGCCTTATCTGCCGGGCGACATGGAGGCCCGGGTCGAGGCCGGCGCCCGTGGCGAGGCGATCCGCCGTATCTCGATTGCAGCGCTGGGGGCGGTGACGCTGGGCCTGCTGGTCGGGCTGGGCTCGCTGACCGCCGGGCTGGAAAAAGAATGGGCAGCCACAGCCCCCGCACCGGGCGGCGCCCAGCCCACCGCGGCGGCGACGGCAGCCCCGCCAGCGCCTGAGGCCGCTGAAGACCGCGCCGCCGATAACGCTGCGCCCGCAATGGACGCCAACCCGGACAACGCCACGCTGGACCGCTATCAGCAGGAACTGTCACGTAAAGTCGCTACCCGCCCCGGCGTGGCCAGCGGCATCTGGCTGACCCGGCAGACGCTGGCGATCAACCGCACCGGCGAGATCGACACGATCTGGCCGCTGATCTGCGAGGAAGTGGTCCGCTATCCGGCGCTGCGCACCGTGCGCATCCAGCTAAACCCGCGCCCGGGCGTGGATGAGCCGGTCCGCTGGCGGCAGTGCACGACGCTGTAAGGCTCAGCGCGCGCCCGGCGAGAACCGGGCGACCAGATCGTAGGCATCGCCCAGGAACATCTGTCGCACGCAGGTGATCGGCTGCTCGCCGCGCCAGGTGAGGCGGTCGATGACCAGGCACGCCGTGCCGGGTTTGACCTGCAGCAGCGTCGCTGCCGCGTCATCGGCGCCCCAGGCACTGATCCGGTGCTGGGCGCGCGTCCACGAGACGTTCTGCAGCAGCCAGCTGCCCGGCGCCGTCGTCTCGAAGTCCACCGCCAGCACCTCCGGCACGCCGACCGGGCTGATCAGGCGGTGCTCCAGCGCCAGCGGCCGGCCATCGGCCAGATGCAGGCAGCGGATCGCCAGCAGCTTCTCGCCGCCGGCCAATGTGGTTTCCTCGGCCACCTGCTCACGCGGGCGCCGGTAGGCACGCTCGAGCAGCTGGTACCCGTAGACATGGCCACGCGCTTCCACCGCCATCGCGATGTCGGGGATTTCCAGCGCGACCTGTTCCAGGTGGGGCGGCTGGCGCGCCACGAACGAGCCCGCACGGCGGCGGCGCTCGATCATGCCGCTCTCGGCCAGCGCGGTCAGCACCTTGTTCACGGTCATCCGCGAGCAGCCGTACTGCTCCATCAGCTCGTGTTCGTAGGGGATGCGGAAGCCAGGCTCCCACTGTCCACTGAGGATGCGGCTTTCCAGATCAGCACGGATGCGCTGATTGAGGGTTGCTGCTTTCTTGCCCGTCACTCTGGATTCCTGCATGGGAGGGTCGGATCAGACCCCCAACAACGGTCGAAGTGCCGCGGCGAACCGTGCGGCCACCGCCTCGCGTTGCGGGTGGCGACCGTCACGGACCAACTGGCGCCCTTGGCGCCACACCGATCGCACGGCGCCATTACGTGCGGCGAACACCCAGCTGTCAAGCAAGGCATCACCGTCGCGGGCGATCAGCGCCGGGTGGTCCGGATCGAGTTCGACCAGGTCGGCCGGCGCGCCGGCCTGCAGCCCGGTGCTCACGCCCAGGGCCTGCGCAGCACCGTTCAACGACTGCTCGTACAGCCAGCGGCCGGTGGACTGACCATCGCCCGGGGCCAGCACATTGCGCCCGCGCAGCTGCAGGCGCTGGCCGTACTCGAGCAGGCGCAGCTCTTCGGCCGCGTCGATCAGCACGTTGGAGTCCGAGCCCACGCCGAACCGGCCGCCGGCACGCGCGAAGGCCTGCATCGGGAACAGCCCGTCGCCCAGGTTCGCCTCGGTGATCGGGCACAGCCCAGCCACCGCACGGCTGGCCACGATCTGCTGCATCTCCGCGTCGGTGATGTGGGTGGCGTGGACCAGGCACCAGCGCGCATCCACCGGCGCGTGCTCGTACAGCCACTGCACCGGGCGCATGCCACTCCAGGCCACGCAGGCATCGACCTCGCGGGTCTGTTCGGCGATGTGGATGTGGACCGGCCCCTGGTTGAGCGGCAGCAGCGCCGACAGCTCCTCGCCGGTTACCGCGCGCAGGCTGTGCGGGGCGAAACCGAGCACCGCATCGTCCTGGCCCTGCAGCGCGCGCGTGCAGCGCTGCAGCAGTTCAGCAAAACCGTCGACGTCGTGGATCAAACGGCGCTGGGCCGGGTTCGGCGCGGCGCCACCGAAATCGGCATGCGCGTAGAACACCGGCAACAGGGTCAGGCCGATGCCACTGGAGTGGGCAGCGGCTGCGATGCGCTCGGCCATCTCGGCGCGGTTGGCATACGGCGCGCCGTCCGGGCCGTGGTGCAGGTAATGGAACTCACCGACCCGGGTGAAGCCGGATTCCAGCATTTCCACATAGGCCTGCTCGGCGATCGCCTGCATGGCCTCGGGCTGCAGATGCGCCAGGAAACGGTACATGAGCTCGCGCCAGCTCCAGAAGCTGTCGCCGCTGTTGCCGCCGATCTCGGTCAGCCCGGCCATGCCGCGCTGGAAGGCGTGGCTGTGCAGGTTGCCCAGGCCCGGCAGCGCGATCGCCAGCGCGGTATCACCCGGTTCGGCCGACGCACCTTCGGTCACCTCGATGAGCGTGCCGCCCTGGCTGAGGATGCGCACATCGCGCGCCCAGCCGTGTGGCAGCAGCGCGTGGGCAGCATGGAAACGAAGGATCGGTGCGGGGTTGGCTGGCATCACTGGACATCCCGGAAGAGGCGCCTATATTGTATAGACATATACACCGATGTGGTTGCTGCCATGCACTGTGACACCCTCTGGTACCACGCCAACCTGATCACCGTCGACGGCCCGGGCCTGGGCGTGATCGAGGAGGGCGTCATCGCCGCCACCGATGGCCGCATCGTGCATGTGGGGGCGGCGGGTTCGGCCGATCATCTGCAGGCGGCCCAGCGCATCGACTGCGCCGGGCGCTGGATCAGCCCCGGCCTGATCGACTGCCATACCCATCTGGTCTATGCCGGCAACCGTGCCGGCGAGTTCGAGCAGCGCCTGCAGGGCGTGAGCTATGCCGATATCGCCCGCGCCGGCGGCGGCATCGTCTCCACCGTGCGCGCCACCCGCGCCGCCAGCGAGGCCGACCTGCTCGCCGCCAGCCTGCCCCGGCTCGACGCCATGCTGGCCGAAGGCATCACCACGATCGAGATCAAATCCGGTTACGGGCTGACCCTGGCCGATGAGACCAAGCAGTTGCAGGTCGCGCGCGAGCTGGGCCGCCGGCGCGCGGTCGAGATCGTGCCGACCTTCCTCGGCGCGCACGCGATTCCGCCGGGCCGCGAGGCGCAGGAGTACATCGACGAGGTCTGCAACGTCATGATTCCGGCCGTTGCGGCCGCCGGACTGGCCGAAGCGGTGGACGTGTTCTGCGAGAACATCGCCTTCAGCGCCGCGCAGGCCGAGCAGGTCTTCTTCGCCGCGCAGCAGCATGGCCTGGCGATCAAGATCCACGCCGAGCAGCTCAGCAACCAGCACGGTGCTGCCCTGGCGGCGCGCCATGGTGCGCTGTCGGCCGACCATATCGAACACCTCGACGCCGACGGCATCGCCGCGATGCGCAGCGCCGGCAGCGTGGCGGTGCTGCTGCCGGGCGCGTTCTACTTCACCCGCGACACCACCCTGCCCCCGATCCCCGCACTGCGCGCGGCCGGGGTGCCACTGGCACTGGCCACCGATTCCAACCCGGGCACGTCGCCGCTGACCAGCCCGCTGCTGGCGATGAACATGGCCGCCACCCTGTTCCGCATGACCGTGGACGAATGCATCGCCGGGTTCACCCGCGAAGCGGCGCGTGCACTGGGCCGGCAGGACCGGATCGGCCGGCTGGCGGTCGGCCTGGACTGCAACCTCGCCCTGTGGGACATCGAGGCCCCCGCCGACCTTGTCTACCGCATGGGCTTCAACCCCCTGCACGCCCGCGTGATGCGAGGCCAACCCGCATGAACCCTGTGATGTCTGGAGATTCCATGAGCACTACCCTGACCCTGCACCCCGGCGCCGTGACCCTGGCGCAATGGCGCGCCATCCACGATGGCGCGCGGGTGCGGCTGGACCCGGCCTCGGCCGCGGCCGTGCTGCGCAGTGCGCAGACGGTGGCCGACATCGTCGCCAAGGGCGCGCCGGTGTATGGCATCAACACCGGCTTCGGCAAGCTGGCCAGCGTGCGTATCGAGCGCGAGGATCTGGAAACCCTGCAGCGCAATATCGTGCTCTCGCATGCGGCCGGCGTCGGCGAGCCCATGCCGGCCCCCGTGGTGCGCCTGATGATGGCGCTGAAGCTGGCCAGCCTGGCCCAGGGCGCCTCGGGTATCCGCCCGCAGACGCTGGCCCTGCTGGAAGCGTTCCTGCAGCACGACTTCATTCCGGTCATTCCGTGCCAGGGCTCGGTCGGCGCCTCGGGCGACCTGGCCCCGCTCTCGCATCTGGCGAGCGTGATGATTGGTGTCGGCGAAGCCTTCGTCGATGGCCAGCGCCTGCCGGCTGCCGAGGCGTTGGCCAAGGTCGGCCTGGCCCCGCTGGTGCTCGGCGCGAAGGAAGGCCTGGCCCTGCTCAACGGCACCCAGTACTCCACCGCCTACGCACTGGCCGGCCTGTTCGCGATCGACACCGTGTTCCGTGCGGCGCTGGTCACCGGCGCGCTCTCGGTCGAAGCGGCCAAGGGCTCGGACACGCCGTTCGACCCGCGCATCCACAGCATCCGCGGCCAGCGCGGGCAGATCGCCACCGCCGCCGCGCTGCGCACCCTGATGCAGGGCTCGGCGATCCGCGAATCGCACCGCGACAACGACGTGCGCGTGCAGGATCCGTACTGCCTGCGCTGCCAGCCGCAGGTGATGGGCGCCGCGTTCGACGTGATGCGCCAGGCGGCCACCACGCTGGCGATCGAAGCCAACGGCGTCTCCGACAATCCGCTGGTGTTCACCGATACCAACGAGGCGCTGAGCGGCGGCAACTTCCACGCCGAGCCGGTCGCCTTCGCGGCGGACATGCTGGCGATGGCCGTATGCGAAATCGGCTCGATCAGCGAGCGGCGTACCGCGATGCTGGTCGACCCGGCGCTGTCCGGCCTGCCCGCCTTCCTCACCCCGAAGCCCGGCCTCAACTCCGGCTTCATGATTCCGCAGGTCACCGCCGCTGCGCTGGTCTCGGAAAACAAGCAGCGCGCCTATCCGGCCAGCGTCGACTCGATCCCGACCTCGGCCAACCAGGAAGACCACGTCTCGATGGCCGCACACGGTGCGCGCCGCCTGATGGCGATGGCCGAAAACGCCGCCAACGTGATCGGCATCGAGCTGCTCGCCGCCGCGCAGGGCTGCGATTTCCACGCCCCGCTGCGCTCCAGCAACGCGCTGGAAGCAGTCCGCCAGCGCCTGCGCGCGCAGGTGCCGACGCTGGAAGACGACCGCTATTTCCATCCGGACATGGTCGCCGCGACCAACCTGGTGCGCAGCGGCGTGCTTGCTGAAGGCCTCGGCGACATCCTGCCGCCCCTGGAGCCGCTGTCATGACCGCGCATCCGGACTGGCTGCAGATCCACCGCGGCGATGTGCCGTTGATCGTCAGCTTCCCGCATACCGGCACCGAACTCCCGGAGGCACTGGCCTCGCAGTTCCTGTCGCCGTGGCTGGCCCGTCGCGACGCCGACTGGTGGGTGCACGAGCTGTATGCCTTCGCGCAGCAGATGGGCGCCACCACGGTGCGCACGGCGGTGTCGCGCTCGGTCATCGACGTCAACCGCGACCCCAGCGGCACCTCGCTGTACCCGGGCCAGAACACCACCGGCCTGTGCCCGCTGACCACCTTCGACAACCAGCCGTTGTACCGGGATGGTCACGGACCGGACGAGGCCGAGATCGCGCGCCGCCGCGACACCTGGTTCGTGCCGTACCACGATGCGCTCGCCGCGGAGATCGCGCGCCTGCGGGCCGGGCACGGCACCGTGGTGGTGTACGACGCGCACTCGATCCGCTCGCACATCCCGCACCTGTTCGATGGTCAGCTGCCGCAGTTCAACCTCGGCACCAACGGCGATACCACCTGCGACAACGCGCTGACCGACGTGGTCGACAACCTGTGCGCGATGAGCGGCATGAGCCATGTGCGCAACGGCCGCTTCAAGGGCGGCTACATCACCCGCCATTACAGCGACATCCCGGGCGGCGTGCACACGCTGCAGATGGAGCTGGCTTGCCGCGGCTACATGCACGAGCCCGAGGCCGTGGATGAGCACAGCTGGCCCACGCCATTGGATCCCGATCACGCCGCCCCGCTGCGCGCCACGCTGCAGCAGGTGCTCGATGCCTGTCTCGACTTCGCTACGTCCCGGAGTGCTGCATGACCCGTCTCGATTCCACCCGCACCATCCTCGCCCCGACCGGCACCACGCTGACCTGCAAGAGCTGGCTGACTGAAGCCCCGCTGCGCATGCTGATGAACAACCTGCACCCGGACGTGGCCGAGCGCCCGCAGGAGCTGGTGGTCTACGGCGGCATCGGCCGCGCCGCGCGCGACTGGGAGAGCTACGACAAGATCATCGAGACCCTGCAGCGGCTCGAGGATGACCAGACCCTGCTGGTCCAGTCCGGCAAGCCGGTCGGCGTGTTCCGCACCCACGTCGATGCCCCGCGCGTGCTGATTGCCAATTCCAACCTGGTGCCGCGCTGGGCCAACTGGGACCACTTCAACGAGCTCGACAAGAAGGGTCTGGCGATGTACGGCCAGATGACCGCGGGCAGCTGGATCTACATCGGCGCGCAGGGCATCGTGCAGGGCACTTACGAGACCTTCGTGGAAATGGGCCGCCAGCACTACAACGGCAGCCTGGCCGGCAAATGGCTGTTCACCGGTGGCCTGGGCGGCATGGGCGGCGCGCAGCCACTGGCCGCGGTGATGGCCGGGGCTTCCTGCCTCGCGGTGGAATGCCGCAAGAGCAGCATCGAGATGCGCCTGCGTACGGGGTATCTCGACACCTGGACCGATGACCTCGACGAAGCGCTGCGCCTGATCGAGGAATCCTGCACCGCGAAGAAGCCGCTCTCGGTCGGCCTGCTCGGCAACGTTGCCGACGTGCTCGACGAGCTGCTGATCCGCGGCGTGAAGCCAGACCTGCTGACCGACCAGACTTCCGCGCACGACCCGGTCAACGGTTACCTGCCGCAGGGCTGGACCGTGGAGGAATGGGACGACAAGCGCGTCTCCGCACCGAAGGACGTGGAAGCCGCCGCGCGCGCGTCGATGGCCAACCACATCCGCGCCATGCTCGGCTTCCACTCGCTCGGCGTACCGACGGTGGACTACGGCAACAACCTGCGCCAGATGGCGCTGGAAGAAGGCGTGGAAGATGCATTCGACTTCCCCGGCTTCGTGCCCGCCTACATCCGCCCGCTGTTCTGCCGCGGCATCGGCCCGTTCCGCTGGGCCGCGTTGAGCGGCGATCCGGAGGACATCGCCAAGACCGATGCCAAGGTCAAGGAACTGATCCCGGACAACCCACACCTGCATCGCTGGCTCGACATGGCCGCCGAGAAGATCAAGTTCCAGGGTCTGCCTGCACGCATCTGCTGGGTCGGCCTGGGCGATCGTGATCGGTTGGGCCTCGCCTTCAACGAGATGGTTGCCAATGGCGAACTGAAGGCGCCGGTGGTGATCGGCCGCGACCATCTGGATTCGGGCAGCGTCGCCTCGCCCAACCGCGAAACCGAGGCCATGCAGGACGGCTCCGATGCCGTCTCCGACTGGCCGCTGCTCAACGCCCTGCTCAACACCGCCAGCGGCGCCACCTGGGTGTCGCTGCATCATGGCGGCGGCGTCGGCATGGGCTTCTCGCAGCATGCCGGCATGGTCATCGTCTGCGATGGCACCGAGGCCGCGGCCAAGCGCATCGCGCGCGTGCTGTGGAACGACCCGGCCACGGGCGTGATGCGGCATGCCGATGCGGGGTATGAGATCGCGGTGGACTGCGCGAAGGAGAAGGGGCTGGATCTGCCTGGGATTCTGGGCTGACTTGGGAAGCCTCGGCCAAGTGCCGGGGCCTTTTCATGGCCGGGGGTGACTTCCGTCGCATTGACCGGCGTATCCACGCTTCCTACTGTGCTGGCTCACGTACGGGGATGCCCGCAATGCGTCGTTTCGCCTGTGTAGCCGTCCTGCTGACCGCGTTATCGACACCGTCCGGCGCCGCCCGTGCCGATGACCTAGACACTCGGATCACCCGGCAGCTCCATGCCAACGCGGAGCGCTATGGCATCGCCGGTCAGTCGGTGCTGATACGGCACGACGGCAAGCTTCTCGCGCAGGCCGTCGCTGGAGAGGCCGACCTCACGACGCACCGGCCGGTGACACCCGAGACGGTGTTCAACGCTTATTCGCTGGCCAAACTGCTGGTGAGCACCTTGGTCATGCAACGGGTGGAAGCCGGCTGGATTGAGATGAACGTGCCGGCCAGCCGTTATCTGCCAGATCTGCCAGAGGCTTGGCGGGCGATCAGCGTGCAGCAGTTCCTCGATCACGCGTCGGGGGTTCCTGAGTATTTCCAGACCCACGACGGCAAGATAGTCACCTCGCAGGGCGATTCCTTTCCGGCCACGCTGGCGGATGTATTCAAGGCGCTCGACACTGCGCCGCTCCAGTTCGCCCCGGGCACCGCCAACCGGTACACGCAGACAAACTATCTGGTCCTCACCGCGCTGTTGGAAGCGCAGTACCAGCAGCCCTATACGCAGATCGTCGAAGAACGTGTGCTGCGCCCGCTGGGATTGACGCACACCTCGCTGGGTTCGGCGGGCCCCGCGCAGGAAAACACCGCCATCGCCTACATCGGCAAGCAGGGTTCGCTGCAGCGCGAAGACGACATCGCGTGGCCATCCTATGCCTACGGGCATGCCACGCTGCATACCACCGTCGGTGATCTGGACCGCTTCCTGCTGGCCCTGACCCGCGAGGAGCTGGTGCGTCATGCCACGCTGCAACGTCTGTGGCAGCCGCAGCTGTTGAGCAACGGGCGACGCAGCGGCTTCTCCACTGGTTGGGAATTCGAGGAAAGCGGCGACTACCGCATGGTGGGGCATGACGGTGGCACGCGGGTGCGGGCGCGGATCGCCTTCACCGACGGCCTGGCCGGAGATACCTACAGCTTCATCTACCTCACCAACGGCAGTGCGAAGAACGTGTGGTCACGCACGCTGGTGGACAGCACGATGGCGGCGGTGGCCCCAACGCAGTTCCCCCGCGAGACACTGTCGGAAACGCTGATCACCTACGCGCTGGAGCCCCAGACGGCCGCACGCACAACCGCGTTGCGACAGTGGCTCACCAACACCGGGCGCGGTGATCAGGCGACGCCGGAGCAGGACATCAATCGCGTGGGCTACGCCGTGGCCGAGAACCTGGGCCATGCCACCGCCGTGCACATCTTCACTCTCAACACTACGCTGTTCCCACGCTCGCCCAATGCCTGGGACAGCTTGGCGGAGACCTACTCCGCGCTGGGGGACCCGAAGCAGGCCGAACGGCTGTACGCCAAGTCGAAAGCTCTGGCAGCGGCCCGGTAGTGCCGGCCGCTGGCCGGCAACCACGCAATCATGGTTCTCACGCGACGGGATCGCGTAGATCCTGGCGAGCCGGCCAGCGGCCGCACTATGGACATCCCGCCGTCGGCGTTCGTCACCCATACGCCCCACAAGGGTGACGAACACCCCCACATCCTGTTAACTTGCGCGCCCCACATGAAGTTGACAGAGTGTCGCGCCAACACGCGCCCTGTCGACACTGATAGCGCGCACGAATGACTGTCCTCCCGAATCGCTCCACCGCCCCTGCCCTGTCCCTGCTCGCCGCCGCCCTGCTGGCCAGCTTTGCCGCCACCGACACCGCCCGCGCCGCCCCCGCCGGCCAGGCCGTCACTCTGGACGCGGTCAACGTCACCGCCGCCGATGCAACCGAGGCTGCGCGCCGCGCCCTCGACCGGGTGCCCGGCGCAGGCAACGTCGTCGATATGACCCAGGTCGGCCAGGGCCGCGTCGCCGGTACCGCCGATGTGCTGGCCTACCAGCCCGGCATCAGCGCGCAGAGCGCCGGCAATGAAGGCGTCAAGGTCTCCATCCGCGGCTCAGGCCTCAACCGCGCGCCGGGTGCGCATGCCTCCGGCCTGTCGGTCTCGCTGGATGGCCTGCCGCTGACCGGCCCGGGTGGCACGCCGTACGAGCTGCTGGAGCCGCTGTGGCTGAGCCGCGTCGAGGTCCTGCGCGGTGCCAACGGGTTCGAGCGCGGTGCCCTGGCGCTGGGCGGTGCGATCAACTACATCACCCGCAGCGGGCGCGATACACCCGGGCTGGAGCTGCACTACGAAGCCGGCGCACGCGGTTACCAGAAGCGCGGCATCAGCGTCGGCGGCGTGCACGACGCTGTCGACTATTTCCTGGCCTACACCGATACCGAGTACGACGGCTATCAGCAGCACGCGGCCGGCAAGGGCAAAGGTGCGGTGGCCAACCTCGGCTGGCAGCTCACCCCGGATCTCGAAACGCGCTTCTTCCTGCGCTACCGCGAAACCGATCACGAAACCCCGGGGCGCCTGACCCGCGCGCAGATCCGCAACGATCCACGCGCGGCGAATCCAGCCAACCTGGCGATCGACGCGCGCCGCCCGCAGCCGGGCAGCACCTGGATCGGCAACACCACGACCTACACCATCGATGACGATTCGTCGCTGCAGGCCGGCCTCGTCTATCACACGTACCCGATGGACTTGAACGAGAGCCTGTACCGCCAGCAGCTGGACTACGCCAACCTCAACGGCACGCTCGACTACCGCCGCCGGCACGCGCTGTTCGGGCATGACAGCGTGACCACGATCGGCCTGCGCGTCACCCACGATCTGGATGCCAACGTGCGCGAGACCCTGCGCTTCGCCAGCAACGGATACGCGGCCGGCACGCACACCCGCGACTTTGAGCATTACGGCACCGACAGCGTGCTGCACGTCGGCAATGATCTGGCGCTGAGCGACACGCTGCGCCTGCAGACCGGGCTGGCGCTGATCCACACCCGCCGCGATGTGCAGGTCACCTGGCCGGCGACGGCGGAGAAACTATCCGAGCGCCAGTGGGATTACGCGCCGCGGCTGGGCTTCACCTGGCAGCAGACGCCGCAGACACAGTGGTTCGGCAACCTCAGCCGCTCGGTGGAACCAGCCCACCCGTGGTCGATGATCTGGGGATCGAACCAGTACTTCGCCGCCGGCAATGGCGCCTCCACCGGCCGCCAGCGCGCGCCGGTGAATCTGGACAACCAGACCGCAACCACGCTGGAACTGGGCGCGCGCGGCGACAGCGCACTCGGCCGCTGGGAGCTGACCGGCTACTACGCGCGCCTCAACCACGAACTGCTCACCGTGGAAGTGCAGCCGGTGCCGAACCTGTTCATCGCCGAATCCAACGCCAGCCCGACCGTACACCGTGGCATCGAAGCCGGCCTGGACAGTGCGCTGTGGCAGGGCGTCGGCGGGCGGCTGTCATTGCGCCAGGCCTACACCTTCAGCGACTTCCGCTACCGCGATGATGCACGCTTCGGTAGCAACCGCCTGCCCGGCCTGCCGCGCCACTACTACCAGGCCGAACTGCGCTACGACCACCCGGCCGGCTTCTACGCCGGGCTGAACACCGAGTACGCGTCGAAAATGTTCGTCGACTATGCCAACAGCATGGCCGCCGACAGCCACGTGACCTTCGGCACCCGCATCGGCTACGACGCCCCCGGTGGCCGCTGGCAGGCCTGGGCGGAACTGCGCAACCTGAGCGACCGCCACTATGCCGCCACGGTGACCCCGGGCTACGACGATGCGGGCAAGGATGTCGCGCGATCGACGCCGGGTGACGGGCGCGGTGTGTATGCCGGGGTGCGCTGGCGCTTTGACTGAGCGCCACAGCCCGCTACTGCATGCCGCGCTAGGCTGCCTGGTTGCGGACCTGCACGCCGGCTGCAGCGCTCCGCCGCATGGGGTCGGCGGCCGCCAATGCCTGCAGGCGGTCGCGGCCGCGTACTTCGACATCACGCCCCTCTATATTCACCAGCCCTTCCGCCTGGAAGCGACGCAACAACCGGCTCAGGGTTTCCGGTGCGAGCCGCAGGTAGCTGGCGATATCCATCCGCGACATCGTGAGCTGCCACCGGTTCGCCGCGTAGCCCCGCGCCGCCATGCGGTCGGCCATGTCGATCAGGAACGCGGCCAACCGCTCGTCGGCCATGCTGTTGCACGCCAACTGGGTGGCGCGGGCGATGTCACGACTCATCAACCGGAACAACGTGGCCTGCAGCATCGGCATTCTCGTGGCCAGTTCCGCGATCTCGTGGAACGGCAGCCGGCACAGGCTCACGGTATCCAGCGCCACCGCATTGCAGGGGTAGCGCTCTTCATCGATGGCACTGAGGCCGAGGAAATCACCCGGCATGTGGAACCCGAGGGTCTGCTCGCGGCCTTCGCGATCCACGGCATAAGTCTTGACCGTGCCCAGGCGGATCGCCGTGAGGTACTGGAACCGATCACCTTGCCGGAACAACAGATGGCCGGCATGCACGGGCATCGTGTGCTCGACCAGCCTCTCCAACTCCTGCAGATGGGCCGCATCGGCGGATCCCGGAAAGCACCCCGGACCCAGCGGGCAGGAACAGCATGCGCAGCGCAGCGCCGACGGCGTGCCAGAGAGGATTCGCATGATCGTGGGCCTCCTGCGATGCTGCGTCACCCGGTGCGCGGGCGCGTCTGGCAGGTACTGCACCTGCCGCCTTTCCCCCTGTGACTGACACACCCCATCCGCACTGATACTGCTGCCCTTGCCGGTGGCGGATTCATACTGTTTTGAGCCGCGGCGAAGTGCAATATCCGAACGATCAGTATTTCTACTGGTTTATGCCGTCGAGCCCTCTCCGGGCGCGCGCCAGGCTGAAGCGTTCAGTCCCGCCGTCGAGGAAATCCGGCGAAGCGCTGCGCGCTTGACCCACATCAAGCTGACCGTTCCCAGGCGGTCGTAACGTGTCCCCTACCGGGCGCAGCGGGGTACGGTCCGGACGTCCTGTCCTTTCCGGAGTCGATCCCATGAAGCGTCATTCCCTTCTTGCCCCCCTTGCTCTGGTCGGCGCCCTTGGCCTCGCCGGGCTCGCCCTGGCGCAGGCGCCCACCGTCAACATCGGCGAGCGCCATGGCAATCTCCGCACCGCACAGGAACACATCGTGCAGGCCTACCAACTGATCGGCGTGGCACAGCAGGACAACAATTCGCGCCTCGGCGGCCATGCAGAGCGTGCACGCCAGCTGTTGATCCAGGCGGATCAGGAATTGCGGATGGCGGCGAATTCGGCCAACGACCGCGGCCGCCCCTGATCATCGCTGCCGGGCCGCGTGCGCTCGAGGCGACGTCCCGCCCAGCCCGGCGGCGATATCGCCTGCCACCGCGGCTTCGTCGGCGGTGCGCCCGAAATGGTCGACATAGCGGCCCTCGCGATCAAGCAGGAACACGAACGTCGAGTGATCCATCATGTACTGGCCCTGCTTGCCGTAGGGCACCTTCTGGTAATACACGTGATAGCGATCGGTGACCGTCGCGATCTGCGCAGGGCTACCGGTCAGCCCGATCACATCGGGACCGAACAGCGATACATAGGCCTTCATTTTCGACGGCGTGTCGCGTGCCGGATCGACGCTGACGAAGATCGTTTTCAGCGGCGGCCCACCGAGTGCGCGCACCCGCTGCGCAATGCGCACCAGCCGTGCGAGGTCGGTCGGGCAGACATCCGGGCAGGCCGTGAAGCCGAAGTACAGCAGCACCGGCCTGCCATGGAAACTGCGATCGGTGACTACCTTCCCGTCCTGGTCGACCAGCGTGAAACCACCGCCGATCGGGTTGGCTGGCGAGGCTGACCACGCCGGTAGCGCCAGAAGCGCGATCCCCACCCACGCCACTGTCCACAGAGTGCGCCCCATCTCAGTGCGCTCCGTTGTAGGACAGCGCCATGCCGACCAGGTTGGCCTCCTGCCCACCCACTGCCTGGCTGCCGATTGAGACCCCGATACTGAGCTGGCCGGTCACGCGATAGCCGCAGCTCACTTCGTTAAGATAGTCATGCCGGCCCGCACCGGCCGCCCACGGGCGGCGCTTGTCGGTACGTGTCGCCCCGAAGACCCAGCGCCCGTAGTCGACGGTGACCGAGGTCGTCAGATAGCGCGTGTCATTGCCGGCGATCGCATTCTCATTCTGCACATCCGCGTACTCGACCAGCGGCACGATATCGAAATAGCGGAACCGCAGCGTCGTATCCAGGTCCGCGCTGGAATCGGGTGCCCAGATGTAGCGCGCGGACACAATGCGGATCACTTCGTCATCGGCCGGCCCACTGTCGGGCTGCGCGACGCCGGTGCGGTTGCGCATGTAGCCGGCCTGCATCTCCAGGAACGGCAGCGCCGGAATCGCATCCCAGTTCACGGTGACCGCATAGGAATCGAGCTTGCCGGTGTTGGCCGGCCCGCCGTCCGAGCGCTGCGCCCGCGCACCGCTGCGCAGGAAAGGCCGGCTCAGCTCGGTGGTGTCAGCGATGTACAGGTTGAGCCCGCCTTCGATCATCCCGACTTTCTGGCCGAACCAGCGGTAGGCGTACGTGGCGCCCAGCATCCCGCCAAGGTCGTAGGCGGCGACGAAATCGTTGGTATACAGGCCGGGCGAAGCATCCATCGCACGCCCGAACGGCACCTGCAGCTTGCCGATCTGCAGCTGGGTGTGCTGGGTCAGCTTGTAGTAGTTGAGCTCGTTCACCACCAGCCCGAGATCGCCGAAAGTGCGCTTTTCACCGGCGGCGGGCGGATTGACCGGGTTGAACTCGGTGGACAGCCGCAGCTGGTCATTGGGGCTGAAGCGGATGTAGAAGCTGCTCTGGATGTCCGGATAGAAATCCGTGGTGTTGCGCGGGGAGGTCACGCCACTGCCTTCCGTGCGACTGACGTCGTACTGCATCACCGCGTTGTAATCCATGCCCAGGTTCGGGTAATAGCCCTTGTCGGCATGCGCGCCCGGGCTGGCCAGCAGGCCCAGCCCGGCAACAAGCCCGGCACACAGAGGGGATCTGCACACGATGCGCATCACGGCACCTCCGCAGGCAGCTGCACGTTGGCCGGCAGCGCGAAGTCGCGGCCGGTGTTCCTGAGATAGCTGCAGGTCTGGTTGTCGCCGTAGATGCCACCAAGCGGCGCCAGCTTGACCGCCTGCGCGTAGTCCTCCGGGCGTACCACCTGAATCACCTGCATCATTCCGCCGTCCTCGTGCTCGAGGATGTGGCAGTGGTACACGAACTTGCCCAGCATCACCGGATCACGGAACGGAATGCGCAACGTGATCGAACCGCGGGTCGGGATGAACACCGTATCGCGGTACCCACTGAACGGGACGGGCTTGTCGTTGATCGCCACCACCTGGAAATCGGTCTGGTGGATATGGAACTGATGCAGCTCCTGGGACGGGTTGTACAGGCGCCACTCCTCGACATCGCCGAGTTTGACGGTGGTGTTCACCCGGCGTGGATCGAAGCGCTCGCCATTGATCAGGAAGGCGTCGCCGTCAGTCGCCGAATCCTGGAAGGCGAACTGGCGGACATTGGCCACACGCACATTGCTCAGATCTTCCAACACCGGATATGCGCTGGTGATCGCCCGGGTGGCCACAGCTGCTCCACCGGCACGCAGGGTCGCGATGCGCGCGCCCTTGTACTGGTCACCTGCCGCACCCGTATTGCCGGCGGCCAGCTCGACCGGGTGATCGCCCGCGGACGGGCCGACCACCAGAATGCTGAAACGCGCGGACGGCCCGATCAGCAGTTCATCGGTCATCACCCGCTTGTTCACCGTATTGCCGTCGCGCGACAGGATCTGCACGTTCTGCCCGTTGATGCGGATGCGGAAGTACTGGTTGGCGGAGATGTTGAGCAGGTGCCACAGCTGGGTTTCGCCGGGCTCGATGGCGATCACTGGATCGCCCTGCCCGTTGACTGTCCGGATCGATGGCGCGCTGGTCACGATCTCGCTGGCCAGCCTGCCGGTACGGGTCTTCTGGAAATTGCGCAGGACCAGAACGCGCTCCTGGATGCCCTTCAGTTCCGGGAACGGATCGAGGATGCCGTCGACCAGGATAGGCCCGGCGATGCCCGACTCCACCTGGCGCTGCGCGCCGCCGTGGAAATGGCTGTGGTACCAGTAGGCGCCCGGGCTGTGATCGGGGGGCAGCTTGAAACGGTACAGCCCTTTCTCGTGCGGGCCAACCTCGCGGAAGATGCTGTCACCCGAGTCCAGCGGCGTGACCGTCATCCCATGGAAGTGGAGATTGGTCTTCTCGTCCATCTGGTTGTCCAGCGTGATCGCCACCGTGCCACCGGGTCGCGTGCGGATCAGCGGGGCGTCGTAGTTGCCGTTGAAGACCAGCGCGCGATATGGCTGCCCGCCCACGGATACCGCCGACATCGCCGCGCGCAGCGTGCCCGCGCTGATGCCATCGGCCCCGTAGCGGATTTCCGTGGGGGCCTGCAGCGCTGCGCCCGGGTCCGCGCTGTCCGGCGGTGCCTGCGCCATCGTCGCGCCAACCCACAGCAGCACGCCGGTCAGGGCAACGAGACAGGCATCGAGCAGCCGTCGCCGCTGCCGGCTGCGCGGGGTGATCGCTGCGGTGCGGGACAGAGCCATGGCGATACCTGCTGGAGAGAAGAAGGGAACGGCGCGTCAGGTGCCGGCGATGGCCCAGGTGATGAAACCGGTGGCAATGGTGCTGACCACCAGGCCGGTCAGGAACAGCCAGTCGGCCATCCCCTCCAGGAACTGGTTGCGCCTGCGTCGCCGCGTACGCAGCGCCCAATAGGCGCTCAGGCACGCGGCCAGGTAGATCAGCGAGTTGATGCTGAGCAGGTCATCGCCGAGGGTGTCGACCTGGCGCAGTACCGTGACCACGTGCAGCACGCCGACCACGGTCATGCACACGCCCAGCATCGCGGCCGAGGTGGTGAAGATGTGGACGCAGATGTCCTCGTCCAGGGAGGCCGCATGTGTTGGCGGCTTGTCCGCTGCAGGTGGGGGAGAGGCTGGCTCGTGCATGGGTCTCGCTCGGAGCGTTCGGACCTGCGCCGGTCACAGGCCACCCCACGGTAGCGAGCGCTGCCGCCCCGACGCATGACCTAGATCAAGCCGGGACGCCTTGCCGTGCGCGACCGGCGCATTCAGCCCCTTGACCAGGATCAAGCCGCCTTCACCGACCTGGCCGCATCGTAGGACGCGGCTCCCCGCGTGTTGCGAGCAAACATGGCCATGTGGAACGACTTCAGCCATACCTTCCTGGTGATCTTCACCAGCCTGCTCCCGGTGATCAATCCGCCGGGCGCGGCGCTGATGGTCCTCGGCATCGTGCCTGAAGCCACCACCGCCCAGCGCAGCCGGCTGGCCCGCGCGGTGGCCTTCAACAGCCTGGTGATGCTTGCCGCCTCGATCGGCATCGGGGCCTATGTACTGTCGTTCTTCGGCATCTCGATCCCGGTGCTGCGGCTGGCGGGCGGGCTGGTGATCGCGGTGACCGGGTGGCGCCTGCTGCAGGCACCCGCGCAGGGCGAGCATGGCTCGCTGGCCGGCGCCGCCCAGCAGGAGGCCCGCGACGATGCGGAGGCCTCGCTGGACTCATTGCTGTTCTATCCCTTCACCCTGCCCCTTACCGTGGGGCCGGGATCCATCGCGGTGGCCATCGCGGTTGGCACGAGCTCACCGGCACAGGGGCCGGAGGCCGTGCACATCGCAGCCGCCGCGTGCGCATTGCTTGCACTGTGCGCCTTGATCTACCTGTGCATGCGCTACGCCGGGCGACTGCAGTCACTGCTGGGTCGCACCGGCACCCAGGTGGTGCTGCGGCTGCTGGCATTCGTGATTCTGTGCATCGGCGTGCAGATCGGGTGGCTCGGTCTGTCCGAGCTGCTCGCGCAGCAGGCGGCACGGTAAGCCGCGACCCGGGGATTGCTTCAGCGCCCCTGTGCCAGGGCAATCGCCGCTTCGGCCAACGGCACCATCTTCGCGTAACCGGCCGGCGTGGGATGCACGCCATCGGCAGCCAGTTCCGGGTCGAGGCCGCCGTCTTTGTTGGTCATGGCCGTGTGGTAATCCAGATAGACCAGACCCTGCTCCTCCGCGTAAGCACGCAACACCCGATTGAGCGCCGTCACTTTGCCCGCGGGCTGCACGCCGGGTTGCCACGGGTAATCGCTGACCGGCAGCACCGAGGCCAACACGATGCGGATGTTGTGCGCCTGCGCCAGTTCCACCATCGCATGCAGGTTGTCTTCGATCATCGCCTGCGTGGTGGGCCCGGTATTGCCGGCGATATCGTTGGTGCCGGCGAGGATCACGACCAGCGCCGGCTTCAGTGCGATGACGTCCTGCTGGAAGCGCAACAGCATCTGCGCCGTGGTCTGCCCGGAAATACCCCGGTTGACGTAGGGCTTGCCCGGGAAGAAACGCTCGCTACCGGTCCGTCCCCAACCTTCGGTGATCGAGTCACCGTAGAACACCACGCGCTTCGTCCCCGGCGCGACCGGCGTCAATGCGACGTTCTCGCCGCGGTAGCGCTGCAGCTGCGGCCAGTCCAGCAGGCGCTGCTGCATCTCCGTGATCTGCGCGGGCGTCGCCTGGTCGGCAGGCACCCGATACAGCGGATGGGTCGCAGGCGATTCCTGCGCGTGCGCACTCGGATGCAGGACGCACGCGGCGAGCGTCGCGGCGAACACGGTGGAACGGATCAAGGCGGTCAAAGCGCGGCACTCCGGTGGCGGCAGGCCGACAGTCTCAGCGATCGGCGACCAGGGAAACAAGCTGCGCTGCGACGCGATCGAACGGGCCGATGTCGCGCGTGGCCCGGCTCATCGCCACCGCGCCCTCTATGCTGGCGATGATCATGGTGGCCATGCCATTGGCCTGCTCGGGCGAGCGACCACCGCGACCCAACGCTTCGGTCAGACGGGCTTCCCAGCGCGCGAACACCTCGGCCGCGGCCCGCCGTGCATCGTCGGGTGCATCGTCGATCGGCTCTTCGACCGCCGCCGCAAGGACCGGGCAGCCGACATGGAACGCCGAGCGGATCAGGCGCTCGCGCCACGCCGCCAGGAACAAGGACAGCCCGTCGGGGGCCGCTCCCTGCAGGCAGGTATCGAGCAGCGCATCCACCTTGGTGCCCGCCAATGTCGTGGCTTCGGCCAGGACCTGCTGCTTGCCGCCGGGAAAGTGGTGGTAGGTGGAGCCGAACGGCGCCTGCGCGCGCTTGGCGACCTCACGGACGCTGGAGGCATTGAGTCCGTAGGTGGCCAGCATTTCCGCGGCCGCCGCCACGACGCGCTGCGGCGCATCGGAATGACGTGCACTCATGAGCCGGACTCCTTGCTAAGACGAGTGTCATAGATTAGCGTATTTCCATTATGACACCTGTTATAGATGAGCGCCCCTGCCCATGAATCTCTGGTTCCGCCTCCTGTTCCTGCTGCTGTCCTCGCCCTTCCGCCCGAAGCTGAGCGCGCCGTTCGCGGTGTCGCGCCTGAACTTCCGGGTGCTGCCCAACGACATCGACAGCAACCTGCACATGACCAACGGCCGCTATTGGACGATCTTCGACCTGGGCCGGCTCGATCTCGTGTTCCGCATGGGCCTGGGCCGGGTGGCATGGCGCTCGAAGTGGGCCCCGATCGTCAGTGGCGGCAGCATCCAGTTCCGGCGCGAGCTCAAGCCGTTCCAGCGCTTCGTGTTGGAAACGCGGCTGGCCGGTTGGGTCGGCACGCGCATCATCATGGAGCAGCGGGTGCTGATCGGCGAGGAGGAAAAGGTCGCCACGCGGGCCCTGCTGATCACCGGCATCTACGACCGCCGGCATCGCCGGTTCGTCTCCACCGATCAGATGATGGAGGCCATCGGTGCGCCGGTGGTGCCCTCGCCTGAGCTGAGCAAGGCGGCGCAGGCGCTGCTTGCCGCGGAACTGGCGATGAAAGAGGACTGAGGCGGCGCAGCCCGACCGGGCATCCCAGCGGTCACGCTGCGCGCCACGGCAGGATTTCCGCCTTCGTCATCAGTTCGTTTGGACAGCTTGTGCCCCCGTCAGAAAACGCCCTGCACCAGCAGCTTTCCATCGTCGGTAGGTGCAAGCACCAGACCGTAAGTCTCGTTCCCGCGGCCGTATCCTGCCGAGCAGATCGCATCCCAGCCCTGCCCGCAATCCACCTCGGGATGCGCGGCGAAGACGGGGTCGCCGTCGTTGTCGGGCGCAGATGCAACCCAGCCGGCCTTGATGAGCGCGACCTTCGCCTGCGCGTAGGGCATGCCGACAGTGATGCCGATCTCCGTCCAGGCCGCGGGCAGCGACGGTGCATCAGCGGCATGCGCGTGGCCGGCCAACAGCAGCAGCAACAATGACAGGAACATCGATTTCATCAGCATCACATCACGGTATGGGCTGCACAGGATAAAACGCGGGAAGGTCTGCGGGCACGGATCGCACATGCCAACTCAGAACCCATCCAGCGTCCGCAGCAGTGAGCCGAAGGTCAAATAGAACGAGTCGTGCCCCCCCTGCGCGCGCCCATACCCCAGGAACACCGGCCCCAGGAACGTATCGGCACCGACGAACACGCTGCCCGCCGTCTGCATGCCATCGATGTTGACGTCCTCGCGGCGCTGCCAGAATCCGCCCCACTCCACGCTGCCGCCGACGTACAGCGGAATCGTCAGCAGGGAGTCGGCATGCGCGACGCGGCGGTAATACACCACCCGTGCCAGCGCGGTCTGCGGCGCGAAGATGGCCTCCTCTGGATAGCCGGACAGATTGCCCAGCCCGCCCAGGAAGCCGTAGGTGGCCAGCAGATCATCGCCACCGTGTGCCGAGGTGGCGCGCACCCCGCCCAGCCAGCGGTTGTGGCCCTGCGCCCACGCGCCATCCCACTGCACCCGGGTGACCGCCGCCGAGTTGTCGGTGCCCAGTGCATCGAGATAGTGCTGCCGCGTGAGCGACAGGCGCTGGCCGCGGCTGGGGAAGGCCGAGCTGTCGATCGAATCGTGGCGCAGCTGCCAGCCGACGCTGCCCATGTCCGCGCGGTAATTGCCCAGCTCGGTCGGGTTGCCGACGTCCAGGCGCAGGCGCTCACGGCCGCGCTCGCCGAACAGCGCGATTTCCCAATCCGGATGTGGCGAATACGCCCAGCGTAGCCCGCCCAGCCACTGGCTGTAACGGAACTCGGCGAGTGCGCCCCCGCGCATCAGCGCCAGGTCCAGATCAGTGGCGCGGTACTTGGCATACGTGGACAGCGCATGCCGACCACTGCTGCCGAACGGCCGGTAGTATTCGGCGAACGCCTCTTCCACTTCGCCCAGCCCGACGCGCAGTTTGAGCTCGGCGCCCTGCTCGCTGAGGCCGGTGCGGGTCAGCTCGGTGATGAGCTGGTAGTTGCTGCTGCCATCGAAATCATCGGACAGGCGCAGGGCGAAATGCAGGAAATCCGGGCCCCAGCGTTTGTCCTGCGGTGCGAGCTCCAGGCCCTGCTGCCCGTCGCGCTCCTCCAGCCGCCACTGCACCTGCTGGTAGCGGCCTTCGCCGTACGCAGTGGCCACCTTCTGCTCGACGCGGTCCGGTTCCAGCGGCTGGCCCACTTCGGGCTGCAGGCGCTGCTCGATGTAGCGCGCAGTGCGGGTCCTGTCGTGCAGCACATCGATGAAGGCCACGATCGGCGTCTCGTAGGCCGGCGGGCGATGCTGACGCTGGAACGCGGCGTAGCGGGTGTCGTCCACCTGGAAGCGCCGGACGGAGGCCACCTCGGCCTGCGCGGCCTGCTCACCGACGCCGACCGCCTGCGGCGAGCGGTTGAAATCCTGGCTGCCCATGTCGCCCAGCGGCGGTGTGATCAGCAGATCCTGCGGCCCCAGCGTGGCCAGCTGCGCGAGTACTTCGCGCTGCATCAGCACGCTGGCCATCTGGTGGCTGATCGCCAGCGGCGAATCCAGCTGCGCCTCGGTCATCAGCGGCGAGCCCACCCGCGAGACGATCAGCCGCTGCGCGCCCAGCCGGCGCGCTTCATCGATCGGCACGTTGTCGACCACGCCGCCATCGACCAGCAGATGGTCCTCATAGCGGACCGGCGCGAACACGCCCGGCACCGACATGCTGGCGCGGATGGCCAAGGCCAGGTCGCCCTGCGCGAACACGACTTTCTCGCCGCTGACGATATCGGTAGCGATGGCCCGGAACGGAATCGGCAGCTGGTCGAAGTCGCGCACCTGCCAGGTCGGCAGCAACAGGCGGCGCAGCAGCATCTCCAGCTTCTGGCCCTGGATCAGGCCCTGCGGGAACGCGATCTTGCCGTTGCTCAGGCCGACTTCGACGCCGCCCAGCAGGCGCAGGTCATCTTCCTTGCGGCGCATGCTGCGCTCATCGCGCGGCGGTTTGTCGCGCAGCACCTCGGCCCAGTCGATCCTGTCCAGCACCGCCTCGATCTCATCGGCGGTGTAGCCGGAGGCATACAGGCCCCCGACCACCGCGCCCATCGAGGTGCCGACGATGCAGTCGATCGGCACGCGCTCGCGCTCCAGCACTTTGAGCACACCGATGTGGGCCGCGCCGCGGGCACCGCCACCGCCGAGGACCAGGCAGGTGCGGGGGCGGTCGGGATCCTGCGGCACGGGATCAACGGACGCGGGAGCGGTCTGCGCAGCCGCCAACAGCGGGGCGCACGCCAGCGCCGCCAGGACAAACAGCCAGCGGCTGCCAGCACGCCGCGTGGGCCTGTCGGTGGTTTGTGTTTGTGTCTGCCGCATTCGATCCTTCGCTCCCCTACCCGTCATCCCCTTGAAGCGCACTTTGCCTGCCGGGCCCGACGAGGTCCACCCATCAGGCCTGGGCCCTGCATCTCAACTGCCGCTGGGAAGAAAGCCCACGAGCGCCACGGCCAGACAGACGAGGCCGCCAGCCAGCGGCAGACAGGTGGCCCACACCGGCGCCCCTTGGCCAACCGCGAAAGCGACAAACGCCTCCCGTATGTTCCGGCCGGTCAGAAACGGAATGACGATCAGCGCCAGCAGGGGAAACAGCGAGGCGAGCCCGAAGCCGAGGAACGCGGGCCGGTGATCATTGCTGGCAAATCCGCCCAGCGGGTACAGGGCCAGGCCCCCCAGTAATCCCGCGAAGAACAGGGTGTTGGCGACCCGGATCGTGGTGCGGTGACGGCGCCGCAGCGCGGCCCGGGACCAGCCACGGTAGTGCGTCTGCAATCCCCTCGCCCAAGACGCCACCAACCCCGTTGCGATGATGCCGCCGACGACACCGCTGAACGCCGGTCCCCAAGCTGGTATCTCCATGCTTACGTCCCTGTGCCTTTCCGGCAGTGTAAGGCCGCGGCCGGTCGCGCATGCACCAACGGCCGCCCATGACGGGCGGCCGTTGGTCTGTTGCGCACCGCAGCCGAAGGACGGCGGATGCTACCGATGCCCCGCCTCAGCGCTTGGCAGGCGGCGCATTCTTCACATACGTATCGAACCAGGTCAGCATCTCCGACACCAGCTGCTCATTCGATTCCAACGCGGTATACCAATGCGGTTCGTGCGGCAGCATCACCAGGCGCGTGGTGCCCCCGTTGCCGCGGATCGCCTGGAACAGCTTGCGCGACTGGAACGGCTCGGTGCCCGGGTTCGCATCGTCCTCGCCGTGGACCAGCAGCAGCGGCAGCTTGATCTTGTCGGCGTAGAAGAACGGCGAGGCCTTCAGGTACACGTCCTGCGCCTGCCAGACCGAGCGGCGCTCATTCTGGAAACCGAACGGGGTGAAGGTCTTGTTGTAGGAGCCGCTGGTGGCGACACCGGCCTTGAACAGGTCGGTATGCGCGATCAGGTTGGCGGTCATCAGGCCCCCATGGCTGTGACCGGTGACACCGATCCGGTTGCGGTCGACCACACCCAGGTCCACCGCTTTGTCCACCGCAGCCTTGGCATCGGCCTCAAGCTGTTCCAGATACGTGTTGTAGGCGGTTTTCGGGTCGCCCACGATCGGGAACGAGGCATTGTCGATGATCGCGTAACCGGCCAGCAGCATCAGCCGGTACGGTGCCAGGCGGGTGAAGGTCTGCTGCGAACCGGACACCTGCCCCGCCTGCGCGGCGTTGGCGAAATCGGCCGGGTAGGCGTACAGGATCGCCGGCACGCGCTGGCCTTCCTTGTAGCCCGGCGGGGTGTACAGGGTGAACGACAGGTCCACGCCGTCGGCGCGCGTGTAGGTGACCAGGCGCTTCTTGATCTGGCGCACTTCCGGGGTGGGGTCGACCAGATGGGTTAGTGCAGCCGGCTTGGACATGAACTGCGCCTCGCCCGGCTTGGCGTCGGCGACATCCTCGCCCAGCAGGCGCACGAACGCATTCGGCGCATCGGTCACCGACTGGTGCCAGGTGATGAGGTGGCCCGGGAGGGCGCTGAAGCCGATGAACTGCTCGTAGGAATCGGCATCGCTGCGGAAAAGACGCTCCGTCTTCAGGCTGCGGAGGCTGAGCGCATCCAGGAAGGGACGATCGCCCTGCGGCGAAGCGCCCTGCCCGCGCAGGAAGACCGTGTTGCCTTCCTGACGCACCACGTAGGCGCCGTTGGGCAGGCGCTCGTATACGAAATTACCCGGATCCTCGTAGAGCTCATCGCTGGACAGATCCCACAGCAGGCGACCTTCCTGCTTGGGGTTGTCGACGTTGACGATGCGGGTCTGGCGCCAGTGCCGGTTCTCATCGTTCTCGTCGAGGAAGGCGACGTCGGGCTGCGCCGTCCAGGCCAGGCCTTCGAAGCGCTGCGCGGTGCGGGCGATCTCGGTGGGCTTGGCGGTGAACGGGGCCTTGAGCATCAACACGCGATCGCGATGCGGAACGGTGACTTTCCAGTCGCCCTTGTCCAGCGCCTCGGCGTAGACCAGCGTGGCTGGATCGGTGGCGCGCCAATCGAAATCACGCGGACCCTCCGGCACGCCATGCACCGGCACGCGGTCGGCCAGCGGCAGGCTGGCGATCGGCGTGCTGCGGCCGCTGGCGATATCCAGCACGGCCACGTCATTGGCGAAACGCTGATAGGTCACTGCATGCGAGAACGGTGCCTTGAGTGTTTTGGTCAGCACATGCACGCCATCCGGGGCGGCCCCGATGCTGTCCAGCAGCGCCGGGGCACCGACGGTGCGCACGGTGTTGGAGGCGGTATCCACCACCGCCAGCTGCGACTGGCCGTAATAGGCGAACAGCGCTTCATCGTAGGCACTGGTCAGCGTATCGCGGGCTTCGTAAGTACTGCTTTCGCCCGCCGTCCCCAGCGACTCCTGGATATCCGGGCCGATCGCACCCTCTGCGCTCGGCGCCGAACCTTGCTTTGCAGGCACCAGCTTGACCAGCAGCTGCTGGCTGCCGCCGAGCCACTGCACGGTGCTGCCGAAGATCGGATTGAGCGCTACGTTGGGCACCTGGCGGACTTGGCCACTGACCGCATCACCGATCCACAACTGCACGCTGTCATCGACCACATTCTGGAACGCGAAGCGTTGACCGTCGGCCGACCACAGCGCCATGCCGGCGCAACCGCTGGGCAAGGAGACCTTGGTGGAGCGGCCGCTGAGGGTCTCCACCACGGTGAAGTCACCGACGCACGGTGGAATGCCGTAACCACCCGGGGTGTCGTGGCGGCTGCGGTTCTTCGGCTCCAGGCGCACGCCGGCCAGCTTCAGGTACGGCTGGGCAACGCGGGTGATCGACGGATAGGTCTGCACCGTCGTCAGCAACAGGCGCTGGCCGGTGGGGTCGACGCTGGGCGTCGGCGGCGGCGGCGCCTTGAGCACCTTGAGCAGGTGTTCCGGCGGAGTGGCATAACCGGCAAAGGCCGGTGCGGCTGGCAGCAGGCCGAAGGTGGCGACGGCAACGGCCGCAGCCAACGAGGTACGACGAATCAGCATCCTTATCCCCTTGCAGTGTCAACGAGTGCCCGCACAGGGGCATGGCCCGAATCTAGCACCGCTTGGGCCGATGGGAATGGGCCGGAAGGGCTAACCGCCCGACACCGCAAAGCCCGGCTAGAATGCCCCATGCGAACCGTGCACGCCCTCCGATATGTCACCCCGCTGCGCGAAGGCGGCTCCCTGCCCGCCGTTGTCGAGACCGACGACGACGGCATGGTCGTACTCAAGTTCCGGGGCGCCGGCCAGGGACCGAAGGCGCTGATCGCCGAACTGATCGCCGGCGAAATCGCCCGCACGCTCGGCCTGCCGATTCCGGAGATCCTGTTCGTCGAGCTGGACCGCGAGTTCGCCCGGACCGAACCGGACCCGGAGATCCAGGACCTGATCCGCGCCAGCGAAGGCCTGAACCTGGGCAGCGATTACCTGCCCGGCGCGATCAACTACGACCCGGCCGCGATGCAGCCCGATGCGGAGCTTGCCTCGAAGATCGTGTGGTTCGATGCGTTCACCAGCAACGTGGACCGCACCGCGCGCAATCCCAACCTGATGGTCTGGCATCGCAAGCTGTACCTGATCGACCATGGCGCAGCGATGTATTTCCATCACGATTGGACCAGTGCCGGCGAGGCCTGCAAGAAGCCGTTCGTGCTGATCCGCGATCATGTGCTGCTGCCGTTCGCCACGCAGATTGCCGAGGTGGATCCCGGTCTCGCGGTGATGCTGCCGGATGCGGAAATCGAGCGCATCGTCGGCCTGGTGCCGGACAGCTGGCTGGTGGACGAACCCACCTTCGACAGCCCGACCGCCTACCGCCAGGCCTACATCGATTACCTGCAACACCGTCTTCGCGTCCGCGCCGCCTTTGTCCAGGAGGCCGTCCGTGCCCACACTGCACACGTATGACTATGCGGTGATCCGCGTGGTGCCCCGCGTCGAGCGCGAGGAGTTCATCAACGTCGGGGTGATCGTGTCGTGCCCGGGCGCCAAGCATCTCGAAGCGGCGATCGAGCTGGACCTGGAGCGGCTGCGTGCCTTTGCCCCGTCACTGGATATCGAAGGACTGCGGCCCTGGCTGGACGCGATCGTGGCGATCTGCCGCGGTGATGCGACCGCCGGGCCGATCGCGCAATTGCCTGCGCGCGCCCGCTTCCATTTCCTCACCGCCAAGCGCAGCTCGGTGGTGCAGATGTCGAGCACGCACGTCGGGCGCACGGCGGAGCCGACAGGCGTGGTCGAGCATCTGATGCGGAAAATGGTGCGCGTTCCGACGTGACCGCACTACCGCCTTGTATGACTGGCGATAGTGCTCACGTGGGGCTCAGCGCGTGGTGCGGGGCTGCATGCGGACCGTGGTCTGCGTGCGTATCGGAGTGCGGGCCGCGTTGCCCTCGGCGGGCAGGTAGGCATGCGCCTTGACGGCTTGGGCGGCCCAGTTCGGATTGCTGCCTTCCGGCGCGAACGCGAGCACCTTTACGTCGCGCACGCGGCCGCGCTTGTTGATCGTGTATTCCACTTCAACCTCGCTGGACATTCGAACGCCTCGCATGTCCGAGTTCAAATTGGGCGAGAACGGCTTTTCAGACGGCGTCCAGTAGTGCCTGAGCTCGGTCGGTGGAACGACAGCGACGTCGTCCTTTGCTGCTGCCACGGCACTGACGGAGAGACTCGACACCAGTAGAACGGAACACACGAAAAGACGGCGCATGAACTTCCTTGTAGAGCGACTTGGTGGCTCAGCATACCCACGTCGCGCCGCATCCGCCAAATGCCGCTCTTACACGGTGTCGCGCGCCTTCCCGATCCTCACCCCTTCGGCAGCGCGTAGGCGATCACGTAATCGCCCGCCGGGGTTTCCATGAAGTGGTGGCCGCCGGCCATGATGACCACGTACTCGCGTCCGCCGAACGCGTAGATCATCGGGTTGGCCTGGCCGCCGGCCGGCAGCTTGGCGTGCCAGAGTTCCTTGCCGGTTTTCAGGTCGATCGCACGCAGCAGATCATCGGTCGCCGCGGCGATGAAGATCAGGCCGCTGGCAGTGACCACCGAGCCGCCGTTGTTCGGCGTGCCGATTTCGATCGGGAGGCCGGAGCGGATGCCGAACGGGCCGTTGCCGCGGGCGCTGCCGAACGGGCGGTCCCACAGGGTCTTGCCGGTACGCAGATCGACGGCACGGATGCCACCGTACGGCGGTTCCTTGCACAGCAGCTTGGTGAACGGCAGGCGCCAGCCGGCGTTGACGTCGATGGCGTACGGCGTGCCCACCTGCGGATCGCCCGCACCTTCCGCGCCGCCCTTGTCGGCGGTCACGTCCTCGCGCGGCAGCCAGCCCAGCTTGTCCGCCTTCTCGCGCGGCACCAGCCGGTTGTAATTGGGCATGTCGTTGTAGTTGGCCACGATCACGCCGCGACGCGGATCCACGGCCACGCTGCCCCAGTCCGAGCCGCCGTTGTAACCGGGATACTCGATGGAATGACGGTCCGCGGTCGGCGGAGTGTAGAAACCTTCGTAACTGGCCTTGCGGAACTGGATGCGGCAGACCAGCTGATCGATCGGGGTCATGCCCCACATGTCGCGCTCGGTGAGGTCCGGCTTGCGCAGCGTGTGATACAGCGAGAACAGCTGGGTCGGGGAACGCTGCTCCGGCTCGACGCCGCCGGTCGGAACCTTGCGCTCTTCGGCCGGGGTCAGCAGCTTGCCGGTGCGGCGGTCGAGGATGTACATGTCGCCCTGCTTGGTCGGCAGCAGCAGCGCCGGGACTTTGCCGGCGGCGGTCGGGTAGTCGATCAGGGTCGCCTGCGAGCCCATGTCGTAATCCCAGACGTCCTTGCGCACGGCCTGGAAGTGCCAGGCCGGCTTGCCGGTGTTGACGTCGATGGCGACCAGCGACGTGGCGTATCTGTTTTCGTTCTCGGTGCGCGAGCCACTCCAGTAATCGCCGGCCGAGTTGCCCATCGGCAGGTAGACCAGGCCGAGTTCGTCGTCGCCGGTCGCGGTGGTCCACATGTTCGGGGTGCCGCGGGTATAGGTCTCACCCGCCGGCGGTGCGCCAGTGCGTTCCGGGCGGACCATGTCCCACGCCCAGCGCAGCTTGCCGGTGACGGCATCGTAGGCCTGGATCACGCCGGAGGGCGCATCGCGGCGCTGGCCATCCAGCACCTGGTGGCCGGTGATGATCACGCCCTGCACGATCGCCGGCGGCGAGGTGATGGAGACATAGCCGGCCGGGCTGTCGCCCATGCCGACGGTGATGTCGACCTGGCCGTTATTGCCGAAGCCTGTGCACGGCTTGCCGGTCGCGGCGTCGACCGCGATCAGGCGGCCATCCAGGGTGCCTTCGATGATCCGTGCCGCGCAGGCGCCACGCGGCACCTGGGTCAGCACCGGCACGCCACTCGGGACGGCGAGATCCGCTGCGACGTCATTGAATGCAGCATCCTGCGCGGTGGCCGGCACTTCGTAATAGGAGACCCCACGGCAGGCCGCGGTGTACGGAATGGACTTGTCCTTGATCTTCGGGTTGTAGCGCCAGCGCTCGGTGCCGTCGGCGGCGTTGAGCGCGACCAGCTGGTTGCGGGCGGTGCACAGATACAGGCTGTCGCCGACTTTCAGCGGCGTGGTTTCCGCGCCCCAGCGCTTGTCGGGCAGGTCACCGGTGCGGAACAACCAGGCCTGCTCAAGCTTGCCCACGTTGTCCGGGGTGATCTGCTGCAATGGCGAGAAGCGCGTGGCGGCGTTGTTGCGGCCATAGGCGGCCCAGTCGCCATCGACCGGGCGGTCGGCCGGCTGCAGCGGGGCATCGGCGGTTGGCGCCAGGCCGGTGCTGGTCATCGGTTCGGGGAACGCGCCTTCGGCGGCGGTGACGCCGTGCGGCACGAAGGCCAGGGTGAAGGCGGCGACGAACACCAGGGCCAGCACGCCGGCGATCCCGCGCGAGACCTTGCGCGATACCGGACGATCCAGTGTCGGCAGCAGCAGCGACAGCACGAAGCCGATCGCCACGATCAGGCCCAGGCGCGGCACCCAGCGCCAGTAGTTGCTGCCCGACTCCCACCAGGTCCACAGCAGCGTGCCGACGAAGACCAGCGCGAACCACAGCGCACCGCTGTAGCGGCCCCGCCACAGCTGCACGCCGGAGACCAGCAGACCGATCCCGGCCAGGACGTAGTACCAGGAACCACCGAGGCTGGCGAGCCAGGCGCCCCCTGCGGTGAATACAACGCCCAGCAACAGAATGACAATCGCCAGCACAGCCACCAGCCAATGGCGGGGGTGGCGGGTCTGCGTCGTGGTGGACATTGGTTTCTCCTGAAGCGCGAAGATCGCCGACGTTGCTGCCGGCCCCGCGGCTCTTATCCCACCGGGGTCGTGAACGTTGCGCGTTCTTTGCGGCGGTCGCCAACGTCGGCACAGCCGACGATGAAACCCGGCAAGTCCTTGCCCTCCAACGAAAAACGCCGGCGTGTGCCGGCGTTCTCCGTGTGACTCCCGCGGGGTGGCTTACGCCTCCGGCGGTGCCACCACCGGGCTGGCCTCGACGGCCGCCGGTGCATCTTCTTCCACACCCTCGTCCAGCGAGGCATCCATGCGTTCGACCGCCTGGAGCTTCTCTTCCTTGGACAGACGGATCAGGGTCACGCCCTGGGTGTTGCGGCCGACGCGCGAGATTTCCGAACCACGGGTACGCACCAGGGTGCCACCGTCGGAAATCAGCAGCACTTCGTCGCGCGGCCCCATCAGCACCGCACGCACCAGCCTGCCGTTGCGCTCGGTGGTCTGGATGCCGATCACGCCCTGCGTGCCACGGCCCTTGCGCGGGTAATCCGGCAGCGGGGTGCGCTTGCCGTAGCCGTTCTCGGTCGCGGTCAGGATGTAGAGCGCGTTGTCGTCGTCAGCCCCGTTCTCGATCACGGCATCGCCGCTGTCGATCACGGTCTCGTCGACCAGCCCCTCATCCTCGTTCTCGTCTTCGCTGCCGCCGGCACTCTCGGCCACGATCAGGCTGACCACTTCCTCGCCCTTGGGCATCTTGATGCCGCGCACGCCGGTCGCGGTACGGCCCATCGAGCGGACCTTGTCCTCACCGAAGCGCACGGTCTTGCCGTTGGAGGCGAACAGCAGGATGTCGCGCTCACCGTCGGTCAGGCCGACGCCGACCAGCGCATCGCCCTCATCGAGGTTGATCGCGATCTTGCCGCGCGCCAGACGGAAGGCGAACTCGCTGAGTGGGGTCTTCTTGACGGTGCCGTTGCGGGTGGCGAAGAACACGAACTGGCCTTCGGCATACTCGCGTACCGGCAGTACCGCCTGTACCCGCTCACCGGCTTCCAGCGGAATCCAGTTGATGATCGGGCGGCCACGGGCGTTGGACCCGGCTTCCGGCAGTTGATGCACCGGCAGCCAGAACACCTTGCCGGCGCTGGTGAAGGTCAGCAGCGTATCGTGCGTGTTGACCAGCCACAGCTGCTCGATGAAATCCTCTTCCTTGGTCGACGCCGCGCTGCGGCCACGGCCACCACGGCGCTGGGCCCGGTAGGCGCTGACCGGCTGGCGCTTGGCATAGCCGGCGTGCGACAGGGTGACCACCACGTCTTCCGGGGCGATCAGGTCGAGGATGTCCAGGTCTTCTTCGCTGTGGCGGATCTCGGTACGGCGGTCGTCGCCGAACTCGGTGCGCACGTTGATCAGCTCTTCGCGGATGACCTGCAGCAGACGGTCGGGATCTTCCAGGATTTCGATCAGCCCGGCGATCACTTCCAGCAGCTGCTTGTACTCGTCGGTCAGGCGGTCCTGCTCCAGCCCGGTCAGGCGGTGCAGGCGCATTTCCAGGATCTGGGTCGCCTGGATCTCGGTCAGCTGGTAGCCGCCCTCGAGCAGGCCCACACCCTTGGGCAGATCATCCGGACGCGAGGCTTCGGCGCCGGCGGCGCCCAGCATCGAGCCGACCAGGCCCGGCTCCCACAGGCGGGCGAGCATGCGTTCGCGCGCTTCGGTGGGGTTCGGCGAGGTCTTGATCAGTTCGATCATCTCGTCGATGTTGGCCAGCGCGACGGTCAGGCCTTCCAGCACGTGCGCACGCGCACGCGCCTTGCGCAGCTCGAACACGGTGCGGCGGGTGACCACTTCGCGGCGGTGGCGCACGAAGGCCTCGAGCATCTGCTTGAGGTTCATCAACTGCGGGCGGCCATCGACCAGCGCCACCATGTTGATGCCGAACACCGACTCCATCTGGGTCTGCTGGTAGAGGTTGTTCAACACAACTTCCGCCGACTCGCCACGCTTGATCTCGATGAAGATGCGCATGCCGTCCTTGTCGGACTCATCGCGCAGTTCGCTGATGCCTTCGAGCTTCTTTTCCTTGACCAGCTCGGCGATCTTCTCGATCAACCGGGCCTTGTTCACCTGGTACGGAATCTCGGTGACGATGATCGATTCGCGGCCGTTGTCAGCCACTTCGACCTCGGCCTTGGCGCGGATGCGCACACGGCCACGCCCGGTCCGGTACCCGGCGACGATGCCGGCGGTGCCGTTGATGATGCCCGCGGTCGGGAAGTCCGGACCCGGGATGTACTCCATCAGGCCGTCGACGTCGATCTCGGGGTTGTCGATCAGCGCGATGCAGGCGTTGATCGACTCGGTCAGGTTGTGCGGCGGGATGTTGGTCGCCATGCCCACCGCGATACCGGCCGAACCATTGACCAGCAGGTTCGGGAACCGGGTCGGCATGACCGTCGGCTCCAGTTCCTTTTCGTCGTAGTTCGGCTGGAAATCGACGGTTTCCTTGTCGATGTCCGCCATCAGCTCATGGGTGAGCCGCGACATGCGCGCTTCGGTGTATCGCATCGCAGCGGCGGAATCGCCGTCGACCGAGCCGAAGTTACCCTGGCCATCGACCAGCATGTAGCGCAGCGAGAACGGCTGCGCCAGACGCACCAGCGTGTCGTACACCGACTGATCGCCATGCGGGTGGTACTTACCGATGACGTCACCGACGATACGGGCCGATTTGAAGTAAGGCTTGTTGCTGTGCGCGTTCAACTCACTCATCGCGAACAGCACGCGGCGATGCACCGGCTTGAGGCCATCGCGCGCATCCGGGAGTGCGCGCCCCACGATCACGCTCATCGCGTAATCGAGGTAACTCTTGCGCATCTCGTCTTCCAGGTTGACCTGGATGATTTCCTTGGCGGTTTCTGCCATTCGGGTTCCGTTGTCTGGTAGCGGTCCAGTCCGTCGCGGCCGCCCTTTCGGGGCGGTTGCGCCGGAATCTCGATTAACCGTTGGATTCTACCACAGCGGGCCGTTCTCCGCCTGCTTTTACGGGCGTTTTACCGTCAAGAATCAGGAACTTACGGGGGCGTTGCCGGGAGGCGACCCGCGCGACGCACGCCCGGTAGTGCCGGCCGCTGGCCGGCTCCAGACATACCCGGCATCGGCGCTGTCCCACCGAAGATGGCGAGGAGCCGGCCAGCGGCCGGCACTACCAGTTAGCCCGGGTAGGCTACGACCATTGGTCGTGGCACGCGTCGTGGCACGCGCCGCGCCAGTCCTCAGCCGAAGGCGGCCTGCATATTGGCCACCGTCGGGTTCAGGATCACCCCGCGCTCGGTCACGATGGCATCGATCAAGCTGCCCGGGGTGACGTCGAAGACCGGGTTCCAGGCCGCGATGCCCTCGGCGACGGTGCGGGTGCCGCCCACGCCATAAAGCTCGCCCGGGTCGCGCTGTTCGATCTCGATCTGCTCGCCATCGGCGGTGTCCATGTCCACCGTGGAGGACGGCGCCACGACCATGAACTTCACCCCGTGGTGGCGGGCGGCGATGGCCAGCTGGTAGGTGCCGATCTTGTTGGCGGTATCACCGTTGGCGCAGATGCGATCCGCACCGACGATGACCCACTGCACCGCCCCGGTCTTCATCAGGTGCGAGGCCGCCGAGTCGGCGATCAGGGTGGCGTCGATGCCGTCCTGCTGCAGCTCCCAGACGGTCAGGCGTGCGCCCTGCAGCCACGGCCGGGTCTCGCCGGCGAACACGCGCGCGATGCGGTGCTGGGCCATGCCCGCGCGGATCACGCCCAGGGCGGTACCGAAACCGGCGGTGGCCAGCGAGCCGGTGTTGCAATGCGTGAGCACCCCGCTGCCTGCATCGATCAGGCCGGCGCCCAGTGCGCCCATGTGGCGGTTGGCGGCAAGGTCTTCTTCGGCGATGGCCTGGGCCTCGGCGGCCAGCACCTGGCGCCAGTCGCTACCGGCCGGCGCCAGCGCGCGGCGCATCCGGGCCAGCGCCCAGGCCAGGTTCACCGCGGTCGGGCGGGAGGCGTTGAGCCGCTGCAGGGCCGGTTCGAGCTTCAGCAGGGCCTCGGTACCATCATCGGCCTGGACCTCGTTGGCCGCCAGCACCACGCCCCAGGCGGCAGCAATGCCGATCGCGGGCGCGCCGCGCACGGTCAGTGCGTGGATGGCCTCGGCGACCGCGTCGCTGTCGCGGCACTCCACGTGTTCGACGATGAACGGCAGTTTGCGCTGGTCGAGCAGCTGCAGGCTCTCGCCGGTCCACAGGATCGGGCGGATATGGTCGTAGCGGGCGTAATCGATGTCGGTGGATGCGTTCATGCGGCCATTGTAACGGCGCACCGTTGCACACGGAATCGGGCGCTCAGTTGACCGCGAATTCGGCGCGGCAGCCCTTGTCCACCCACACGCCGCGGCTGTCCCAGCCCCAGCTGCTGCCCTGCTCGCACGGGGTGCCGGACAGCTGCTTGTTGAGGGTGACGCCGTGGGTGATGCCCGCTCCGCAGAAGCGTCGCTGGCGCGACTTGGATTCACAGACAAGGATGCGCGGCACGTTGAGGAAGCCAGTGCCATCGGCGGCGCCGACTTCGAATTCGCCCTGGCAGCCACGGGTCACCCAGATTTCATTGCGGCGGTAGCCCCAGCTGTGGCCTTCGCGGCAGGGCAACGAGGTGAGCTGGCGAAGCAGGCGGACCGGCGCCCCCTGCAGCACGACCGGACAGTTCTGCGGACGGCCATTGGATTCGCAGCGGACCACGCGGCGGGTGCGGCGTTCGCCATCGGCGCGCGGCGCGGCGGCCGCGGTCCGCGCGCGGAACTCGGCACGGCAGCCCAGGGTGACCCACACGCCGGAGCGGTCAGTGCCCCACTCCGAGCCACGCACGCAGCTGTTGTCGGACAGCTGGCGGATCAGATCCACGCCGCCTTCGGTCGGCACATCGCAATGCACCCACTCCATGTCACGGGATTCGCAACGCACGACCTGGCCGGCATACCCGCCCGCCTGCGCCAAGGCCGTTTCGGGCATCAGCGCAGTCCACAGCAACACCGGCCACAGGGGCATGCCCGCGCCTACCAACAGCTTCATCAACACGATCCCCGCCACGCCTGAACGATCACATGACCACCTTCGGACATCCCGTGTGATCAGAGCATCATCATGCACCCCGTGCAAGACGCGGATGCGTCAAATACACCTCAGGCCCGGGCGAAATCGAAGGCCAGCACATCGGCGATCCGGCCGGTGCGGTTCATCGCCATCAACAGGCGATCCACGCCGACCGCCACGCCCGCGCAATCGGGCAGCGCCGGCAGGGCCGCCAGCAGGTGTTCATCGAGCGGCGGCAGTACATCGCCACGTGCCGTGCGGATCGCATGGTCGCGTCCAAAGCGCGCACGCTGTTCAGCCGCATCGTTCAGCTCGTGATAGCCGTTGGCCAATTCCACGCTGCCCAGGTAGAGCTCGAAGCGCTCCGCCAGCGGCGGCGTGCCCGGGCGGATCCTCGCCAACGCCGCCTGGGTCGCCGGCCAGTCATGGACCACCGTCATCGTGTCGTCACGGAAGTGCGGCTGGATGCAGTGGGTCATCAGCAGATCGAGCCAGTCATCGCGGGTCAATCCCCCGGCGTCGATGCGCACGGCGGACAAGGGCGCCTGCAGCTGTTCCAGCGTCGCCTCGAACGGGTCCAGCCCGACATGCTGCTGGTAGAGCGCACGGTAATCGATCACCTGCAGCGTGGCCTCGCGCTGGACCAGCCGGAGTGCGTCGCGTACCAGGGTCGCGGTCTCGTCGATCAGACGGTGATGGTTCCAGCCCACCCGATACCACTCCAGCATGGTGAACTCGGGATTGTGGCGACCACCGGCCTCGCCGTTGCGGAACACGCGGCCGAGTTCGTAGCAGTCGCCCACCCCCGCGGCGAGCAGCCGCTTGAGCGGGAACTCCGGCGAGGTGCGCAGCCAGCGCTGCGGCGTGCCTGCATCGACATGCCCGCTGAAACGGGTATGGAAGCTGTCGATGTTCGGCTCGGTGTTGCCAGCGGCGGACAGGATCGGCGTTTCCACCTCCAGTACGTCACGCGCGGCGAAGAAGCTGCGGATCAGCGCGTTGAGCGCGGCACGCTGGTGCAGCGCTGCGATCATGCGCGCGCGTCCTTCAGGCGCTGCGCTAGCGGCAGGGTCAGCAGGTCGCGGGTGTCGTCGACGTACCCGGTCGCCAGGTACAGCCGGCGCGCGAGTTCGTTGTGGTGGTTCACTTCCAGCCGCATGCGCTCCACCCCGCGTGCGTTCGCACGCTGTTCCAGGATGGCCAGCGCCTGCTTGCCGCGGCCGCGGCCGCGTGCGGCATGGCCCAGGTACAGCTCGTCCAGCAGCGCGAAGTGACCGCCCTGCTCCAGGCTGAAGCCCATCGCCAGCGCGCCGTAGCCGACCACGCTGCCCGCCTCGTCCAGCCACAACAGCACTTCGCCGTTGCGCGGATCTTCCAGCAGCGACGCCAGGGCCCTGCGCACGCGGGTGTCGTCGAAATCGAGTTTGTCTTCGGCGTAGAAATCGCGCATCAGCCCGATCAACAGCTCGGTGTCGGCCACGGTGGCCAGGCGGAAATCGAGGGGGACGGTATGCATGCGGGTTCTCTTTGAAGGACGGATCGCGGGGCACGACGGCCCCGCGACAGATTCAGTGCTGCGCGAGGAAGGCCACCAGCTGGTCTTCGTCCCAGACCGGCACGCCCAGTTCCTGCGCCTTGGTCAGTTTGGAGCCGGCCTCGGCACCGGCGACAACGAAGGAGGTCTTCTTCGACACACTGCCGGCCACCTTGGCGCCCAGCGCTTCCAGCCGCGCCTTGGCCTCATCGCGATTCATCTGCGCCAGCGTGCCGGTCAGCACGGCGGTCTGACCCTCCAGCGGGCCCGCGGCCTGCTCGGCCTGTTCCGGCGCCAGGGCCAGCAGCTTCCGGCGGTAGTCCTCGGCCTTGAGCAGCATCGGGCCATGACCGTCGCTGTCCAACCAGTCGGCCAGGCCGAGCGCCACCTCGTTGGGCAATCCGGCCGCCACGAAACGCACCGGCTCGGCATCCAGCACCGAGGCCGCATCCGGCAGCATGGCGACCAGCTTCTCGGCGCGCAGGCGGGTTATGCCCGGAATCTCGGCTTCGACCAGCAGCTGCGCGAAATCCAGCCCCTCGCGCAGCTTGGCGATCGGCGGATGCACATCGCTGATGCGGACCTGACCGACCTGCAGCAGCGCATCGATCGCCTCCTGGTTGCCGGCCTGCTCGAAGAAGTGGCCGAGCGAGCGCGCGACCTCACCGCCGATGTCCGGCACGCGCTTGAACAGCGGCCACGGCAGATGGCGGATCAGCTCGAGATCACCGAACCAGGTCGCCAGGGCCTTGGCGGTGCTCTCGCCGACGTGCTCGATGCCCAGCGCGAACAGCAGGCGCTCCAGCGTGGTGGTGCGGCTGGCATCGATCGCGGCGATCAGGTTGTCGGCCCACTTGGTCGCGATCTTCTTCGTGTTCCAGGTGAACGTGGCCGGCATCGCCAGCGCCTGCGCGCGCCACGCCTCGTCGCTGCCGTCCAGCTTGAGCAGGCTGCGGAGGTATTCGCCACTGCCTTCCGGCGGCAGGTGCAGGCCAACCTGGCTGGCCAGCGCCTCGGGCGACTCGGCATCCAGCACCAGCTTGAGCTGCAGCAGCTGGTCGCGCTGCAGACGATACAGATCGGCCACACCGCGCACGATGCCGGCGTCGACCAGCGTCTCGATGTACTTGCCGCCCAGGCCGTCGATATCCATCGCGCGGCGCGAGGCAAAGTGCGCGATGGCTTCCTTCCGCTGCGCCGGGCAGCTCAACTCACCCGAGCAGCGCCAGGCCGCCTCGCCCTCTTCGCGGACGATCTCCGAACCGCACACCGGGCACTGCGACGGCATCTGCCACGGCCGGGTCCCGGCAGGGCGGCGGTCGGCAATCACGCTGACCACTTCGGGGATCACATCGCCGGCGCGACGCACGATCACCGTGTCGCCCACGCGGACATCCAGGCGCGCGATCTGGTCGGCATTGTGCAGCGTCGCGTTGGAGACGATCACGCCCGCCACCGCGACCGGCGCCAGGCGCGCGACCGGCGTCGCCGCGCCGGTGCGGCCGATCTGGATTTCAATCGCCTCCACCGTGGTGGTCTGTTCCTGCGCCGGGAACTTGTGCGCGATCGCCCAGCGCGGCGCACGGGCGACGAAGCCCATCTGTTCCTGGCCGGCGCGATCGTCGAGCTTGTAGACCACGCCGTCGATATCGAACGCCAAGCCATCGCGGCGCTCACCGATGCCACGGTAATAGGCGAGCAGTCCGTCCGCGCCTTCCACCACCTGGCACAGATCGCTGACCGGGAAGCCCCACTCGCGCAGCTGGGCCAGCGTGGCCGAATGCGTGGCCGGCAGTTCACCGCCATCGACCTGGCCGATGCCATAGGCGTAGAAGCTGAGCTTCCGCTTGGCGCTCATCTTCGGATCAAGCTGGCGCAGCGACCCGGCAGCGGCGTTGCGCGGATTGGCCAGCACCTTGCCGTCATGCAGGCGTGCATCGGCGTTGTAGGCTTCGAAATCGGCACGGGCCATGTAGACCTCGCCACGCACTTCCAGCACGTCGGGCCAACCGGCGCCTTTCAAGGTCTGCGGGATCACGGCGATCTGGCGCAGGTTCGCACTGACGTCTTCGCCGGTGGCGCCATCGCCCCGCGTCGCGCCCTGCACGAACCGGCCGTTCTCGTAGCGCAGGCTGATCGCCAGGCCGTCAAGCTTGGGTTCGGCGGAGAAATACAGCGTGCTGCGGCGCAGGCGCTCGCCGATGCGGCGCACGAAATCCTGCACTTCCTCATCGCTGAAGGCGTTGCCCAGCGACAGCATCGGCACCGCATGGCGGACCTCGGCGAAGCGCGAGGAGGCCTTGCCACCGACCTGCCGGGTCGGGGAGTCGGCGCGGGCCAGTTCCGGGTGCGCCTGCTCGATCGCTTCCAGCTCACGCACCAGCAGGTCGTACTCGACGTCGGGGATCAGCTGCTCGTCGCGCTCGTGGTATGCCTTGCCGGCATCCTCGATCTGGCGGCGCAGGACGTCGGCACGTGCGGCGGGACTGGGGGTCATGCGGAAGGCAATCCTGGTGGGGCATTCAATTTTACCCCTCCCCCCGCGCCTGCGCGCGGTGAAGAACGCTTGCCGCCGCTCCGCAGGGGCGCTAGCGTGCGCCGAACCCCTCGTTTCCGGTGTCCCGTGACCCCTGCCCTCGCCGCGTCCCGTCGCTCTTTCCTGCAGCTGGCCGGTACCGGCCTGGCGTTGTCCGGCCTCGGCATGATGCCCACGTCGGCCGCACCTGCGCGCGCCCTTCCGCACGCCGGCGGACCGGTGCTGCTCAACTTCAACGAATGCCCGTACGGACCATCGCCCGCCGCGCAGGCAGCGGCGCGCGACATCGTCACCAGCAGCGGGCGCTATCTGTTCGGCCTGGCCGGCGAACTGCGCGACCTGTTCGCCCAGCAGGAAGGCCTCGGCAAGGAGCACGTGCGGCTGTATCCGGGATCGAGCGAGCCGCTGAACCGGGCGGCGGTGCTGTGGACCTCGCCCGCTGCAGGGCTGGTCGTTGCCGATCCCACCTTCGAGGCACTGGGCGATCTCGCCGCCGCGCGGGGCGCGACCGTGGCCAAGGTTCCGCTGCGCGCCGTTGGTGCACACGATGTGCGGGCGATGGCGGCGGCGGCCGCTAAGGTCGATGCCGGCCTGCTGTACCTGTGCAATCCCAACAATCCCACCGGCTCGATCACTCCGGCGGCCGACATCGCCTGGCTGCTCGCCCACAAGCCGGCGAAGACCCGGGTGCTCGTGGATGAGGCCTACCTGCAGTACAGCGAGCAGCGCTCGGTGATCGGCCAGGTGATGCAGCGCGACGATGTGATCGTGCTGCGCACCTTCTCCAAGCTCTACGGCATGGCCGGCCTGCGCCTGGGCGTGGCCGCGGCGCATCCGGACCGCTTGAAGGAACTGGCCAGCCTGGGCGACAACCCGCTGCCGGTGACCGCGATGGCGGCAGGGCTGGCGAGCCTGCGCGATCCCGGGCTGATCGCACAGCGCAAGGCGGACAATGCACTGGTGCGGCAGAACACCGTCCGCTGGCTGGGCCAGCGCGGCTTTGCGTGCGTGCCTTCGGAGGCGAACTGTTTCGTGGTCGACGTGCAGCGCGACGGCGCTGCGTTCTCCGCCGCCATGGCCGCGCGCGGCGTGGTGATCGGCCGCAGCTGGCCGATCTGGCCGCAGCGGGTGCGGGTGACAGTGGGGACCGAGGCCGAGATGGCGCGGTTCCGTGAGGCGTTCGAGGCGGTCGTCAGCGAGAACGGCTAGAGCCGACCGTTGGTCGGCTCTGCTTGATCACCAACGCGGGGCCTTGGTCAGCGGCGGGGCCTGGTGCTGGCGGTCGTAGGCGCGCAGTTCGTCGCGGATGTGCGCGATGCGCTGGCGGCCCAAGGCGTTGCGGCTGTCATCGAGCACCACGCCATCGAGCAGTTCGCCCATGCGCTGCACGGTCGGCAGCATCTTTTCCCAGGCATCCAGCGCGGTCAGCGGCGCCGGCAGGGTCAGGAAGAAAGCGATCGCCGGCGTTTCCATCTCGCGGATGTTGGCCATGTCGAAACTGCCCGGCTTCATGATGCTGGCCATCGAGAAGATCGGGCCGCGCTCGGGGTGGCCTTCGACCAGGCGGTGGAAGACATTCATATGGCCGAACACCAGGCCTGTCTTTTCGGCCGCGACCACGATGTCTTCGCCCCGCAGCTGCTCGCCTGCGCGGGCGGCAACGAACAGCGAGACGATCTTGTCGAAATCCTGGGTGGTGCGCTTGCCCAGGTCGCTGGCCGGACCCGCGTCCACCTCGGGCAGGCCGAGCTCGGGCTGGGTCACGCCGTCTTCGCCCACCACGGGCGCAGCGCCGTCGGCCGGGCTCTCGCCGTCGCCCAGCACGGGCTCGCGGCGCTGGCCGTTGGCGCCTTCGGCGCCCTCGACGCGGCGGCCCTGCACTTTCTTTTTCGGACGGCCAAACAGGAAGATCGCAGCGATCAACAGCAGGCCGGCGGCCAGGATGCCGATGCGGAGCAGTGCCATGTCGGACATTCGGGAGGTTCTCCGGCTAAATCATTCAGGTACTTAAGGATGGCACGTCACGCCGCGCCCGCCAATCGTGCGGCTTCCTCCAGGTCGACACTGACCAGTCGGCTGACGCCCGGTTCGCGCATGGTCACGCCGGACAGCTGGTGCGCAGCTTCCATCGTGGCCTTGTTGTGGCTCACAAACAGGAACTGAACCTTCTCGCTCATTTCCTTGACCATGTTGGCCAGGCGACCGACGTTGGCTTCATCCAACGGCGCGTCCACCTCGTCCAGCAGGCAGAACGGGGCCGGGTTGAGCTGGAAGATCGCAAACACCAGCGCCACCGCGGTCATCGCCTTCTCGCCACCGGACAGCAGCGAGATGCTCGAAACCCGCTTGCCCGGCGGCCGCGCCATGATCGCAACACCGGTGTCGAGCAGGTCTTCACCTGTCAGTTCCAGGTAAGCGTGGCCACCACCGAACAGGCGCGGATACAGCTGCTGCACGCCGGCGTTGACGCGATCGAAGGTGTCCTTGAAGCGGCCGCGGGTCTCGCGGTCGATCTTGCGGATCGCGTCTTCCAGCGTTTCCAGCGCGGTGGTGAGGTCGGTGTTCTGCGCGTCCAGATACTCCGAACGCTGCGAAGCCTCGCCGTATTCCTGGATGGCGGCCAGGTTGACCGGCTCCAGGCGGCGCATGCGGCCATCGATCTGGTGCACGGCCTGCTCCCAGTCGGTGACGCGCGCATCTTCGGGTAGCCCGTTGATCACGTCCTGCAGCACGAAGCCGGCTTTCTCCACCGACGCCGACAGCTGGTCGGCACTGAGCACCAGCGCCTGCTGGTCCAGCTTGCGCTGGGAAATCCGCTCGCGCTGCGCCAGCGCCTGTTCGTCGCGCTGGTGGCGGGTCTGTTCGAACGTACGCAGTTCGGCATCGATGCCGTCCAGCAGGGTGCGGGCCTCACCCAGCACGCGATCGGCGCGCACGCGCTCGCCCAATGCGTTCTGGTGTTCGGCTTCCAGCGTCTTGACCGGGGAATCGCCTTCGTCGAGCTGCGAATGCAGTTCGCCCAACCGGGTATCCAACTGCCCGCGCTGCGTGCTCATGCGCTCCAGCGCCTGGCTGAGCGAGGCCATCTGCGCGCGTTGCGATTCCAGGGTCAAGGCCAGCGAATGCGCCGCTTCGCGCACGTTGCGCGCCTGGTCGCGGGCCTGGTCGCGGGCATCGGTGAGCTGCCGACGCTCGCCTTCCAGCGCGGCCCGCACCGATTCCAGATCGCCCATGCTGGTGACCGCGTCGTCCAGGCGCGAGCGTGCTTCGCGCACCTGCTCACGACCGGCATCCAGCGTTTCCAGCAGCTGCACCAGTTCGCCTTCGATGCGATCGATGCGGGTGCGCGCGGCTTCCACCTTGCCCTGCTGGCTCTGCAGCTGCCCACCCAGTTCGGAGACGCTGCGGTGGGCCAGATACAACTGGCGCTGCGCGTCTTCGCGCTGCTGCTCGCCGGCCAGCAACTGGTCACGGAAGCCGGCCAACTGCTGCTCCAGCGCGGCTTCGCGGTCCTGCAGGGTTTCAATCTGCTCGCGCAGGGTGACGATCTCGCGCTCACGCAGCAGCGCGCCCTGCTTGGCCGCGCCGGAGCGCGACACCCGCACCCAGCCCTCGCCCAGGCGCTCACCGCCACGGGTGATCACCGAATCGCCCTCGCCCAGCGTTGCCTGCAGCGCACGCGCCGCCTCGAGATCCTCGGCGGCATGCAGGCGCGCGAGCAGGCGACGGATCGCGGTCGGGCCCTGCACTTTCGCGGCCAGCGAGGTCGGCGCGACGGTCAGCGCGTCCTGCTCGGCCGAGACCAGCGCGATACGGCCTTCGCCGAGTTCGCCCAGTGCGTCCACCAGCGCTTCGGGGGCATCGACCAGCACGCCTTCGATCAGCTGACCGAGCGCGCTTTCCACGGCGTTTTCCCAGCCACTTTCCACGGTCAGGCGCTCGCCGACGCGCGCGCCCGAATCCAGCCCGCGTGCCTTCAGCCACGCCACGGCAGCGCCCTGCTCCTGGCCAAGTGCGGCCTGCTGCAGGGTTTCCAGCGACGACAGCCGGCCGCGGGCGGCCTGGGCCTGCTTGCGGATCTCGGCCAGCTCGGTCTGCCCGGTGCGCTGGCGATCCTGCAGCCCTGCCACGGCGATCTTGCGTTCTTCGACCTGCTCGTTGAGCACATCCAGCGAGGCTTTCTGGGTCTCATGCTGGATATGCAGCTCCTCGAACACCTCGGCGAGCGCGTCCAGGTCCAGCCCGGCGCGTTCGGCCTGCAGCGATTCGCGGCGACGGTCGGCTTCGAGCACCTGGCGGTCCAGGTAGTCCACGCGGGTGCGTTCCACCTCGCCGGCACGCGACGCCTCGGAGGTGCTGCGGGTATGGCTTTCCCACCGCTGCTGCCAATCGGCCAGACGGGCCTCGGCATCGCGCAGGGCTTCCTGCTTGATTTCGTTTTCTTCCTGCAGCTGCTCCAGGCGCGGCTCGGCATCGTCCACCGCCTCGCGCAGCACCATCAGCTTGGCCTCATCGCCGCTGATGTGCTGACCCAGATCGGCCAGCGCCTGCTGTGCTTCATCGCGCGCCTTGTTGAGTCGCTGCGACATTTCGCGCTGGTGCTGGATCTGCTGCTCCAGGCGCGCCAGCGTGCTGCCGACCTGGTAGACCTCGGCCTGCGCGGTGTTGAGCGCATCGGACGCTTCTTCGCGGCGCAGCCGGCTGGTTTCGATCCGGGCCTCGGCATCGCGCTGCTCGGCGATCAGCTGCTGCAGGCGGGTTTCTTCGCGCGACAGCGCTTCGCGCAGTCCGCCCAGGCGACCGTCCAGGCCGCGGTATTCCAGCGCCTTCCACTCGGCATCCTTGACCTTGCGCTCTTCCTGCAGCGCCTGGTACTGCTCGGCCTGGCGGGCCTGGCGCTTGAGGTGCTCGAGCTGCTTGCCGATTTCCTCGCGCAGGTCGCCGAGACGATCCAGGTTCTCGCGCGTGTGGCGGATGCGGGTTTCGGTTTCCTTGCGGCGTTCCTTGTACTTGGAGATGCCGGCGGCTTCTTCGAGGTACACGCGCAGGTCTTCGGGGCGGGCCTCGATGATCTTGCTGATCATGCCCTGTTCGATGATCGAGTAGCTGCGCGGCCCCAGGCCGGTACCCAGGAACAGATCGGTGATGTCGCGTCGGCGGCACTTGGTGCCGTTGAGGTAGTAGTTGCTGCTGCCGTCGCGGCTGACGGTACGCTTGACCGAGATCTCGTTGAACGAGGCGTATTCGCCGGTGATGGTGTGGTCGGTGTTGTCGAAGATCAGTTCGACGACGGCCTGCGAGACGGGCTTGCGGGCGGAGGAGCCGGAGAAGATCACGTCGGTGAGCGAGTCGCCGCGCAGGCGGCTGGCGGAGCTTTCGCCCATGACCCAGCGCACGGCGTCGATGATGTTCGATTTGCCACAGCCATTGGGGCCCACCACGCCGGTCATGTTGGTCGGCAGGTGCAGCGTGGTCGGATCGACGAAGGATTTGAATCCGGACAGCTTGATCGTGGACAGACGCATGGCGTGATGGTTTTCCGGGCGAAGGCCTGAAGCGACCCCCACCATGGTGGATTACGGAGCGGATTTACCCTTCAAGCCATTGATGTTGCAGGGTTTCAATGGCCCCGGGGGCGACGCGATAGCCTGAGTATAACGGGGCGGGTGTTCAGCGGGCTGCGGGGACCTGGTGGCAGCTGGAGCTGGGGCCAACGCCGAAGCGGAAGCCGAAGCCGAAGCCGAAGCCGAAGCCGCATTTTCGGGTAACCCGAGGCGGGACGGCGCGGGTGGGGTCGCGGGACCCGCCGTGAACCCGTCCATGGGGGCTCGTAATGCGCCATCCATGGCGCCTTACGGTCCCGCCACCCCACCCACGCCATCCCGTAGACACAGGGCTGGTGTGCGGGGGAACAGCCAAGGCAGAACAACCAAGGCGCAACAGCCAAGGCGCAACGGCCCGGAACAGCTGGGACCGGACCCAAGCTGGCCGAGTTGGCCAAGCTGGTCGAGCTGACCCTCCATCGTCGACGCGCCGGAACGGGGGTAGAGCCACGCCATGCGTGGCTGGGGCCGTACCTGGAACCCAAAGCATCCACGCATGGCGTGGATCTACCCAAGCCGGCCGTCTATCCAATGGCGCAGAGCCCGCCTGCCCTGGAACGCTGAGGTTGCCCTGCCCTCCCAACCGCCACACCGGAAACCACGCTGGAGGGTGCCGGGTAGCCCGGCCCGGGACCGTAAGGCGCCATGGATGGCGCATTACGAGCCCCCATGGACGGGTTCACGGCGGGTCCCGGGCCGGGCTACCCGGCGCCCTCCCACCGCGGCAACCAAGGCGCCCAGCCGTTGCTGTTGCTGTTGCTGTTGCTGTTGCTGTTGCTGTTGCTGTTGCTGTTGCCGCCACCACAAACAAAAACGGGCACCCTCGCGGGCGCCCGTTTCAGTGACTCCAGCCTTTCGGCAGGGATCAGGCCTTTTCGGCTTCCACAACCACCTTGACGGTGGTTTCGACGTCGGCGTGCAGGTGAACGGTCACCTCGTACTCGCCCACGTTGCGGAACGCGCCTTCGCCCAGGATCACTTCGCTCTTTTCCAGCGGCAGGCCGGCAGCGGTGAAGGCTTCGGCGATATCGCGCGGGCCGACCGAACCGTACAGCTTGCCTTCGGTCGAAGCGTTCGCAGCGATCGTGACGCTCTTGCCTTCCAGCTGCGCCTTGCGGGCTTCGGCGTCAGCGTGGATCGACTGGGCCTTGGCTTCGTAATCAGCGCGCTTGGCTTCGAACTCAGCCACGTTGGTCGCGGTGGCCGGAACGGCCTTGCCGGTCGGGACGAGGAAGTTGCGGCCGTAGCCCGGCTTCACGTCGACCAGATCGCCCAGACCGCCGAGGTTGGTGACCTTCTGAAGAAGAATCAGCTTCATGGTGTAGCTCCAAATATGTATTCGTTAGCGAGGCTCAGGCCCCGCAGCGGATGGCTGTCCGAATATCCGAACGGCAGACCTGGAAACCGCCCGACGCCATGGGCGCGGGCGGCCAGATCCGCGAAAGCGGCGGCCGCAAGGCCGCCTGCCTTCATCAGACGTCGTGGTTGTCGGTGTACGGAATCAGGGCCAGGAAACGGGCGCGCTTGACGGCCGTTGCCAGCTGGCGCTGGTACTTCGACTTGGTACCGGTCACGCGGCTCGGCACGATCTTGCCGTTCTCGGTGAGGTACTGGCGCAGGGTGTTGAGATCCTTGTAATCGATCTCCTTGACACCTTCGGCCGTGAACTTGCAGAACTTGCGACGACGGAAGAACTTGGACATGTCAGTGCTCCTTAAGCGGCCGAAGCGGCGTCTTCGCCGGCATCGGTGTCAGCGGCGGCGGGGGTGGTTTCACCTTCTTCGTCATCACGACGACGACGCTCGCCACGCTCGGGCTTGTCACCCTTCTCGTCCTTGCTCTTCATGATCAGCGACTGCTCGGTGTCAGCTTCGTCACGCTTGATGACGAGGTTGCGCAGCACGGCGTCGTTGAAGCGGAAGCTTTCCACCAGCTCGCTCAGCACGGCCTGGTCGCACTCGATGTTGAGCATGACGTAGTGGGCCTTCACCAGGTTCTGGATCGGGTAAGCCAGCTGACGACGGCCCCAATCTTCCAGACGGTGGATGGTGCCGCTGCCGTTCTCGACCAGCGCCTTGTAGCGCTCGATCATGGCCGGGACCTGTTCGCTCTGGTCCGGATGGACCAGGAACACGACTTCGTAATGACGACTCATGTGTTTTTACCTTTCGGATGTGGCCCTTTGAGGGCCGGACAGCCCCCCGCAGGTGAACGCGGTGGGGCAAGGGTCCTGCCCGGAATCAGGCAGGAAGCCGCGCATTGTGGCAGCAGAAGGGGTTTCAGGCAAGCCGAGCGGGCGCAACAGGCCCGGCGCGCGGGCGATCAGGCCTTGTCGGCCTCGGTCGTGAAGCTCTCGCCGCAGCCGCATTCGGCGGTCGCGTTCGGGTTCCTGAACGTGAAGGTCTCGCTCAGTCCATGCTTGCCGAAGTCGATTTCAGTGCCGTCGACCAGGTCCAAGCTGGTGGCATCCACATAGATGCGGACCCCGTCCTGCTCGAAGACGGTGTCGCCCTCGCGCTCATCGCGGGCCAGATCGGTGATGTGGCCCCAGCCGGAACAGCCGGTGCGGGTCACGCCGAAACGCAGGCCCAGCGCGCCGGGGGTCTGTTCGACGAACTTCTGCACACGGGCAAAGGCAACAGGGGTAAGGCTTACGGCCATGACAGGCAACTCCAGCGGATCGTGATCATTATAGAGGGTATGGCGCGGCCCGGCTTCGACGGCCGTCGCTGCGGTTCACATGGCGCGCAGCCCCGGAGAGCGCGCGAAAAATGCCTCGCAAGCCGAACACCGCACCCGTTAAACTCCGTGTTCAGAGATCGAGTCGATCAACAGAGGATTCAAGTCATGACGGTGGTCAGCGTTGAACATGCGCTTGCCGGGAAGATCCCGGAAGGCGGCGAGGCAACAGTACGCGGATGGGTCCGCACGGTGCGCGGCTCTGCGGCGCTTGCCTTCGTCAATGTCACCGATGGCTCCTGCTTCGCCCCCATCCAGGTGGTGGCCAATGACACCCTGGCCAATTTCGACGACATCAAGAGCCTGACCCCGGGCTGCTCGGTGATCGCCCGCGGCACCTTGGTCAAGTCCCAGGGCAAGGGCCAGTCCTTCGAGATCCAGGCCAGCGACATCGAGATCGTCGGCCTGGTCGAAGATCCGCTGACCTACCCGATCCAGCCCAAGCCGATGAGCCCGGAGTTCCTGCGCGAAGTGGCGCACCTGCGCCCGCGCACGAACCTGTTCGGCGCGGTCACCCGCATCCGCAACTGCCTGGCCCAGGCCGTGCACCGGTTCTTCCACCAGAACGGCTTCAACTGGATCAGCACCCCGATCGTGACCACGTCCGACGCCGAAGGTGCCGGCCAGATGTTCCGGGTCTCTACCCTGGACATGGCCAACCTGCCGCGCAACGACAAGGGCGAGGTGGATTTCAGCCGCGACTTCTTCGGCAAGGAAACCTTCCTGACCGTGTCCGGCCAGCTGAACGTCGAGGCGTACTGCCTGGCGCTGAGCAAGGTCTACACCTTCGGCCCGACCTTCCGTGCCGAGAACTCCAACACCACCCGCCACCTGGCGGAGTTCTGGATGATCGAGCCGGAAATCGCCTTCGCCGATCTGGCCGAAGACGCGCGCCTGGCCGAGCAGTTCCTGAAGTACCTGTTCCGCGCGGTGCTCGATGAGCGCGGCGATGACCTGGCCTTCCTGGCCGAGCGCGTGGACAAGAACGCGATCACCAAGCTGGAAGGCTTCATCAACGCCCCGTTCGAGCAGATCGACTACACCGAAGCGGTGAAGCTGCTGCAGAAGGCCGACAAGAAGTTCGACTTCCCGGTCGAATGGGGCCTGGACCTGCAGACCGAGCACGAGCGCTGGCTGACCGAAGAACACATCGGCCGCCCGGTGGTGGTGACCAACTACCCCGAGCACATCAAGGCCTTCTACATGCGCCTGAACGATGACGGCAAGACCGTCGCCGCGATGGACGTGCTGGCCCCGGGCATCGGCGAGATCATCGGCGGCAGCCAGCGCGAAGAGCGCCTGGACGTGCTCGATGCGCGCATGGCGCAGTTCGGCCTCGATCCGGAGCATTACGGCTGGTACCGCGATTTCCGCCGCTACGGTTCGGTGCCGCACGCCGGTTTCGGCCTGGGCTTCGAGCGCCTGGTGGTCTACGTCTGCGGGCTGAGCAACATCCGCGACGCGATCCCCTACCCGCGCGCACCGGGCAGCGCCGAATTCTGATCCCGACCACGGAGGCACCGAGCCCATGACCCTGTTCTTCGCGCTGTGTTTCGTCGGCGTGGCGATCGCCGGGTTCAGTGCCTTCGTGATCTTCTGGCCGCTGACCCTGGTCCACATCCGCGACCGTCATCCGGCGCTGGCGGATCGTTTCGGTACGGGCGCATTCCTGCGCCCGGATGCGCTGCGCTGGCTGCTCGGCCGTGACTATCGCCAGAGCAGCGACCGCTCGCTGACCGGCCTGGCCACGCCGGCCTGGCTCTCGCTGCTTACTCTTCTTGCCGGACTGGGCATGGCTGCCCTGCTCTGGCTGCTTTCGATGGTACTGACATGAACGACGACACTTCCCACCACGACGAGTGGTTCCTGGCCAGCCTCGGCAACACGCTGATCTGGGCCCGACTGCGGATCCGCCCGGCGGGCACCGCCGAAGTGCTGGACAGCGACGGCAACACGCTGAGCTACGACAGTGAAGACACCGCGCGCTCGCAGCTGTTCGACGCCGAGTTCGTCGCCTACGACGGCCTGGACGAAGAAGACGCCCTGGTGCGCGGCTTCTCGCTGCATGAAGTGCAGCCGCCGCAGGCCGACAGCGACGACGCGCTGCACGGCCGCATGGTCCAGAGCCTGGGCGCGCGGGCGTAACCGGCGATGTTCATCCCATCCGCCTTCGTCGAGACCGACCTGATCTGGCTGGACAGACTGCTGGCGCGTGATGCGTTCGTCACCCTGGTCACCACCGGGCCCGATGGTCTGCCGCAGGCCACCCGCCTGCCGGTGCTGTACAAGCGCGATGCCGACGGCATCCTGATCGAAGGCCACTGGGCCAGGCCCAACCCGCAGGCGGGACACGCCGGCCCGGCGTTGATGCTGGTGCAGGGCCCGCACGCGTACATATCGCCAGGCTGGTATCCGGATAAAGCCGCGCAGGCGCGCGTACCGACCTGGAACTACGCGGCTGCGGAACTGCGTGGCGTGCTGGAACCGACCACCGAACCGGACACGCTGATCGCCATGCTGGACGGCCTGAGCGCGCACTACGAAGCACAGGTAGGGGGTGACTGGGACCTGCTGCCGATCGAGCCCCCGCCAGCAGCGCATGCTCGGCGGCATCGTCGGTTTCCGGTTCCGGCCGGCGCAGGTGCAGATCAAACTCAAGCTCAGCCAGAACCACCCCGAAGCCAACCAGTCCAGCGTGATCGACGCGCTGTCGGCACTGGACGCCCCGGCATCCCGCGAGCTGGCGCAGTGGATGCGCTGGCGCCGCGAGGGCGGCACCGCCGCCGACTGACCTTCCCCACTCCTGCGACGACGCGGCCATGATGGCCACGCCTTGCCCCCACCCGACGTCAGGGACCCCGCACGATGAAAGACATCCACAAGCTGCTGCAGAACAACCGCGAATGGGCGGACCGGATCGAGAAAGAAGACCCGGATTTCTTCCACCAGCTGGCCAAGCAGCAGCACCCGGAATACCTGTGGATCGGTTGTTCCGACTCGCGCGTGCCGGCCAACCAGATCATCGGCATGGCACCGGGTGAGGTGTTCGTGCACCGCAACGTGGCCAACGTGGTGGTGCACACCGACCTGAACTGCCTGAGCGTGATCCAGTACGCCGTGGACCAGCTGAAGGTGAAGCACATCCTGATCGTGGGCCACTACGGCTGCGGCGGCGTGCACGCCAGCTTGAACAACACGCGCGTCGGCCTGGCCGACAACTGGCTGCGCCACGTAGGCGATGTGGCGCAGAAGCATGCGGCGATCATGGACGCGATCGAGGAGCCGGAGCTGAAGCATGCCCGCCTGTGCGAGTTGAACGTCATCGAGCAGGTGGTCAATGCCTGCCGTTCGACGATCGTGCAGGACGCATGGGCACGCGGGCAGAAGCTGATGGTGCACGGCTGGGTCTACAGCCTGAAGGACGGCCGGGTGCGCGAGATGGGCATCGACGTAGGCGCGCCGGAAGACCTGCAGCCGGCCTACGAGAAGGCACTGTCCTACGTTCCGCGCCACGGTCGGCGCGACTGATCCTTCCTTTCTGCGGACAGCGACCATGCTTGCCTCCCCCATCAATCTGCTCGGCTGGATCGAGGAACACCGGCATCTGCTGAAGCCGCCGGTCGGCAACAAAATGATCGAGAACGGCGATTTCATCGTGATGGTGGTCGGCGGCCCGAACAGCCGGACGGACTTCCATTACGACGAGGGCCCGGAGTGGTTCTATCAGCTGGAAGGGGAGATGACGCTGAAGGTGCAGGAGGATGGCGCGGTACGCGACATTCCAATCCGCGCGGGCGAGATTTTCCTGTTGCCCGGTGGCGTGCCGCATTCGCCGCGCCGTCCGCCGGGCGGTGTGGGCCTGGTGGTGGAGCGCAAGCGGCTGGCGCATGAGCGCGATGGGTTGATGTGGTTCTGCGAGCGGTGCAATCACAAGTTGTACGAGGAGTTTTTCGCGCTGGAGAACATCGAGACGGATCTACCGAAGGTATTCGATCGCTATCACTCCTCGCTGGAGCTGCGCACGTGCGATGCGTGCGGGCATGTGGATCCGTTGCCTGCGAACTGAAAGCCAAGCGGCGCTTGAATTGCCTGGAAGTGGGGGGGGGGGGGGGGGGGGGGGGGGGGGGGGGGGCGGGGCGAGGAAGAAAGGGGATGGAGAGGGGGGGAGAGGAACGCACCCACCCCTCCAA